>JAPXLS010000071.1:0-10603 GCA_033809435.1 Bacillota bacterium
CAGGATCATGGGCGTAAGGGTAAAGGCAACGAGGATGAGAATGGCGGCCACTACGGGCGGCGTAAACAGCTTTTTCAGGAAATTGAAAAGTCCGGCGGCATTCAAGAGAAAGAGAGCAAGCCCCCCCATGGCCATGGCCGTGTACATGGCGCTGCCGCCCCCGGCCTGGCTTGCAACGATTCCCACTAGCAGGATGGTGGCGGGGCCGCTGATCAGCGGCAGGCGGTGGCCCCACAGCACCTGCGCCAAAAGGGAGAGCCCCGTCATGAAGAAGACCTTTTGCATGTACACGCTCTGTTCGGCAAGGCTGTCAAAGTGCAGGCCCGCCACGGTATTACCGATGATAATCACGATGGGCACGGCAATGGCAAACCATTGCAGCCCCAAAAGGAGCAGTTCGCCCGGGGGCGGCCGCTCATCCAGTCCATGCTTCAGCTTTATGGGTTCCATAGACTTTTCAGCTCCTCCATTTCACCGGCACCGGCGCACAAAAAAATCGAGATAATAATAACTCCTTTTCTCTTAATTAATTGGAAAACCTCTAAAACCATCATTTTCATCAATCCTATATGACAGAAGACTCGGAACTGCAAAATATTTCAGGCAGGAATATAGTAATTATTGTGGAAATATTATGATCAATACAGTTGCCAGAGGAGATGGTTGCAAAGCATGAAGAAAAAGAATATCTATTTATCCAGGCCGTGGTGTCTGCTCTACCCGGAGGATGTGCCCCGTTCATTCGACCTACCGGAGGCCCCGCTGCCCGATCTCTTCGACGAGATGGCGGAGCGCTACAGCAGCCACACCGCGGTATTTTTCTACGGCAGCAAGATCAAATACGGTGAATTGAAAAAGCAGGTGCACCGGCTGGCCGCCTCCCTGCATGAAATCGGGGTTAGAAAGGGCGATCGGGTGGCCCTTTTTCTGCTGAATTCGCCCCAGTTCATTATTTCTTACCTGGCGGTTTTGAAAATTGGCGCCGTGGTTACCCCCATCAGCCCGGTCTACACCAGCCAGGAGGTGAAGCATCAGCTTGTCGACAGCGGCGCCGGGGTGGTGATCTGCCAGGATATCCTCTATGACAATGTGCTGAAAACGGGACTGGAGCCGGCGGCGGTAATCGTCACCGGCATCTCCGATTACCTGCCCCCCTTTAAAAGGGCGCTGGGCAGAAGCCTGCTCAGCAAGGTGGCCCGGGACATAGAGATCCCCGATGTGAGGATTGCGTATGAAGATGGAGTCTACAAGTTCAAAGAGCTCGTGGCCAAAGGGGGGGATCCGCCTTCCGTGTCCATCGATCCCAGGCGGGATCTGGCGGTTTTACCCTATACCGGGGGGACCACCGGCCCGCCCAAAGGGGTTCTGCTCACCCATTACAATGTCATTGCCACCCAGCAGCAGACCACCCGCCTTTGGCCCGTGCTGCAGGAGGGGGCGGAGGTGATCATCGCCTTCCTGCCCTTTTACCACATCTATGGCCAGATCGTGGCCATGATCAATGGTTTCATGTTTGGCGCGGAGATTGTACTGTTTACCACGCCGGATTTTGACGACATCATCTACGCCATCGATGCCCGGCGGGCCACGCTGCTCTACGGGGTGCCCACATTTTTTGAGTACCTGAAGGAATACGACAAAACGGACCGGGCCAACTGGCGACGCCTCAAGCTGATCACCTGCGGCGCCGATACGCTGCATGAGAATACGGTGAGCAGCTGGCAGGAGCGCACCGGCACAAAAATCATGGAGGGATACGGCATGACCGAGACTGCCGGGGTTTCCCACGCCACTCCCCTGGGGCTGAACAAAACCGGATCCTTCGGTTTTCCCATCCCCAATGTTGATGCGGCCATTGTGGACCCGGAAACAAACGAGTTTCTGCCGCCCGGCGAGGTTGGAGAGATGATCCTGAGCGGCCCCAATATCACTGCGGGCTACTGGAACAACGCTGCGGAAACGGAGCGCACCGTCATCGAGCTGGAGGGAAAGAAGTGGCTCAAGACGGGCGATCTGGTGCGGATGAATGAAGACAGCTATTTCTATTTCTACGATCGCAAGCGCGATCTGATCAAGTACAAGGGCTATTCCGTCTTTGCCCGGGACATTGAAGATTACCTGTACCAGCATCCCCAGGTCAAGGCTGTCGGGGTTATCGGGGTCCCCGATCGCCGCGTGGGCCATCTGATCAAGGCCATCGTGGTGCTGCAGAATGAAGCCAGGGGCAAGGTCTCGGAAGAGGATCTGAAGGAATACTGCAAGAGCGGGCTGGCTCATTACAAGGTGCCCAAAATTATCGAGTTCAGGGGCGAACTGCCCCAGACAGACGTGGGCAAGATCTCACGGCGCGAACTCAGGGAAGAGCTGGAGGAGGTTGAATGAAAGGAGAATTTTTCAGCATTGAAGGACTGAGCAAGAAATTCGGGGGCCTTACCGCGGTGGACGGCGTTTCGCTTGCAGTACGCAGGGATGAAGTCGTGGGCTTGATCGGTCCAAACGGCGCCGGCAAAAGTACCCTGGTCAAGTTGATTATGGGTATTTTGAAGCCCGACAGCGGTTCCATCAAATTTCAGGGCAGAGAGCTCAGGGGTAAAAATCCCTGGGATATTGTCAACCTGGGCGTTGCCGGAACCTTTCAGAACACCCGCCCCTTCCGCCGCATGCCCATCATTGCCAATGTGATGGTGGCCTGCCTGGCGCCGCGCGGACGGCGCAGGGGGGAATGGGTCAAGCGTGTCGAGGCGAAAGCAAAGGATGCGCTTGAATTTGCCGGCATATCCGATCTGGCCCTGGAGCCGGCGGCCCATCTTTCGCACGGCGATCTGAAGAGGCTGGAAATTGCCCGGGCCATTGCCACAGAGCCCGAACTCCTCATTCTGGACGAGCCATTTGGCGGCCTGAGCCCTGTTGAAACGGAGCTGCTGGCCAAATCGATCCGGCGGCTGCACCGCGGGGGGCGTTTCGGCAGGCTGCACAGCGAGGGGATGGGCATGATCATCATCGAACATAAGCTGAGCGAATTGATGAAAATTGTCGACCGGGTCATTGTGCTCCATTTCGGACAGATCATTGCAACGGGACTGCCGGAGGAAATTGTAAAGAACCCTGCTGTGGTAGAAGCGTACCTGGGCAAGGAGGGAGCCTGAACAAATGCTGGAGGTAAAAGAGCTGACGGTATGCTACGATACAGCGATGCTTCTGAACGAGGTCAGCATGGAGGTGCATCAGGGGGAACTGGTCAGCCTCATCGGTCCGAACGGGGCGGGGAAGACCACCCTGATGCGGGCCATCAGCGGCCTGGTGCTCTGGGAGAAGCAGATGAAGCGGGGGACCCGGGCCGGAAATATCACTGTCACCGGCGAGGTTTACTTCCAGGGACGGCGTATTGATGCGCTGGCGCCGCACCGCATCGCCCGGATGGGGCTGGTGCTTTGCCCCGAGAGACGGCGTCCCTTTAGCGAGCTTACGGTAGGGGAAAATCTCAAAGCAGGCGCCTACCTGCTGCGCGATCACCGCACATACCGTGAAACGCTGGAGCTAATCTACCGGATCTTTCCTGTATTGCAGGAAAGATCCAGGCAGATCTCGGCCACACTGTCGGGAGGAGAGCAGCAGATGCTGGCCATAGGGCGAGCCCTGATGACCCAACCGCTCTTGCTCTGCATTGATGAGCCTTCGACGGGGCTCTCTCCGCTGATCAAGCAGGAGCTGTTTGCCAGGATCAGGGAGATCAACGAAAGCGGCATCACCATGCTCCTGGTGGAGCAGGATGTTAGCCTGACCCTGGAGATGTCCAGCCGCAGCTATATTCTTTCGCACAGCAAGATTGTGGCCCGGGGCGCCAGGGATGAACTTATGGCCGACGAAACGATCCGTCAATCATACCTGGGGCTTTAACCGGGTTTTTGAGAAAAGGAGTGAACAGATGCTCACAAATATCCTGATTACCACCCTGGTGAATGCCGCCGCCTACGCCATGCTGGCTGTTGGTTTCTCGCTCATATTCGGTGTGGGGCGGATCATCAATCTGGCCCACACCGCCTATTACATGCTGGCCGGATTTGCTATTTTTGCCCTTACCGGCATGGCCGGCTTTTCTGCGGCTCCGGCCATATTGCTGTCAATTGCAGCGATTACCATTATCGCTGTCCTCTGTTACAAGACGCTCATTGATCCCATGCGGGAACATGAAACCACCGTGCTCATCATTACCATTGCCCTGGCCCTCGTCTTCCAGGAGCTGATGTTCAAATTCTTCGGCGGTCAGTTCAGAAGCGTTCCCAGCCTGGCCAAGGGGTTCTTTGTGATTCTGGGTGTGCAGGTGACCCGTCAGCATGCGCTTACCTGCGCGGTGCTGGCGGTGATCCTGGGCGCAGTCTGGCTGCTGCTGCAGAAGACGCGCCTGGGCCTGGCCATCCGGGCCACGGCCCAGGATAAGGAGGTGGCCAACCTGATGGGGATGGATGTTTCGAGCATTGCCACCGCCACCGCCGCCATTTCCGCTGCGCTGGCGGCCACTGCGGGAGCGCTTGTTGCGCCGCTCAACATCCTGGAGCCGCACATGTGGCTGCATCCGCTGACCATTATTCTGGCCATTGTGGTCCTCGGGGGTTTGGGCAGCATCAAGGGGAGCATTCTGGGAGCCATTATTATCGCTTTAAGTGAATCCCTGGTCATCTTTCTGGTGCCGCAGGGGTCATTTTTAAAGGGGGCTTTTTCTCTGTTGATCATGATCATTGTCCTGCTGATCCGGCCCGAAGGGCTCTTTGGCGTGGTTCTGGAGGGTGAACGATGATCAGGGGGCTGGCCGGACGCATCTATCGCGATTTCAAGGGGGAAATCCTTGTTCTGCCCGGGAGAACCCTGGCCCTTGCAGCGGGCCTGGCCTTCTTTATCCTCCCGCTGCTGACAAAGGATATTTACATTTTAAGAATCATCACCCTGACAGCCATTTTTGCCGTCTTTGCCGCCAGCTGGGACCTGCTTTCCGGTTTTGTGGGTCAGCTGAACCTGGGTCATGCTCTCTTTTTCGGGGTGGCCGCCTACACCTCGGCCATGCTGAATCTCTACCTGAAGCTGCCTCCCCTGCTGACCATTCCCCTGGGGGCCCTGGCAGCGGTGGTCGCAGGGCTGGCCATAGGCATCCCCTGCCTGCGGCTCAAAGGGCAGTATCTGAGCCTGGCCACCCTGGCCTTTCCCATAATTCTTAAAGGCGTTGTCTACGTCTTCAAAAAATACACGGGGGGAGAGCTGGGCGTCTCCGGCATCAGCCGTATTGCGGGGAGCCGCCTGGCCGAATGCTACATCGCCCTGGCGTTGGGGCTGGTCCTCTGCCTGCTCATCTGGAAGATCACCGACTCAAAGCTGGGGCTGATCTTCCATGCCATCAGGGAGGACGAGATCACCGCGCGCGCCTCGGGGATCAACACCACCGCCTACAAGCTCCTTGCTTTCTGCCTGAGCGGTCTCTTTGCGGGCATTGCCGGGGGCTTTTACGCTCACTACATGCGCCTGGCCGGGCCCAGCATGCTCGATGTGATGCTCTCCTTCCAGGCGATTATCTGGACCATCTTCGGAGGCATTGCCACTGTTTACGGCGCGGTAACCGGAGTGATCATTCTTTTCCCGCTCATGGAGGTAATGCGGGCCTTTCCGGAGGTAAGGATGCTTTTCTTTGCCGTTACCATTGTAATTGTGCTGCGGTTCATGCCCGAGGGGGTGGCCCCCTGGTTCCTGGATCGCGTGGAGAAGGAATGCCCGCGCTGCAAGGAAAGAAATGCCTTCACCCGGCGCAAATGCAGGATCTGCCGGACATACCTGACCGCCGGAAAGGAGGTGGCCGCTGCACCGAAAGAATCAGTGAGCTCTCCGCTTGACTGAAGCTGCTTGCAGGCAGCGATCAACAAAAGGGGGTCTGTCAATTTATGAAGATCAGGCAGGTTGTAATTGTGTCCATGCTCGCGCTCCTTTGCCTGGGGGCATTCTTCATTGCCGGGTGCGCAAAACCGGAGGAAGAGGCCAATGTGATCAAGATCGGCGTGGCCGGCCCGATGCAGTTCATTCACGGACAGCACCATATGCTGGGGGCCCAGATGGCGGCCGATGAGATCAATGCAGCCGGGGGGATCAAGATCGGCGATGACAGCTACCGCATTGAATTGGTGAAGATCGACACCAATGAGCTGCTCAGCGTGGATGACGCCGCCAGCGCTGTGGAGAAAGCCCTGGCCCAGAATAATATTGATCTGCTGGTGGGGACCATTCGCACCGAGGCGGCGGTGGCCATCCAGGAGCTGATGATGGATCATCAGAAGATCTACATCACCTGCGGCGCCTCCTTCAAACAGATGGCCGACAAGGTGGCCGAGGATTACGACAGGTACAAATACTGGTTCCGGATTACACCGATGAACGGCGAAATGCTGGCCAAGGCCTCCCTGCTCCTGATGCAGCATGTGGGGCAGTCGCTGAAAGAGGACTACGGCGTTGAAAACCTCAAAGTGGCGGTGGTTTGTGAAGAGGCGGCGGCGGGCGATGCCCTGGCTGCTGCAGCGGAGCAGGCCATTCCCGCTTTCGGCTTTGAGCTGGCCGGTGTGTGGAGACCCTCACCCCAGGCTACCGATATGACAGCGGAGCTGACGGCAATCAAGGATTCGGGAGCGCAGCTCATCTACACCTATCTTTCCTCTTCGGGCGGGGTGACCTATTCCAAACAGTGGGGCGAGCTGCAGATACCGGCAGCCTCGGCGGGGATCAATGTGGAAGCGCAGTCCATGGGCTTTATCGAGGCCACAGACGGCTATGGCAACTACGAATTGAGCATGAACTTCTACGCTCCCGTTGACATTACCGGGAAAACAGTTGACTGGTACGAGGAGTTCCTCGAAAAAGCCGGGGAATTTCCCACGTACAATGCCGGCACCTATGATGCCGTCTACGTGTACAAGGAAGCCGCCGAAAAGGCGGGCACCCTGGATGTAGAGGCAGTGGTTGCGGAGATGGAGAAAACCGAATTCGCCTCTGCCGCCGGTATCGAAGCCTTTGACGAGAATCACGATCTGATCTGGGGGCCGGGATACGTTACCGGTGTGGGCACCCAGTGGCAGGATGGAGAGCTAAAGTGCGTCTGGCCCTATGACTGGGAGGGGATCACCTACCCGGGAACGGTAAAATATCTGCTGCCCCCCTGGGTGGAAGAGGCGCTGAAGGATTAGTCGAGTAGCGGGGGTTCCCGCAGCTGCGGGAACCCCTGATTTCATTGTGCTCTGCCTGCTTCTTTGAGCAGATTCAGGTAAAGAACTATTTCCTCCCGTGAGCCTACGCCGAGCTTGGCATAGATATGCTTGCTGTGTGTTTTGATCGTGTTCACGCTGAGGTGAAGCCTTGCGGCGATCTCCTGCACGGTGAAACCGGCTCCGTAGAGCCTGAAGACTTCATTTTCGGCAGGGGTCAGCCCTGCAGTTCTTTCCAGGAAATCTTCCAGTATCTGCAGAGATAGATTTTCACGGCGGGCTTTTTCCGCCAGTTCCTCGTTGCGGCGGGCCAGGTGCTCGATAAGATTATCTATTTCGGGGATCCGGGTTTTGGGAGCGGAGCCCGGGTCCGGTAGCCTGGCGGCATCAAGCCCCCGGGATATGGGTTTGACAAATAATCTGTTGCCCAATCCGAAAGATAGGGCGGCGCCCGCAATTGCCAGGAATACCAGGGATGAGAAAATTATTACATTAAGCCTGGTGATGGGTGCTGCCAGATCATCTTTCGGCATCATCAGGGCAACGGACCACCCGGGTTCGGAAAAAACGGAATCATGTGGGTAAAGCTGGACCGGCCCATGGAGACCCAGGAAGCAGCTGCCTGCATCTCTGTAATAAGTAGAAAAACCGTATTCTCCCGCCAATATATGGATCTCCTCTTTTTTACCCGAGGCCTCCCTGGCCAGGTAGCCGCCGGCGAAAAGGGAGCGGTGAGGTTCGATTGTACTGTCCGATGCCGGCGTGAGCAGGCAGAAAAGCCGTTTATAGGCGTTGTTGTCAGGCATGTGCGAAAGTTTGAAAAGCATGGCGCTTATCTCGAGGCCGCAAACGCCGAAAATATGCCCATTGGAATCGATCAAGGGCGCCGCGCAGAGCATGATCTTCTCGCTGGTGCCGGGCATCTTGAAGGCATCGCTCCAGTAGTAAAGACGGGAGAGCGGAAGCTGGGGATTGGCTTCGGCCTCTTTCATGGGCCGGTAATAGTAGGGCGCGTCGCCAACATCAAATTCCATGTTCCACTGGGCATGCAGGGGCAGAAATTTTTTTCGGGCGATACCGGGGAAACCGCGAAGGACTGTAATGTTTGGTGAAGATGCGCTGATTATATTTGGTTCCATATTTTTGATATACAGTCCAGACCTGAAAGAGGAGGCGCAAGCCAGCCCGGGGTTGCTGGTGGCATCAAGGATAAAAAAGACGCCGCTGCTTTTGGAGACAAGAAGAGAGAATAGCGCCTGCTCATATTCACCGGAGATGATCTCCTCCAGCAGCAGGGGATGTTGGCCCAGATCGGAAAGTGAGAGACCCAGGGAGGCGCTTTTCTGCTCGATGCTGACCGATAGATTTTTGGCCAGATTGACTGTTTGCATTGATACTTGCCCGAACTGTTGAGCTATGTCACTGGAAATTTCATTCAGCTCGTTTTCCAAAAACCTTTCGCTTTCGGACAAACCGGCCGTAAGCGTTCCCGCAAGTAGCAAGATTGCGGTGACGCCAAGAAAAATAGTGATCAGCAGAACCGCCAGAAAGAGAAATAGCCTCCGCCCCAGGGGCATACCACCCCCGCTGCTCTGGACCGACTTCTTTCCAGAAATTTTCTCCTGTCCCGTCATCCCGTTAACTTTCCTTTTCAATTTTGAACGGCCTTTTTCCAGCCTAAAATTGATCGGCCAGATGCAACAGGGCCCTGCCGGATACGGTCTCGTATGCCCTGTGCGGATCGTTGTTCATGATGAGCTCACAGTAATGTTCCCTTGATGATATGGCAATATCTTTGAAGGCAGCCTCGTACCTTTGCTGGAGCTGCTCGACTCCTTCAAAGAGCGGGGGCACCAGAAAAACGTACTCTTGCTCCATGGACCTGCATATTGAAAAAAGTTGCTCCACCCTGTCGCCGGATTCTATTTTATTCTTTCCGGACATAATTTGGTCGAACGCCTCGAGAGTGACGGGGAGATAGCCGGTGGAAGAGACAAAACGCATATTGTTTTCCGGGCTGGTAAACCATTTGAGAAAAACTGCAGCTTTGAGCTCCCTTTCCTTTGAAGATCTGGTTACGCACATGCCGGCACCCCTTTGCAGGGCTATTTTACTGCCGCCCTCGAAGAGGGGGTAGGGCAGTATGGCCATTTCCATCTCCTCCGTGGTGTTGTCCGGGTATGTTACCGTGGGTGAGAAAAACATAACACCGGCGCTGGATCCTGTTGAACAGATAATTTCGCCTGTTTTGAAAAGATCGGCGGCATAGCCGCCGTAGATGGCGGCCCGGCCCAAAACAGCCTGCCTGAAATAGCTTTCCCAGACGCGGGCATACTGCGGTGAGCCCAGGTGCAGGGTTAAAGATTGATCATCGACAAACTCTGCGCCCAGCTGCCGGCATCCCACCAGTGCATAATTGTACAGCGAATCGGCCATGAAAAAAGCCTTGCCGTCATTGTCGGCGCCGGGAGTTTGGCTGTCGGTCCAGTCGTAGTAAAGTGCGGCCACCCTGGCGATACCTTCGAAGGTTTTCAGATCATCGACAGTGACTCCCGTCGCAACGGCAAAGCGATCGAAGACGGAGCTGTTGAGGAAGAGAACTTCCGTGGACTTGGCTGTGGGGAAAATATAGAGGTTTTCCCCATTCAGGCGGCCTTCGTCGAGATATTGCGGAATATAGAGGTCAAGCTCTTCAGGGCTGAAGAGGCGATCAAGCTCAACGAGCAGCTCATTTTCCGCCAGAAGAAGGGCTGTCCTTGGATAGGCAACGGTGATATCGGGCAGCCGGGGCGCTCCGGGTTCTTCATTTGCCGCCATGGTCAGCTTTTCATGTATGGCTGCAGTACCGGAGATGGAGGTGACATTGATGATAATTCCCTTTTCTGCTCCAACTGTATCGTTGAATTCATCGATGAGCGCATCCATGGTCTCTTTAAGCTGCCCGCCGTAATTATGCCAGAGTGTAAGTATGTCGGGATCAGCGTCTCCGCCGGCGCACCCGGCAAATGTAATCAGAAACATGGAGGCCCCGAGCAATAACAACAAATAATAACGGGTTGTTTTCATAAAAAGCCGCACTCCTCCCGGGATTGCTCCATGCAGCGAATCGGCCGGATCAGGATGTTCCCTCAATAATCGTTGTTTAACCATTATAACATTTTCCAGCATGGGGATCATTGCGACAATTTAAGGGATACCGTGCATGTATCCTTCAAAATCACCCTCAGGGTGATTCATTTTTTAATAAATAATGTGAGTAAAATGTTAGCGGGGGGAGAGATCAAGAAAACCTGCTTTTAAGCAGGAGAAGAGAGACCTCGTTCCAGAAGGTAGTGTTTGGATAACAACTACAGGAGGAGGCCTCTCAAGAA
>JAPXLS010000072.1:0-10340 GCA_033809435.1 Bacillota bacterium
CTGCAGCAGCTCTTCTCCCACCGCTCCTGCCTGGACCGTTCCACCGGAATCCATGGCGATCATCACGGCGCTGCGGTTGGGGGCGGCGCCGTCGGCATTGCCCCAGACCGCCGCAGCCAGCCCTTTTTCCTTGAGCATCTCCCCCAGCAGCCCCACCGTTACCGGGTAGGACAGGATCTCGTTTTTCTCCCGCAGTGCGGCGACGTGGAGATGAACAAGAGCGCCCCTGGCGGCACTTCCGTTGCACCTTTCAAAGATTATCTCCGCCCGCTCACCCTCGAAGAGCTCGCCCCTTTCAAAGGCCGCCCCCCCCTCCGGCCCGGCAGCGGCCCGGGATCCGGCGCCCAGGCTCAGATAGCCGCTTTCGCTGCCCGGCCGCCCGGTGCGCACATTCATCAGGGCAACGGCGCCCCTCTCGAGCAGCTGCGCCAGTTTCGGACCCGCTGCGGCGCGCAGATCACCGTATGCCAGCCTATCGGCCAGCAGCAGGATCACCCTTTCCTTCCCCTTACCGGCAGAGGCGGTCTCCAGGGGAGCCCGGGGTATCCCAGCCGCATGGAACCGCTGAAAAAGCAGAAGGAAGATCAGAAAGAACAGCACCGCTGCTGCTGCCGGCCCGGCAAAAATTTTTCCGCCCTGCCGGGAACTCTTTTCCCGGCTCACCTGTTTCCGCCATCCCGGCAACAGGTGAGCTCCGGCGCCCGGTCCCGGGAGCGGCCCACCAGCCGGTCGTAGAGGGCAGCGGTCCGGGAAAGCATCCGCTCCAGGGTGAATTGACCGGTCACGCGCTTGCGGCAGGCCCGGGCCAACCTCCGGGCGCGGGCCGGATCGCGGGCCAGGGCGGCGACAGCCCGGGCCAGGGCGACCCCGTCAGCCGGGGGAACCAGAAGTCCCTGAACCCCGCCGGTGATGACCTCGGGAATACCGCCCACGGCGGAGGCCACCACCGCACAGCCCGCCGCGGCCGCCTCGAGCAGGACCAGGGGGAACCCTTCCGTCAGGGAGGGGAGCACAAAGATATCCATACCCGCCAGCCGCCGCGGCATATCGGAGCAGTAGCCGCAAAATGAGAGCCGCCCCGCAAGGCCCAGCTGCAGGGCCTGCCGCTCCAGGGCGGGGCGCGCGGGCCCGTCGCCAATCACAAGGAAGCGCATACCGGGAAAAAGAGGCGCCAGCGCGGCGGCGGCCTGCAAAAAATAGGGCAGCCCCTTCTGGGGTGCAAAGCGGGCCGCCGTTCCCACAACTATTTCACCGCCCGCCCGGCGCCGGGCGGCCCTGCCGGGGGCGGCCTCACCGTAAGAGTCAGGATCGATGCCGTTGTGAATCAGGCTGATCTGCTGCCGGGGTATGCCCAGAGCGGCCAGCTCCCGGGCCAGCGCTTCGGAAACGGCAATGCAGTGCGCTTTGTGAAGGCCCAGCACTTTGGCGGCGGCAGGCAGGCATGAAGCGACCCGGTGGGCCGGTGAATTGTGGATCGTGATCAGGACCGGGACCCCCGCCCACCGCGCTGCGGCAAGGCCGGGCAGCGCCGCCTTGAAACCGTGGATATGCAGCAAGGCGGGGCCGAGCCTGCGCAGCAGCATATAAAGGCGGTGGAAAGTGAGCAGATCTCCGGCGGGATTAAGCCCCTCCGAAAGGGGCAGCCGAAAATGGGAGCCCGCTGCCCCGGGGCCGGCCCAGCCCGGCCATTCGCCCTCCGGACTGCCCAGGTAGATTGTGTGGTCCCGGCTGAAACGGCCCAGCAGCTGCTGCAGGTGACGGCGCATGCCGCCGGCCGCGGGGCGGGTAAGGTAAAAAAGCCTCCGCTCCATGCCAGATCCGCCAGTTGCTCCGCCATTCATATGCATCCGCCCCCGCCCTGTAATTGCTGCAATATTATATATTGCCCTTCCGCCGGATGATAAATCGGGCTCCGCTGGAGGTCCGAAAAACAGCCCCCCGCCCGGGGGATAAGAATGATATACTTGAGTGAGGCAGTTGTTGCAAATATTGAACCAAGGGAGAGCGAATGGACATAGATAAAACAATGAGAAACTCTGCTGAACCGGAGGCCGGCGCTACGTCGAGGTGCTCCGGATCCCGCCCCGGGAACAACAGGACCCGGGTTTTATTAAGCGCCGTATTCGGACCCTATGCACAGGATGACGAATTCGGCAGCCGCAGCATAAATCCGATGGAGCTTTACCACAACCAGGTCACGCGGGTTCAGGGTATTTTCTCGCCGCGCCGTTTTCACCACACCTGGGGCATCCGTTTAATCCAAAAAAATATCTCGGCCCCCTGCACGGTGCTGGACTTCCCCACCCGCGAATCATTTGCCCGCGAACTGAGAACGAACAAATACGACGTTGTCGGCATCTCCGCCATTGCCGTGAATGTATGGAAGGTGAAAGAGATGTGCCGCCTGACCCGGGAGCTCTCGCCCCGGTCCGTGATCATCGTGGGCGGACATGTAGCGGCCATCCCGGGGTTGAAAAAAATGATTGATGCCGATCACATTGTCACGGGAGAGGGGATCGCCTGGCTCAGGGCTTATCTTGGCGAGGATACGGCTGCGCCCCTGCAGCACCCCGCCCTTTCCACCGGCTTCGATTTCCGGGTCATGGGCGTCCGGGTGCCCAACAGACTTGTCCGCGCCTCCACCATAATCGCTTCAGCCGGCTGCATGATGGGCTGTAATTTTTGCAGCACCTCCGCCTTTTTCGGGGGCAAGGGCAAGGTCGTCAACTTTTTGAAGACAGGGGAGGAGCTGTACCACGCCATGGAGGCGGCGGAGGCTTCAAATCACGTTAAAGGCTTTTCCATTATGGATGAAAATTTCCTGCTGCAAAAAGATCGCGCCGTAAAACTGATGAAGCTGATGCAAAGGGGAGGGAAGAGCTGGACCATGAATATCTTTTCCTCCGCCAATGCCATCCGGCAGTACAGCATGGATGAGCTCATCGAAATGGGCATTACCGTTATCTGGCTCGGTCTGGAATCCCCCCGGGCCGCCTATGCAAAGCTGGAGGGCGCCGACACCATGCAGCTGTGCCGGGAACTGCAGGAACACGGCATCACCGTGCTGGGCTCCACCATTATCGGCCTGGAACACCACACCCCCGAAAACATAATGGAGGATATCGAACATGCAGCGGCTCATGAAACCGATTTCCACCAGTTCATGCTTTACACCCCCGTACCGGGCACTCCGCTCTACCGGGAGATGCATGAGCAGGGGCGTCTGCTGGACGTTGACCTGGCCGACATTCACGGGCAGCATGCTTTCAACTTTGAACACGAAGCGATCACCCGCGCGGATTCCTCAAAGTATCTTATCCGGGCCTTTGAGCGGGATTACAGACGCAACGGCCCCAGCCTTTTCCGGATGTGCCGCACCTCCCTCAATGGCTGGAAACGCTACAAGGATCATCCCGATATGAGGGTCAGAGAAATGTTCCTGCGGAAAAGAAACCTGCTGCGCTTTGTTTTCCCCCCTGTTCTCCGGGTAATGGAGCGATACAATGAAAAGGGCGATCTGGCCATAGCCCGCCGGATCCGCAATCTGCGCAAGGAGCTGGAACAGGAGTTTGGCCCTGTCACCGCAGCATCGGCCCGCTTGCTCGCTCCCCTGCTCAACTGGACCAGCCGCAGGGAAGAAAAGCGTCTGGCCCGCGGCATCACCTATGAACCGAGGACTTTTATCTATCGCCTGAACTGGACCTAGCCTGGGTTACGCCCCTGCCGGGTAGTCAAAGCCGCCATGGCCGCAGCGCACAGCGAATGGTATCCACCGGTGCCTGGCACCGGTGGAAACTAAAGTGAGTCTGCCTTCCCCGTGGTTAGTGTTGACTTCACCGGGCCGGGGTGGTATGATTTCTACTGCAGAACAGTAGAGTCCATGCGCCCGTGGTGAAAGGGATATCACGCAGGCCTCCGGAGCCTGAAGTCGGGGTTCGAATCCCTGCGGGCGCACCAGGCAACCCGATAAAAGGGGTTGCCTTTTTTTATTTTTATATTTTTAGCTATTGCCAAGCGCGGATAGAGATAATATGATCATAGGGCCGGCAGAAAAACAGAAGCGGCATGAGAAGGGAGGTGGGGCTGTGGAAGCGGAGGATGTTCCTATCCCTAGTTGCATTCAACCGGGCATCTTTTACTTTGTTAAAATGCAGCTTACCAGGCCCCGCAAAGGAGGTTTCTTCTCATGCCTGTACAGGATACCACCCTCGTTGAACAGATCTGCGCCCAGCTGGGTATTCGCAAATCTCTAACCGCCCTGCGTGAACTTGTAGCCGACCTGCAGCCCTACGACCTGTCACTGCTCCTGGGCGATCTGGAGTATGAACAGCAGCTCCTTTTTCTCGCCGCCCTTCCTCCCGAAACGGCCGCGGAGACGCTGGAGCATTTCGAACCCGTCGAACAGTACCATTTTCTCGATCATCTGAAGCAGGAGACCACGGCGGAAATTCTGAACCTCATGTCCAGCGACGCGGTGGTGGAGCTCTTCACCGCGCTTCACCCCCGCCAGAGCGAACAGCTCTTTGCGCTGCTGCGTGAGCCCTTCCACAAGCAGATCCGCGACCAGATGTCCTATCCCGAAAACAGCGCCGGCAGCCTTGTGTCGGTGGACTACATTGCCGCCCGCCGCTGGTGGACTGCAGAGCAGACCCTGTCACACCTGCGCAAGGTGGGCTCAACAGCCGAGCTCTACAACTATGTTTACATCCTGGGCTCCCTGGGCGAACTTGTCGGCGTGCTCTCCCTGCGGCAGCTCATTCTGGCCCACCCGGAGACACGGCTGGAGGAGATCATGGTGCAGAAGCTGGTCACCGTGCCGGCCGAGCTGGACCAGGAGCAGGCGGCCCAGATGGTGGCCCGCTACGACCTCATCGCCCTGCCCGTGATCAGCAAGGCCGGCAAGATGGTGGGCGTGATCACCGTTGACGACGTCATCGACGTCCTCGAGGAGGAGGCCACGGAGGATATCCACCTGCTCGGCGGAAGCGAGCCCGTGGAAACCCCCTATTTCAAAACCAGCATGTTCACCTTTTTCCGCAAGCGGATTGTCTGGCTGCTGGTGCTCTTTGTAGCCGAAGCTTTCACCGGGAATATCATGCGCTACTATGAAGGTTTTCTGACGCAGGTGGTGGCCCTCTCTTTTTTCATTCCCCTGCTTGTCGACACCGCCGGCAATGCCGGCACCCAGACTTCAACCCTGGTCATCAGGGCCATGGCCGTGGGGGAGATTCGCGGCGGCGATTTCTTGAGGGTGATCTGGCGGGAGTCGAAGCTGGGACTGGCCCTGGCGCTGCCCATGGCCGGGTTCACTTTCCTGCGGGCGGCCATGCTGGGCAGCCCCTCCAATCTGGGTTTAACCGTTGCCGCCACCATCCTGGTCATTGTCACGGTCAGCTCCACCCTGGGCGCGATCATGCCCCTGGTGGGAAAAAGATTGGGAATGGATCCGGCGGTTTTCTCCTCGCCCCTCATCACCACCCTGGCCGATGCCACCGGCCTTCTGATCTACTTTCAATTTGCCCGGATGCTGATGGGGCTCTAGCAGCGCCATGCCGGGAGGACGCCCTTCTGACCCCTCCCGGCAGGGCTCTTCCCGGAGAGAAGCTAGAATATATTTCGCAACGCCGGCACCTCCGTATCCTTGATCCTCTTGGCCATGCGCATGGCCAGAGCCACCTCGATCAAGAGCTCATCCCTGTTGCGCAGCTCCGTAAGCTTCATCAACCTGGTCAGCGATTCATCCAGCCGATCCACCTGGCGGTGATCCATGATCGGGGTCCAGGAGGCGTCGGTCCGGGCCCATATTTTCTGAAGTTGCTCCGATTCCCGGCAGACTTCCGCCCAGTCCTCTGCCTCCGCCGCCCGGTGAATCCGGTGCAGATTATCCTGAAGATCGCTGTGCAGCGCTGTCGTATAGATGTACAGGGCAACGGAGCCCACCAGAACAACGGCAAAAAGGGCAACGGCAATCCAGATGGTCTTCATATCTTTTCGGGATCCTCCTTTCGCTGCACATAGAGCACTCCCTCGGTATCAAGGCTGGCAAAGAGCACATCGGTAAATTTTTGTATTCCCAGTTTCTTCATCTCATTTTGCAGCCAGAGCAGGTCCACATGGGCCTTGCCCAGGTTTTCATGATTCACATTGCCGTCGACTATGAGAGGGTGAGGCACCCCCTCGTAGTTGGTCTCGATCTGCAGATCACGCGGCTGCAGCGGGCGGCACTGGGATTTGGGGATGACGCTCAGGTCGCCGTTCGTTTCAAAGATGGCAAATTCCACGTCGGTGATATTGTGATAGCCGCAGATGCGCAGCTGCTCGAGCAGATCATTTATATTCAGATGCATCTCGCGCAGCTCCGACTCGATGATCCGGCCGTTCTGGATGATGATGCTCGGCCGCCCGCAGACCACGGAACGCACCTTCTCGCTTCTCTGGGCGGCATAGGAGGTCACCACCTGGAAAACCACGAGCAGAATGATGGGGATGATGCTGTTGAAAAGGGGAATGGCAATATCCTCCATGGGGATGGCCGCCAGCGCGGAAACCATGATCAGGACCGCCAGCTCGTAGGGCTGCAGCTGGCCGATCTGCCGCTTCCCCATGATGCGCATGGAGACAATGACCAGGCCAAAAAGGATGAGTGTGCGAAACATGACCACAAACATTCTTCTCTCTTCACTCCCTTTAAATAGCAGGGCGGGCTCTCGCAACCGCCTCCCCTATAGCATAAGGAAAAAAGTGATGATCATACGCCCGGCGGGGAGGGCTGCCGGCGAATTTCATCTTTATTTTGAAAACAAACCGGCGACCGCGCCTGCAGGAATTCGCCCTTCTTTCCAGAACCTGTACACATACTATCCGGCAGGGACTGCCGGCAGGGGGTGTAGCGGTGTACAGAACAGGTGATATCGAAAACCACCTGGCCTGGGCCATTCTGGCAACAATATTCTGCTGTCAACCCCTGGGGATAGTAGCCATTGTCTACGCCGCCCAGGCAAATGCCCATCTCGCGGCGGGCAAGTACGAGGAAGCGCTGCAGGCTTCGACCAGCGCCCGAAACTGGTGCCTGGCGGCAACATTGAGCGTGGTAATACCTTTTTTCCTGTACTTCCTGTTTTTTATCGCCGGAGCCTCCCTTTGACCTGCAGGTCAACTCCCCTGGGCGCACATTCCATTCCGACAATAATTGGCCTGGACTTCTAAAAAACAGGCAGGACAAATATATTTTATAAAGAATTATGTTGAATGTTGAATTGTCAGGAGGCATAAGTATGGCAAACGGTGAAACTAGAATATGCACTGTCTGCGGGCAGGGGATCTCGCCCCAGGACCTGGTACTCTGCAGTGGCTGCGGCAAAGCATACCACGCGCACTGCTGGGCCCAATCGGGGCGCTGCCAGACTAACGGCTGCGAGGGGACACCCGTGTATCAACCGATCGGCGAAGTTGCCGCCCCGCCGCCGTACCAGCAGCAGGCCGCCCCTGCCGCCCAGGGAACGGTGCCCAATCACCTGGTCTGGGCCATCCTCGCAACGGTATTCTGCTGCCTTCCCTTTGGAATCGTGGCCATTGTCTTCTCCTCGCAGGTGAGCAGCCATCTGGCTACAGGCAACTATGAGGCGGCCATGCAGTCATCAAACAAGGCGCGGAACTGGTGCCTGGCGGCCACGATAACCGGCGTTGTGGTCACATTGATCAGCATTCTGGCGGGGGCAATTCCCCTGATCCTGTCCTTGCTGGCGTACGGCGGGGACCTTTATTAGAGCAGCCCGGGGAATCCTGCAGCCGTGCTTTTTCCGGTGAATACCCCGCGGAAGAAAGGGCTTGCCGCATTGAAACTGTTTATCCTGCAGCCGCCGTCTGCCGCCGGTCGCAGCGAAAAGCTGCAGGCGTTGCTCCTGGTTTCGCTGGCGGCGGCAGGGCTGTTGTATTTTTGGACCCATGATCCGGCGGCGCCGCTCTTTCAGACGCCTCCCTGCCCTTTCCGGACCCTGACGGGACTGTACTGCCCGGGGTGCGGCAGCCGCAGCGCCCTGATCCAGCTCGCCCGCGGCAATCTCTATGCCGCCTGGCGGTTGAACCCGCTGCTGATCCTTTTCCTGCCGGCGGCCTTTCTATTTCTTCTTTCGCAGGTGAAGATTCTCTTTACCGGCCGCTCCCTCCCCCGCCTCCACCTGCACCCCGCCCTGGTCTGGTCCATTTTCTATATCATCCTGGCCTACTGGATCCTGCGCAACATTCCCCTGTACCCCTTCACCCTGCTGCAGCCGGTGATTGTAAATTGACCGTCTGAAGAAGTGATGCTAAGATAGATTCAAGATCTTACAACATATTTGGAAAAGAGGTTGGATCTTGAATACTGTCGCTCTGGCCTGTGAAACGATTATCGATGAGATCAAGCGAGCAGCCGAAGAGATCGACTCGCAGATCCCCATCCGCTGGATCGAATCCGGACTGCACAACTCCCCCGAGAAGCTGCGCAGCTACCTGCAAGATGAGATCAGCTCCCTGGAGAGCGGTGATCTGGACAATATCCTCCTGCTTTTTGGATACTGCGGCAACGCCCTGCTGGGCCTGACCTCCTCCAGATGCCGCCTGATCGTGCCCCGCGTCGATGACTGCATCTCCCTGCTCCTGGGCGGCAACAAGGTGCGCAATGCGCTGAGCGAAAAAGCGATGGCCTACTATCTGACCAAGGGCTGGCTGCGCCATAATAATAATCTGTGGAATGAGTACCACTACTGCCTGCGCAAGTACGGGCCCCGGAGGACAGAGGAAATATACCGGATCATGCTCGGCAACTACAAAAACCTCAATGTAATTGAAACGGGCGCCTACAATCTGGACGATATATTGCCGCAGACGGAAGAACTGGCCGGGGCGTTGGGCCTGGAGCATGAAATTGTGGGCGGCTCCCTGCAGATCATTCACAAGGCGCTGCTGGGCAAATGGGACGACGACTTTGCCATCATCGAGGCAGGCGCCGCCGTGGACCTGGAGGCGCTGCGCCTTCTGCCCTCACCCCTGACCCGGGCCGGAGCCGGCGGCTGACGCCGGGGCCCTTTCATCTTTCCTTCACCCGGTTCGAGGGGGAAAACCGAAAAACAACGATCAATGGAGCTGTGGCAAATATGAAAACCAGGATCACCTTTGTAACATCCACGGGCCGGACCTCGGAAGTGCTGGTGGAAAAGGGGACCAGCCTGCTCGAGGCCGCCGCCCTGGCCGGAGTGGCGGTGGAAGGGAACTGCGGCGGCAAGGGCAGCTGCGGTAAATGCAAGGTCAGGCTCGCCGATGCAAGCCCGGCGGAGCCTGCGGATGCGGAAAAGAAATTTCTGTCGGAGAGGGAGCTGGAGGAGGGATGGGTTCTCGCCTGCCAGAGACCGGCAACGGAGGACACCGTTGTGGAGGTGCCGGAGCAGAGCGATGCCTTCAGCCGTAAAATTTCATTGACCGAAGACGAGGGAGAGATCGAGGCCGAGCCCTCGGTGAAGATGATCGAGCTCGCCCTGGAGCGCCCCACGGTAAAGGATCAGACGCCGGACCTGGAAAGGCTGCTCGGCCGCCTGCCCGGCGGAGAGATGCGTGTTTCGCACCGCCTGCTTCCCCATCTGCCGCAAAAGCTGCGCCGGGAGCGCTTCAACATTACCGTGGTGCTGGCGGGAGAAAACCTCATTGCCGTTGAACCCGGCCGCAAGGCCGGCCGCCTGTTCGGCATGGCCTTTGATATCGGCACCACCACCATCATGGGCTCGCTGCACGATCTGAACAGCGGCAAAGCGCTGGCCGTAGGTGCGGCCACAAACCCTCAGAATATTTACGGGGCCGATGTCATCTCGAGGATCACCTATGCCTCGAGCGATGATCGGGGACTGGAAAAACTGCAGCGCAAGGTGATGGAAGCGCTCAACGAGATCGTGGCAAACCTGGCCGGAAAGGCGGGCATCGAACCCCACGAGATATACGAGGCCACCGCCGTGGGCAATACCACCATGAGCCATCTCTTTCTCGGCATTGACCCCACCTACCTGGCCCCGGCCCCCTTTATTCCGGTATACCGCCGCCCCCCCGCCGTGGAGGCGGCAGAAATAGGGCTGGCTATCAATCCGGGCGCCCGGGTCGTGGTGCTGCCCAATATCGCGGGCTATGTGGGCTCGGACACGGTGGGGGTCATGCTCGCCGCCGGGCTGGAACAGCGCCGTGATTGCTGCGCCGTCATCGATATCGGGACAAATGGCGAACTGGCCCTGGCCGCAAGGGGGAGGATCCTGACCTGTTCAACGGCTGCGGGGCCGGCTTTCGAGGGCGCCCAGATCAAATACGGCATGCGGGCCGCC
>JAPXLS010000073.1:0-10315 GCA_033809435.1 Bacillota bacterium
CAGCTGTACCCGATAATGTTTTTCTCCGTGACAAGTCCCTCATCCAGGCTAACATCAATTTCGGCACATCCATGCCCCTTCAAGAACTGATCCCGGATCAACCCAACACCGCGGTACAGATTTTTCTCGCTTCCCGAACCCTGCCACTGCGGAAATAAAAGTCTCAGCAGCCCGGCAGCCATATTATTATCTCCTCCCCCCTTGAATTCTGCCTGCGCCCGGTCACCTCACTTCTTCATAGGCCCATTCCAGCCATTGCATGGCCAGCTCCAGATCGGAACGCTCCACGGTGGCGCCGCACCAGAAACGCAGTCCCGGAGGCGCCTCGCGGTAGGAGGCAATGTCGAATGCGGCCTGCTCTTCCGCCAGGAGCTCCGTGATCCGGCCAAGTTTATCCGGGGGCAGATCAACGGTCAGGCAGACGCTGGTATTGGAACGGGTCAGCGGATCGGAAGCCAGAAAATCTATCCAATCATGCGCCGCCACGAAATCCTCGATGACCTTTACATTGCTCTCGCTGCGCCGGATCAGGGCCGGCAGCCCCCCGATGGACTCCGCCCACCGCAGGGCGGCAAGGTAATCTTCGTTGCAAAGCATGGAAGGGGTATTGATCGTGGATCCTTCAAATATACCCTTGAGCAGTCCTCCCCTTTTCTTCAGCCGGAATATCTTCGGTACAGGCCAGGGCGGCGTGTAGTTCTCGATGCGCTCCACCGCCCGGGGCGAGAGCACAATCATGCCGTGAGCCGCCTCCCCGCCGAGCACCTTCTGCCAGGAGAAGGTGATCACATCGAGCCTCTCCCAGGGTATTTCCATGGCAAATACAGCGGAGGTGGCGTCGCAGATGGTCAGCCCCTTTCGCTCCAGGGGGATGAAGCCGCCATCTGGAATCTTGACCCCGCTGGTGGTGCCGTTCCAGGTAAAGACAACATCACCGTCAAAATTCACCCCGGTGAGATCGGGCAAAAAACCGTAACCGGCCGAGAGCACCCGCACATCCTCTATTTTCAGCTCGTTCAGGATATCATTGGCCCAGCCCTCGCCAAAGGCTTCAAAGTAAATCACATCCACCGCTTTTTTGCCCAGCAGATTCCACAGGGCCATCTCCATGGCCCCGGTGTCGGAAGCCGGGACAATGCCCACCAGGTATGAACCGGGGATGCCCAGCAGCTTTTTGGTCTCCTCTATCGATTCATGAAGCCGGGACTTGCCCAGGATGCTCCGATGCGACCTCCCCAGGGGGGCGTGCTTCAGCGTTTCAAGGCTGTACCCGGGATACTTGGCGCAGGGCCCGGAAGAAAAGTTGGGGTTCAAGGGTTTCAGGGATGGTTTTTTGTTCATTGGTGCAGCTCCTTCAAAGGACATTTTGCGAACTCTACCGGTATTGTACAACATCCGGGCCTGATCCGAAATCGAATGTTCTAGAAGGGGCCGTATCCCGCCCAGACTGCAGCGGTGAGCATCAGCACGGTAATCACCAGGACCAGCAGCTGCAAAAGACCGATCCAGCGAAACCATTTGGGATAGCTCACCGTAGTCAGGCCCAGGCAGATAAGCAGCACCCCGTTGGTAGGATAGAACACATTGGAGAAACCATCGCCAAAGCAGAAGGCCAGGACCATGGTCTGCCTGGTCAGCCCGGAGAGATCGGCCAGCGGGGTGAGGATGGGGATGAGCAGGGCCGCCTTGGCCGTGGCTGAACCTATAAAGAAATTCATGATCAGAACCAGGCCGTAGACCAGATAGGAGGCAACATAGGAGGAGGCGCCGGCGATGAGGCCCGCCGCATAGTGGATCACCGTATCCATGACGCCGCCGCGCTCGATGATGTAGCTTACGCTCATGGCCATGAGGATGAGCAGTACGGCGGGGGCGACACCGGCCAGTCCCTTGAAGAAGGTCCGGGCCACCTCCCTGCCGCGCAGGCCGCCCCAGAAGCCGGCGCCCACACCGGCAATCAGGTAGAGCAGCGCGATCCCCGGCAGGGAAAAGTCGGAGAACCACTCGATCAGATTTGCCGCGGCAATGACCGCAATGATCCCCCCGAAGCAGCATAAAAACCAGATCACCGCTCTGTTGATCCGGTCCTGATCGGACAGTTCAATTTGGGAAGCGCCTTTTTCCGCAGACTGATGAAATTTTATCTGCAAGTCCCGATCCTCCGCATAGATGAGAGAGCGGCGGGGATCCTGCTCGATTTTTTTGGCGTAATGGATCAGAAAAAAGCAAAGCAGCGCATACAGCAATACAAAAATAAGCAGGCGGAAGGAAGCCCCTGAAAAAACAGGCAGCCCCGCCATGCGCTGGGAAACCCCCACGGAATAGGGATTGGAGATGGCCACGGCGAAGCCGAAGCAGATGGAGAGCAGGCTCATCCCCAGTCCCAGCAGGGCATCCCAACCCATGGTATAGGCCAGGATCACCACTATGGGCGCCAGGGCCACGACCTCCTCGAACATGCCCAGGGTCGATCCGAAGAACATGAATACCAGGGAGATGATGCAGATGAGCAGGTAGCGTTTCCTGCCAAACCGTTTCACAATCTTGGTGATGATCTCTTCAAAAACCCCGACGCGGTTCAGCACGGCGTAACCGCCGCCGATAAAGAGAATGAGCAGGCAGATCACCAGGGCCACCTGCGCATTGGAAGAGGCGTAGAGCACCTCTGCAGGCGCGGTGAACCAGCGGTAGACCGGCACCTCCGGTTTTTCAACCAGATGGTATGACTGCGGATCAACGAGCTTTTTCCCTTCCACCTCGATGTAATCGTAACTTCCCGACGGGATCAGCTGGGTGAGCACTCCCGAAAGGATCATCAAACAGAGAACAATCACTGCCGTGGTGATAAAGGCCTTCTTTCCTATTTTGATCTCCGCAGACTCTGTCAAATATCTCAACCCCTTCATAGTTTACTGCACGAACCGCACAGGATGTAGATAATTTCTTTGCCGGGCTGCATAATCCTTTTTTTACCGACATGATCTGTTTAACAGACGCTGAAGGGTTTTCCGGAAAGAGGGGAGAATATTTGGAATATACATCTAACAGAAAGGAGAGGATCGATCTTGGCTGAAATCACGCTGGAAAAGGTGAAAGGACTTCTGGCCCGCGAGGAGGAGCGCTATGCAAAGGAGCGGCCCAGATCAAAGGAGCTTTACGAAAGGGCGCGGCAATCCTGCGCCGGCGGGGTGCCCATGAGCTGGATGAGAATCTGGCCGGGCGGTTTCCCCCTATTTGTCCGGGAGGCAAAGGGGGCCCACCTCACCGATGTGGATGGACACCGCTACCTGGATCTCTGCCTGGGGGATACGGGGGCCTTGCTGGGTCATGCACCGCCCGAGGTGGTCGAACCGCTCACGGAGCAGCTGAACAGGGGCATCACCACCATGCTGCCCACCGAGGACTGCATCGAAGTGGGCGAGGAGCTGACCCGCCGTTTCGGGCTGCCCTACTGGCAGGTGTTGATGACCGCTTCCGATGCCAACAGGATGGCGCTCAAGGCCGCCCGCGAGTTTACCGGGCGCAGGCTCACCCTGGCTTTCAATGCCTCGTACCATGGCAGCGTGGATGAAACGCTGGTGGTGGATTTCTTCGGCAATATGATGAACATGCCCGGATTGATGGGCCCGCTGGTGGCGGACCCCACGACGATGACCCGCATCGTGGAATTCAACGATGTGGAGGCCCTGGAGCAGGCGCTGGCGCCCAAAGATGTGGCCTGCGTCATCGCCGAACCGGTCATGACCAATGTGGGAATTATCCACCCGGAGCCGGGCTTTCACCGGGCGCTGCGCGACCTGACCCGCAAGTACGGCACCCTGCTGCTCATCGACGAAACCCACTCCATCTGCGGCGGACATGCCGGAATGACGGGAGAGTTGGGCCTTGAACCCGATATCTTCGTGCTGGGCAAACTCGTTGCCGGCGGCTATCCGGCGGCGGTGCTGGGCCTGTCAAAAGAGATCGGCGAAATGATTGCAGGACGGATCCCCTGGTATAACTTCTTCGGCTTCGGGGGAACACTTTCCGGAAACGCCCCTGCACTGGCCGCCATCAAGGCCACCCTGAAACATCTTCTGACAGAGGAATCATATGCCCACATGATTCCCCTGGCCCGGAAGATGGAGGAGGGAATTGCCGCCATCATCAAGAAACATCGGCTGCAGTGGTACGTGGCCCGCATCGGCTGCCGCGTGGAATTCCGCTTTCTGCCCGAGCCGCCGCGCCGGGGGATCGACACGCTTTTTGATGTCGAGTACAATGAAGTCGACCTGCTCACCGAGGGGCTCACCGGTCCGCTGGAAGCCCTGATCCACATCTACTGCACCAATCGCGGGATCCTGCTGTCGCCGGTACATGACATGGCCCTGGTCTCCCCGGTCACCACGGAAGAGGATGTCAACCGCTATGTTGACGTGATCGGTGAACTGGTGGAGGAGTTGCTCGCTTGAATCGAATATGGCAGAAAGGCAGCGCCGCCCTGCAGGCGGCTCTGCCTCTTTTTAACCCTTCAACAGGTAAAGATGATAGAAATAGGGAGTAAGCGTGGATTCAACAGCCGCCGCCAGGAGAATGAGCGAAGCCGGAATCAGCAGGGCATGATGTCCGGGATAATGCCAGCACCCTTTCTCCAGCGAACTGCCCAGCCAGAGCAGGGCAAAGAACGCCGCCAGCGCAAAAGCGAGGTACTCGATGAGGCCGTGGGGTAAAACCAGGCTGAAGAGGACATCCCGGTACGGGATGCCGCTGCCCCTGCTGAAACCGGCGATGCTGCGGTTGATCCTGCAAAGCTCTTTCAAAAAAAAGAAAAGATAGCAGAACAGCGCCAGCCCCCGGATCCGCCGCTGCGGGGCAGGGGTATGCGCGGCGTAGCAGATCCAGACCGCCGAGACCAGCCAGAGAAGCAGCAGCACACCCAGATTGTTCAGGGTCAGATACAAAAAGGAGTTGTCCATAGCGACCCTGATGAACGATCTTAAACAGTCCCCTGGTTCGGACATGTTCTTTCCCCCCGCAAAGGCTTGATCGAGATATAATCTATGCCCCCCGGCCGGAAAATATTCCCCACCCCATCAGCAGGGCCCGTGCAGCCCGGCAATTGCCAAGGGCGGTTCCCGGTGTTAAACTCTAGGAAATATTGATGGGAGCATGTTGCAAAATGCGGGTAATCGCCGGATCGGCCAGGGGAACCAGGTTGAAAGTCCCGGAGGGCAAGGCCGTCAGGCCCACTTCGGGCCGGGTCAAGGAAGCTCTGTTCAGTATCCTGGGAGGGCGAATCTGCGGGGCGGGTGTATGGGATCTTTTTGCCGGCAGCGGCACCATTGGCATCGAAGCTTTGAGCAGGGGCGCCGCGGAATGCCTTTTCGTGGAAAGAAACAGGCGGCACCTGAGGATGATCGAAGAAAACCTGATCCGCACGGGCCTGGAAAACCGGGCGGAGCTGATGGGTACCGACGTGGGCAGGGCCCTGCAGGTGCTGTTCCGGGAAAAAAAGCGGGCCGATCTGATCTTTATCGATGCTCCTTACCAGGAGACAAATGTGCCGCAGGTGCTTCAGGCCATTGAATCATTTCACCTCATCCGCGAGAGCGGCCTGCTCGTGCTGGAGCTCTTTGCCCGCAGCCGGCTCTGGCCCGACGATGAGCCGTACATGGACCGGAGGAGGTACGGCGATACCGTCCTGGCCTTTATCGAGGCGGCCTCGCTCGCCCGCGCCCTGGCTTCCCTGACCAGCTGACCCCGGCGCCGGGCGCCGGGGCTCACCAATTTTTGCGGGTATGAGAGAATGCGCTGCGCAGGGAGCGGAATATGTATATGGCCGCCGCCGGCAGGGTGAGGAAACCGAGGAAGAGCAAGAACTGGTTGAACATGAAAAGGGTGCGGGTGCACCAGAAGGAGAGACTGCCCGAAGGCGCTGTTTCCAGAAAAGCGGGCAGGGCAATATTGCTGCAGATGGCGCCTGCCGGGCCCGTGAGCAGCGCGGTAAAGCCTGCGGCGATGAAGGCATGGATGACCCGGGCAACCAGGTAGGGAGCGATACGCAGGTCGGTTTTCGAAATAATGCTGGCCACCTGGCAGTGCACCGAGAGACCGCTCCAGGCAATGATCATGCCCAGGGCGATCAGCTTTTCCCCCATTGCAGCCCCGCCGGCACCGGCTGCAGCCTGACAGCCCAGATCGATCTCGAAAAAACCGCTGACCAGGGGCGCGGCAAGAGCCGGACTGAGCCCCGCCGGCTCGAGCAGGGAACCGATGCCCCGGCCCAGCAGCGTGACCAGCCCCATCAAGTCGAGTATGCGTATGACCACGGCCAGCAGAATGATAAAGCCGCCTACCAGCAAAAGGGTCTCGATGGATTTCTGGATTGACTCCCCCATGAGCCGGCCAAAGGGGCGGCCATCTTTCTCCCGCGCCTGCACCAGGGCCTGCAGCGCCCGGGCGATGAGCGGTCCGCGCCGCGGCGCCCGCCCGGCCGGACCGGCCTCCTTACACCGGTAAAAACGCATCAGCAGCCCCAGGGCGAGACTGGAAAGGTAATGGGCCAGGACAATGGTCAGCCCGGCCTGGGGATAGCCGAGCATGCCCACCGCCACCGCCCCGATCATGAAAAGGGGATCAGCGGTATTGCTGAAGCTGAGCAGCCTCTCCCCCTCCACACGGCTGCATAGATTTTGAGTGCGCAGATCAGCGGTCAACACAGCGCCGATGGGGAAACCCGACGCCAGACCCATGGCCATGACAAAGGAGCCGGCCCCGGGGACGTTGAACAGGGGACGCATCACCGGCTCCAGGAACACCCCCATCATGTGCACAACGCCCAACCCGATGAGGATCTGCGATATTACAAAGAAAGGCAGAAGGGCCGGAAATACTACGTCCCACCAGATATGCAGCCCCTCCACTGCAGCTTCGTAGGAATCCTTGGGAAAACGGACCATGGAGACAGTAATAAATATGGCGCAAAAAGCGATGAGATAGACCATAAGGTGCTTTTTTTGACGGGGCAGCTCGTTTCTCTGGCGATAAAGCAGGTAGAAAAAAAACAAAATTACCGCGGCGGTTAAGATCGGGCGCAAAGGGCTTTTCCTCCTTGCCTATTCGCAGCTATAATCTATTATAGTGAGCTCAAGGCAAGCTTAGACCAGGTTTTGACGGCGGCGGCAAAGGAGAAAAGCGGGACAAAGGGGTACCTCCCCTCTGTCCCGCTCCTGTATATCTGTTTATGATCCGGTGACGGGCGCTTCATCCCATTTGCCTTCACGGCGCAGCCCTTCCACGATCTCTTCGGCCACCGTTTTCAGCTCGCGCTTATCCACCTTGGCCACCCTGGTCAGGGGAAACTCCCGGTCATGCGGCCAGATTTCTACATGGAGCGGCCTCTTGTAGGCGGCGATGCCCTTGCAATACTCCGTGATCTCCTCTGCACTCAGATCGGCCCCTTTCTTGGGCCGGATAAATGCAAAAATGCCTTCATCGAAAATGCGGTGCTTGACGCCCACCACATCAACAAGATCGACCTTGGGATGGGCGGCAATGAATTCCTGCACCTCGTCGGGATAAACCTGGTAGCCCTTCTGCTTGATCACGAATTTCTGTCTTCCCGAGAGGAACAGAGCGCGGTTGGAGCCGACCATTTTGTAATAACCCATATCCCCCGTGTAAAGAACACCATCGCTGGAGATAGCCTTTGCCGTTTCTTCGGGAAGATTGTAATAACCCTGGAAGACAATGGGGCCGTGCGCGCAGATCTCGCCCACCTCCCCGTCGGGCAGCTCCTCCCCGGCCGTTCCATCGGGCTGCATGGGCTTGCGAACCGTGACCGGGGCCAGCTCATCAAAGGCGGCGCCAACCTGCCCGGCCATCTCATCAACGGTGATATCCCGGGCGGTAAAGGTGTAGAAGCCGGCTGTTTCGGTCATCCCCATGCCCGTGCCGAAGCCCGGTGCCATTTTGGCCATCTCCTTCAGGAATGTGCTGTCAACGGCAGATCCGCCGTAAATGGCAAATCTCAGGGTGCTCAGATCAAAGTCGCCGTATTCGGGAAGGGCCCATTCCAGGCGGTACTGCGTGGGAATCTGTCCCAGCACAGTGATCCTGTACTTCTCGATGGCCTCAAGGGTCATCCTGGGATCAAATATGCGCAGCATGTGCGCCGTTCCGCCGAGAAAAAGGGTGGTCATCAGCTGCTCCGTGACGCAGCCCACATGGCTGGGCGGCAGGTTGATGAGCATGCGCATATCATCCCGATCGATCTCGTAGCCGAAGCCCCGCGCCAGGACCTCGTTCTGGATGATGATATTCTCGTGGCTCATCACCGCCGGCTTCGGCTCCCCCGTTGTGCCTGTCGTAAAGATGATCAGAGCCGGGGTATGTGTATCGATCCGCGCATGCGCTTTTTTCAGCCCGCCGCTCAGGATATCCTTGAGCTTCAAGCCCACCAGTTTGCGCTTGTTCATCAGATCGGTAATCGCCAGCGCTCCCTCCATCAGCTCACCGGGCTCCGGATCGGGAGTGAACTGTACCAGGTGCCGGACATAGGGGCATTCTTCCTTTACCGCCTTCCCCACTTCGCGAAAATCGCGCAGCGGTGTATTCCCCAGGGAAAAGAAGGCTTTCGGCTTGATCTTGCCCAGATCGCGCACCACCTCCGCCTCCTTGAGGCGCACATCCAGCGGTGCAATGATCGCTCCGATCTTGAAACATGCATACATCAGGATGACATGCTCGGGCACCAGCACCAGCATCGTGGCCACGCGGTCCCCCTTTTCAATCCCTATATCGAGGAGCCGCAGGGCGAAGAGATCTACCAGGGTGTTAAACTGCTTGTACGTCACCGTTTTGCCGTCTTCGTACTGAATCAGGGCCGGCCTCCGGGGTTCGATTCGAGCCCATTTTTTCGGATAATCATTCAACAGGGGCAGTTTCCATTCTGGAACGGACATCGCTCTTCCTCCTTCTTTAATGAGTTAACGGCTTTCCTTCCACCATCCCAAATAGTTCCCAAAGATCAAAGATACTATCTTCCGGTAATATTCTAATTTAAAGATAAATTAAATTTAGTCACCCGTCAAGCTATTTTTCAAATCTTTTGTTTTCCAGGGGTAAAAGGGATAAAAAAAGGGCCCGGGGCCCGGTTGAGGCTGCGCCTATTTTATTCAGGAGAATCGCAGTATAGGAAATTTTTCATGAGTGGGCCGGGCCGGAGCGCCCGGCTCCGGTATGCGCTAGCTGCGGAGTACTTCCGCAAGAGTGTCAAGAAAGCGGCAGTTCTGTTCCTCGGTGCCGCAGGTAACCCTGATCCAGGTGGGGTACCCGAAAATGTCCCCGCTGCGCACGATCACCCCACGTTCGAGCAGAGCCTTGAATACCCGCCTTGAATCGGTTTTCACATCGACAAAGCAAAAGTTGGCCTCGGTGGGCGCTGTTTTAAAACCCATCCGTTCCAACCCCTCCGCCAGCTGCCTTCTGCCCCTTTCGGCAACGTCCCGGCTGCGGGCCAGATGATCGCCATCCTCGAGGGCGGCCAGGGCGGCGGCCTGGGCGGCGGCGTTTACATTGAAAGGCTCCCGAACCCTGTTCAGATCGGCAATCACCGGGGCCGGGGCGAAGGCATAACCTATGCGCAGCCCGGCCAGGCCGTATATTTTGGAGAAAGTCCTCAGAACCACAACCGGTCGGCCCTGCCTGACATATTCAAGTCCGTCGGGGTGTGCCGGATCGGTCACATATTCAACATAGGCATGATCAAGCACAACCAGTATGCCCGGCGGCAGCGAGGCCAGGAACCTTTCCAGCGGCCGGCGCTGCACGATTGTTCCTGTGGGGTTGTTGGGGCTGCAGATGAAGAGCAGCCGGGTGCGCTCGTTGACGGCGGCGGCAAAAGCATCAAAATCATAGCCAAATGCATCGCCTGTCTGCAGGGGGACAGGGTGCGGAATACCCCCCATCAGCCGCAAGGCAAATTCATACTCGGAAAAGGTCGGCCGGGCCATAACGGCCTCATCACCGGGATTGATATAGGCAAGCGCTAACAGGATCAGCAGCTCATCGGTACCATTGCCGATGATCAGCTCCTCCCGGGCAATGCCCAGTTTGCCTGCCAGGGCCGCCTTCAGCCTGTAGCAGCCGCCGTCGGGGTAATAGTGCAGCTCCCCGAGCAGATCTGCGACAGCCTTCCGTGCCGCCGGCGACGGCCCCAGCGGGTTCTCATTTGAAGCGAGCTTGACCGCATCGGTCAACCCCAGCTCCCGTTTGACCTCTTCAACAGGTTTACCCGGCTCGTACGGCTTGATTTTCTCCAGGCAACGGCGTCTGG
>JAPXLS010000074.1:0-10102 GCA_033809435.1 Bacillota bacterium
GGTAACATGTATAAAAAGGACATTTTCCCAGCCCAGATCATAGCGCAGCTGCCGGATTGCCTCCAGAAAGGGAAGGCTTTCGATATCGCCCACGGTGCCCCCTATCTCCGTAATGACCACATCGACATCGCCGCCCCGGGCAATTTTCTGGATCCGCTCCTTTATTTCATCGGTAATATGCGGAATAACCTGGACAGTCTGCCCCCGGTATATGCCCTTGCGCTCTCCCTCGATGACGGACCAGTAGATCTTGCCGGTGGTCACATTGTTGTCCCTTGTTAAGTTCTGATCCATAAATCTCTCGTAATGGCCCAGGTCCAGATCGGTTTCGGCTCCATCCTCCGTGACAAATATCTCTCCGTGCTGGTGCGGCCCCATGGTCCCGGGATCATAATTTATATAGGGGTCAAATTTCTGGATAGTCAGTCTCAACCCCCGCGTTTTCAGCAGGCTTCCCAGGGAGGCGGCTGTAATCCCTTTCCCCAATGATGAAACAACTCCGCCGGTAATGAAAATATATTTTGTCATCTGCAACCTCCATAAAATACCTTGCTGCCCATAAAAAAAGGCGGTCCCGGGCTTTCCCCGGGATGACAGGTTCAGCTTTGGCCCTGGACATGGGAAGCTTTTTTCACACGGGGAGGCCGGTAAAGTTTTCTGCCATGTAAAAGAGCCCCTGAAATGGATTCTACACTGCCCGCGCTTTCCCTGCCTTTGGAGGCCCATAAGCCCGTTGATCCCTCAATATTTACCGGAGGAGCCCTCCTGGCCGCGGCTCATCAACCCCGCTTCGAACCTTTCAGGATGCAGCAGATTTTTTTTACAGTACTGGAAGCGTAATCCTTCGTTGAGGGAGGAGCGATCACAGTGGCAGCGAGCCCTTGCCGGGGGGGCAAATATTTTGAAAGCGGCATTTTTGCAGGCGCCGGCTAGGGCCGCAGCCGGTTGCGGAGCATAAAGTAACTTCTCCGGAGCAGCTCTACAAGCACCGCCCCCTCCGCTCTCGCTTCATCAAGGGCCAGCCTCAATCTCTCTCCGGTTATGCGCGCCTCCGAAGCGATGCGGCCGGACAGGGCGCGCGCCCTGTTTTGCAGGCTGCCGGCACCGCTGCGCAGCAGCCGGGGCAGGATGCGGCTCTCCCGGCGCAGCAGCTGCCAGCCACGCTTCAGGTTCAGCGGCGCCTCCTTCCAGAGCGCGACAGCCGCACTCTGGAGATTTCCGGCAAAAAGGAGCATCGCAGAACCGACCGCCCTGACCAGCCCCGGTACAATCCGCCTCTCCAGGCCCAGCACCAGCCAGGCCCGGCGCAAATTGGAGGGAGCCTCCCTGCGGACTGTTTTCAATATACCCGGCAGTCTCCGGAGATAGTCCCTGCCCTGCCGGAGCAGAGCGTCAACCCTGCCGGGAAGGGATCTCCGGAGGCGATGCAGCCTTCCCAGGGCGCCTGGGTTGTTCAGAAAGTAGAAACCCAGAGTCGCCCCCAGAGCGGCGAGCAGAAAACTGAGCACGGTCCCGGAAACCGCATGCATGATGCCGTAATTTTCGCGGGTGCCGGCGGCGCTCCGCGGCGGCAGTTCGCCCTCTTTCGGAATCATCTTGCCCCCCTTGATAAATGCAGGGCCGTAGAAATAGTAAGAGACCACATCGGCAAAACGGGCGATCCCCCGCATGGCCGACTCCTTGGTATTCGTATGAGCCCCCACCTCCAGCAGCAGCGCCAGCGGAGAGAGATCCTGGTTGTAACTGCCCCATATGGTCAGGACTCCGTGGATCAGGCCCGGATAGAGGCGGTCGGCATATCCCTTCAGATCGTAGGCGAACTGCTGGTTCGTCGCCGTGCCGGGATTGCTCAGACCCACCACGATCTGAACCTGCGTCACCGCCTCGCCGTTCAGTTCCAGGGCGTACGCCTCCCAGGGTGCAGCATCACGGTGCACGTCAAAGATGGCGTCGGGGCGCTGCCGCAGCAGCCGCAGTGCCGTAACCCGGGAACGCCGGTAGGCACCCCGATCATGGGGCAGGTGCAGTTGATCCGAATAGAGAACGTCGATCCCCTTTTTCTCCAGCGCCTCTTTGAAAGCGAGGCCCACGTCATGAATTCCTCCGGCGCCGTAAATGGTATCGGTGTCGTCACTGGGCACATAGCATTCGGCATTGTGCGTGTGGTATATGGCAATCCTGTAAGCCGGCCCCGTCCGCCCCTGGGCGGGAAGAAAGGGGACAGATCCCGTGGAAAAATCCGGAGGGATGATCAGGTCAACCTTCCGGGTGAAGCGGGCCCGGGCCAGGTAGTTTTCCACGCTTTCGACTTCATAAAGATCATTTTCAGCTGTAAGATAGCGATCCTTGACCCTGAGACGGTGCCCGGTAACCAGGATCAGCCGCTCCTGTTCATCAACCATGTAGTAATAGCATCTGCCTTCAAGCTCTTCCGGGCTCAGCTCATCGAACTGCTGCACTCCGTCCCGGGCGCGGCTCGCTGCAGGGGAATGAAAAAAAGGCACAGGGCAGCAGATCAGAACCGGCAGAACCAGAACAAGTATTGCGGTCAGCAGTTTCCGCTTCATATCAGTACCGTTCACCCTCCTGGATTGTGATCAGCTCAATCATCCTCCCGGGGGCCGCCGCCGAGGCGTTCCCTCAATTCCCCGATCAGTTCTGCCAGCAGGGTTCCCACAACTCCGGCAATGAGGGCGGCATCAAAAACCCCGCCGCCTCCCAGCACGACAGGTATATTCCGGAATCCGCGGACTATGTTTTCCATCCAGGAGCTCAAATCCATCAGGAAAATGGAGCCCACGCCCCCGATAAAGGCGGAGCGGCGCGAACGTCCCAGGAGATAGGCGATGAGCCCGGCCGCCGCCGCAGGCAGGTACAGGGGATCGAGCTCGTAACCGGGTGCGCCCGGGTGAATCGGCAGCAACCGGTCCAGGCTCCAGACCAGGACCGCCCCGGCCAGGGCAGTCAGGGGACCGCGCAGTTTTTCCTCTCTCACGGGGGTTTTGATGATCAGGTAAATGCAGATGCCCAGCGGTATGCCCATGCCGCCAATATTCAGGGCCAGCCCGCCGCCCAGCGGCAGGGAAGGAAGAAAACCGCCCACATACATCAGGGCGATCAGAAGCAGCGCCGTTTTCTTGTTCATTCGCAGGCGATCCAGCACCCGGTGAAGCAAGATCAGGTAAATGACCGCCGAGACAACAACTACAAGCATGATGCCGGGGGCTCCTGCAAACACAACCGGTCCCACCTTTGCCGCCCTGAAAATGGAGGATAGTTTATCTTTCCCCCCGGCCCTGACCGGATATGCACGAGAAAGCCCCTTCACCGTTAAAGAAGGTAAAGGGGCCTGGAGTCAGATCGATGTCAGCAACTGCTGCAATTTTTGGCGCTTCACCCGCCGCATCCGCCTGAAGAAGCAAGGCCTTCTCCTGAAGCGCACCTTCCGGCACGGAATGTGGAAAGCACTTTCTTGGACTCCGCGGCGCACTGCGGACAGGGCACACTGGCCAGTGAAGCGCGGCAGAGCTCCTCAAACTTTATGCGGCACTGCGGACAGTAAAACTCGTAAAGGGGCACCTGAAAACCTCCTCTCCAAGAGAATCCCTTCTGCAGCGGGCTAGAGCTCCCGGGCCTTGCCGCTCCCCGGGGAGAGCTCCTGCTCCTCCAGTTGAACAAAGCGGGCCGTGAGCACTCCCTCCAGCCGCGCCAGGCGCTCCAGTAGCTGCGGCGTGATCTGATCGTCTACCTGCAGCGCCATGACCGCCTCGCCGCCGATGGAGCGGCGGCCCACCTGCATTCCGGCAATATTGATCCCGCTGTCACCGAGAAATGTCCCCACCCGGCCGATGACCCCCGGTTTATCGATATAAGTGCAAAGAATCATGAAAGGCGACGGAATCACTTCGATCCGGTAATCACCGATCCTGACGATGCGAATATCGGTGCGGTTGAATATTGTTCCGGCAATGGCATGCTTCTCCCCGCCCGCACTCACGGTGAGCACAACGAGGTTCGTGAAATTCTCGATATTCTTGCTCACTGATTCGCGCACGCGAACGCCCCTGCTGCGGGCAATATGCGGTGCATTGACAAAGTTGACCTGCTCGCCCAGGATATGTGAGAAAAGGCCGATCAGGCAGGCGGTGGTCAGCGGAGCAACCGGAAGGCCGGCCACCGCACCGCCGTAGTACAGTTCGACCTCCTCGATGCGGCCCCCGTAGAGCTGAAAATAGAAACCGCCCAGCAGGCGCATCAGGGGCAAAAAAGGTTTGATTTCAGCAATCACTTCAGGAGGCATGGCCGGCACATTCACCGCGGAGACAACAGGATCGCCCCGCAGGGCAAGGACCACCTGCTCCGCCACCTGCAGCGCCACATTGACCTGGGCCTCCATGGTGGATGCCCCCAGATGGGGCGTGGCGATCACACCGGGAAGTCTCAGCAGGGGGCTCTCCAGGGGCGGCTCATGCTCAAAAACATCCAGGGCCGCTCCCGCCACCTTGCCTTCCAGAATGGCCGCATGGAGAGCAACCTCGTCGACAAGTCCTCCCCGGGCGCAGTTTACCAGGCGAACCCCCTTCTTCATCGCAGCCAGCTCTTCAGCCCCGATGAGGTGATATGTCTGCTTGTTGCAGGGCAGATGCAGGGTGATAAAATCAGCCCTGCTCAACAGTGTATCCAGCGTAACGGGGATAACACCTGCTTTTTCCGCCTGGCCGCCGGCAATGTAGGGATCGTAAGCCAGAATGGTCATGCCCATGGCGCCGGCCCTTTTGGCCACTTCGCCGCCAATCCGGCCCAGGCCGATGATCCCCAGGGTTTTCTGGTGCAGCTCCACACCCATGAAAGGGCCCCGCTCCCAGCGCCCGCCCTTCAAGGCCCCGTCCGCCGCCGGAATATTTCTGGCCAGGGAGGTGAGCATGGCGATGGCGTGCTCCGCCGCAGAGATAGTATTCCCCTCGGGGGCATTGAGCACGATGATACCCCGCGCCGTGGCCCGATCCAGATCAATATTATCGATTCCCACACCGGCCCGGCCGATGACCTGAAGATTGTTTCCGGCATCGATTACCGCCGCCGTCACCCGGGTACCGCTGCGCACCACCAGCGCGTTGTAATCCCCGATTATTTCGATCAGTTGGGCTTCATTGAGGCCGGTGATATGATCCACCCGGCAATGCTGCTCCAGCAATGCGATCCCTTCCGGAGAAAGGGGATCGCTGACCAGCACTCTCACTGCGACACCTCCGTCAAACAAAGCTATGATCAGTACAAGAAAGATATTAGCATACCGACCGGCAAAGATAAAGCGACACAAAGCCGGACCTCGCCAAAGAAAAAACCGTAACCGGGGTTACGGAAAAAGAGAGTTGCCATATTTTTACTTGCCGGCCGGCTCCTGTAAGGAAAATAATTGCTCTATTTTTTTAAGTATCACAGCCCCTGTCACATGGCGAAAGGCCAGTGCAACTAGGTCCGGCCCTTCAATCTCTTTCTTTTCTTGGCTCTGCGCCTTTTTTTACGCTGTCTTTTTAGCTGCTTGCTGGTCTTTACCTTTGCCAGATCCTTCTCCTCCTTTACCTGCACTGCCTTTCCAGGCCAGGGGCAAAATTTGCAAATTCCAATGCAGGTATTATTATATCATCAAAAAAAAGAATAAAAAAGGCCAATTTCGGCCGAAGGGCTTGCAGAGAGTTCCCCCCCGGGCAAAAGTAGTGCCCGGCCGCCTGCCGCGCAGGACGGAAAGGAAGGCAACAGCCCTCCCCGGCCTGTTGCCTCTCTCAGATGTTGTGGCAGGCCACAAAATGCTCCCGGCCCAGCTCCCGCATCTCCGGTTCCCTTTCGCGGCATACCGGAAGAACGCGGTTGCAGCGGGTGTGAAAGTAGCACCCCGGCGGCGGGTTCACCGGACTGGGCAGGTCTCCCTCGATCAGTATTCTCTTGCGCCTGCGCTCCACCTCGGGATCGGCAATGGGCACCGCCGACAGCAGAGCCTGCGTGTATGGATGAAGCGGGTTGTGGTAAAGCTCCTCACTTTCCACAAGCTCCACAATTTTTCCCAGGTACATTACCGCCACGCGATCCGAAATATGTTTGACCATGGACAGATCGTGCGCAATAACCAGGTACGTCAAATTGAGCTCTTCCTGCAATTTTTCCAGCATATTGATGATCTGGGCCTGGATGGAGACATCCACGGCCGAGACAGGTTCATCACAAACAATGAGCTCCGGCTCCACCGCCAGGGCCCGGGCAATGCCGATGCGCTGGCGCTGGCCGCCGCTGAATTCATGGGGGTAGCGGTTGGCATGTTCGGGATTGAGGCCGACCATGTTCAGCAGATCATTGATCCGCTCTGCACGCTGTTTTTTGGGCATATCAGGCCGGTGTATGTCAACGGGCTCGCCGATGATATCGCCGACGGTCATTCTCGGATTCAGCGAGGCGTAGGGATCTTGAAAGATCATCTGCATCTGCCGCCTGTTCTTCAGGCTCTGGGCGCCCGTGGCCCTGGCCAGATCAATTCCCTTGTACACAACCTTGCCCGCCGTGGGACGGTACAGTCCGATGAGAGTGCGCCCCACGGTGGTTTTACCGCAGCCGCTCTCCCCGACAAGCCCCAGGGTGGCCCCTTTCGGAATGGAAAAGGTAACGCCGTCAACGGCCTTCAGCCATTTACCGCCGCTGCCGAACAGGCCGCTGCCCTGCTGAAAATATTTTTTGAGTTTATCCACTTCTAGAATGGGTGCAGGAGCCGGTGTAGCGACCATGATCAGGAGACCTCCTTTTTGAATTGCACTTTCGGCGCCTGGGGATGATTCAGCCAGCACCGGACCTTGTTCCCGTTGAAAAAGGGCGGCATCTCCCGGGCGCAGATGTCCATGGCGAAATCGCACCTGGGCATGAAGGGACAGCTGGAGAAGTGCTGCAGCAGGTCCGGCGGCTGACCCCAGATGGGAGTCAGCTTTTCCCCCTTGGCCGCATCGAGCCGGGGCACCGATTTGAGCAGGCCCCAGGTGTAGGGATGGGAGGGTTTTTTCAGCACTTCATCAAGGGTTCCCGTTTCCACGATCTGCCCGGCATACATGACCAGGATGCGATCGGCCTGTCCCGCCACCACTCCCAGGTCGTGGGTGATCAGGATCACCGCCGTCTTGAAGCGATCTTTCAGCCCCTTGATCAGCTCCAGGATCTGCGCCTGCACCGTCACATCCAGGGCGGTGGTGGGCTCATCGGCAATGATCATCTTCGGCTCGCAGGCCAGGGCCATGGCAATCATGACCCGCTGGCGCATACCCCCGCTGAACTGGTGCGGGTACTGCCTCAGGCGAATTTTTGGATCGGGAATACCCACCAGGGTAAACAGCTCTTCCGCCCGCCGCATGGCCTGCCGCCTGTTCATGCCCTTGTGCAGCCTCAGATTCTCCGTAACCTGCGTGGCAATGGATAGAACAGGGTTCAGGTAAGTCATGGGATCCTGGAAGATCATGCCGATGGAATTGCCCCTGATCCTCTGCATCTGCCGTTCGCTCTTGGCCAAAATATTTTCCCCGTCAAAAATAATGGAGCCGCCGGTGATCTTGCCGGGAGGAGAGGGGATCAGCTGCATGATGGACTGGGCGGTAACGCTCTTGCCGCAGCCCGATTCCCCCACAAGGGCCACCACCTCGCCGCGGGATACTCCAAAATCCACCCCGCGAACGGCCCTGACCACGCCGGCGTAGGTCCTGAATTCGACTTCAAGGTTCTTTACCTGCAGTATCTGTTCCACAAAAGAGACCTCCTACCTTCGCATCTTCGGATCGAGCGCATCCCGCAAGCCGTCGCCCAGAAAGTTGAAAGCCAGCAGGGTAATGCAGATGGCCGCGGCGGGGAAAAAGAGCAGGTGGGGATATGATTTCAGGCTGATCAGGGCATCGGAAGCGAGCATCCCCCAGCTGGCCCGCGGCGCCGACACGCCCAGACCGATGAAGCTCAGAAAGGCTTCCGTAAAAATGGCTTCCGGTATGGCCAGGGTGGCGGTGACGATGACCGGACCCATGCTGTTGGGGATGAGGTGGCGCAGCAGGATGCGGGCCCGCGGCGCCCCGATGGTATGGGCGGCCAGAACAAATTCCTGCTCCTTGAGACTCAAAATCTGCCCCCGCACGATCCGGGCCATGTCCAGCCAGTAGACCAGGGCCAGGGCGATATACATGGAGATGAGTCCGGCATTTTCGGGGAGTATCTCTTTAAGATAAACCATCATCATGATTACCCAGAGCAGAAAAGGGATGCTGTACATGATATCCACGATGCGCATCATCACATTGTCCAACCAGCCCCCGGCAAAACCGGAGACGCCTCCGTAAAAGACACCCAGGAGCGATACCAGGGCGGCCACAAAACCTATGGAGAGGGAGATACGGGCGCCGTGCAGGGTCCTGGTGAAAAGATCCCGCCCCAGTCCGTCGGTGCCGAACCAGTGCGTCGCACTGGGCCCCTGATTCTTCCTGGAGAAATCCTGCCCTGAATAGGTGTAGGGCGAAAAGATGGGGCCGAAGATGGCCAGCAGCAGTATGAGCGCGATCAGAACCAGGCTGCCCATGGCCACCCGGTTTTGCTTCAGCCTGCGCCAGGCATCCTGCCAGTACGTGGTGCTCGGCCGGATCAGCTCGGTCTGAAATTCCTTTTTCTGCAGCGGTCTAAACAGCTCTTTGGATATAGCCATATCAAACCTGCTCCTTTCCAGCGCCCAGCTGGATGCGCGGATCCAGCAGGGGATATACCAGGTCCACAAGCAGATTGGCCAGTATGAGCAGGACACAGTAAAATACAGTCACGCCCAGGATGACGGTGTAATCGCGGTTGTAGATACTGATCACGAAATGCTTGCCCAGGCCGGGTACGGCAAAAATATTTTCCACGATGAAGCTGCCCGTTAACACACTCGCCACCAGCGGTCCCAGGTAGGTGACGACGGGGATGATCGCATTCTTGATCCCGTGCACCCAGAGGATGCGCAGCCGGGGCAGCCCCTTGGCCACCGCGGTTTTCATGTAGTCCTGCCCCAGAACCTCGAGCATGCTCGAGCGGGTCAGCCGGGCGATAAAGGCCATGGGCAGACCGGCCAGGGCGATGGCCGGCATGATCACATGCTTGGGTGAACCCCACATGGATGAGGGCAGCAGCCCCCACCTGTATGAAAGGTAGTACATCAGCAGGGTTCCGATGACAAAGCTGGGCATGGCGATACCGATGGTGCTGAAAAACATGACCACATGATCCGGTATCTTGTTCTGATGAAGCGCCGCCAGGATCCCCGCCGGCACCCCCAGCAGCAGCGCAATGAGGATGGCCGCAGCCCCCAGCTGGACGGAAACAGGAAACCGGGCCTCGATGATGTCGTTGACAGTCTGACCACGGTATTTGTACGAGGGTCCCAGATCGCCCCCGGCCAGGTTCACCAGGTAATCAAGATATTGCAGGTGAAGCGGCTGATCCAGCTTGTACCTGGCCTCGATGTTTTTCTTGATCGCCTCCGGCAGGGCCTTTTCCCGCTGAAAGGGGCCGCCGGGTATGGCATGCATGAAAAAGAAGGTTACCGTAACCACAACGAACAGGGCTAAAAAAGCGTACAGCAATCGCCGCACCAGATAGTTCCACAAATCTCCTCAGGCCCCCCTTGCTCAAATTGGGGAACGGGCCCAACTCGGCGGAAGCAATGACTGCCGGCCGGGCGCGGGCCCGTTCCCCTGATCGAAGACATGCTGCAATTATCGCGGCCGCATGCCTCCCATGCTTACTGGAGGTTAAAGAATCAGATATTAATCTTCCAGGTAAGCGGTTTTGAAGTCAAGGCCGCCGGTGGTCAGATAGAGATATCCCTTCGAGCCATTTACGCTCTTCGGAAACCCTTGATAGGTAAGGCTCTGCGGCTACCCTTAAAAACATTTTACCCCAGGGGGTGCTTGGAATAGGGGCTTTTTGGATTCGGGTTTTGCGGAAATCGGGAAATTGACCCCAGGAATGATCTGACAATTGACTAGATTAGATCGGTTTGGAATATAACAACATTGCAGGAATATAGAGGGAAATCCTCTCGCTTTGGCGAAGTTAT
>JAPXLS010000075.1:0-10058 GCA_033809435.1 Bacillota bacterium
TTCATTGAAGGTTCCGAAATAAGTCTCGCCCTGCTCGGGCTCAAAATTTTCGTCCCCGCCCGCAGCCACGCCTACCCCCCGGACCGGGGCTCCCCCGCTGTTTACCACGTAGCCGCTGACGTTAAAGCATTCGCCCTCAGACACAGTTCGCGGATAGTTTAGCTCGATGAGATCCAGGGTGCCCTGCGGTTCAAGCACCACCCCTGTTACTGCGGTGGATTCAAAAGGGTCGCCCTCGCTGTTGATATAGGAGAGATGAATGACCAGATTGTAAGCACCTCCGGCAACACCCGGGCCGACGATAAGCTTACATTGCAGCCATTTCTCATATCCAACATGCAGTTGATCCAGGTAGAGCGTATTGCTCTGCCCCAGGGGGGAGAAATTTTTCAGCGTTGTTTCGCCTTCCTGTGACTGCAGGGTGACAACAATGCGGCGCCCCTGCATGTTGCCGTAGTTTTTTAATTTCAGCTTCAGGATAAAAGGCTCACCGGGAACAACGGGATCCGGGTCGGTGGCTACCTCCGCAATCAACACCAGCGGCCGGTCCGGCTGTCTAACCGGTACCGGCTGCGATTCCTGTTCCTCGGGAAAAGGGAACCCGGGTATATCCGGGCCTTCATCCTGAGCATGCGCCCGGGCAGCGATCAGTACGATTGCCAGGACGGCTGTACCGAATAGCAGTATTGTCTTTTTAACAGCATTAACAAAATATTCTTTTCTGTTTTGGGGCAACACTTTGCAATCCGCCTCCATTTCTTTGTTTAGCCTTCACCATCAAGTCCTGCCGGTGCTCCTGTCAAGCGGTGATGCCGCCGTCAGGAACTTCAATGCGTATCACGGCCCCATCCCGCAATACAATAATGCGGTGGGCATAGGCCGCTACCTCACGGTCGTGCGTGGCGATGATGCCGGTGATGCCCTGTTTATTCAAATTTTTGATCAGGCTCATGATCTCGCTTCCCGAAGCAGTATCCAGGTTGCCAGTGGGCTCGTCGGCGAGAAGTATACCCGGATGATTGATCAGAGCTCTGGCAATGGCTACCCGCTGTTGCTGCCCTCCGCTAAGTTCGGTGGGACGGTGCGAAAGGCGGTCCCCCAGTCCAACCTGATCCAGCAGCTCGGTGGAAAGCCGCAGCCGCTCCCGGCGCTCCACACCTGCAAAGATAAGCGGAAGTTCAACGTTTTCCAGGGCGGTAAACTGCGGCAGAAGGTTAAAGGATTGAAAGACAAAGCCCAATTGACGGCGGCGGTAGAGGCAGAGGTCGTTCTCGCTGAGTCGCGTAATATCAGTGCCCTTTACCAGTATTTTGCCCCCGGTGGGTCGATCAAGGCCGCCAATTAAATTGAGCAGGGTAGATTTGCCGCATCCCGAGGGGCCCACCAGGCAGAGGAGCTCGCCCTCTCCAACGGTCAGGTTGAAATCGCGAACGGCGGGGACAGGGTTTTCACCCAGGTAGAATGTTTTCTCCAGATCCTGCAGGACGATAATCCCGGTATCCCCCATACCCATCTCCCCAGCTGCGATATATTGCCATAATTGTTTCTTCTCCACAGTATTATTTACCTGCTTTTTTATAGAATATCTTTTATTTCAAAAGGTAGGAAGATGTTGCAGTTGTCCTTTGATTTCCGCTTTGCGGGGCAGTGTATTGATCCGGGCAAGTATATCTTCATCAATTAATGCAGATAAATATAAAAGCGGGAGGTGCGTCATGGCTGGGAGGAAAGGTCAAAGAAAGCGGCGCTTGAGTCTTCGCTTTTGGCAGCGGGATATGGCCATCGATCTGGGCACAACCAACACGCTCATCTATATGCCGCAGAAAGGAATTGTCCTGGAGGAGCCATCAGTTGTGGCCCTGCGCAACGGCGATGTAGCTGCGGCGGGAAAGAAGGCTTTCCGCATGTTGGGGCGGACCCCTCCCGGGATCACCGCGGTAAAGCCGCTTCAAGGCGGCGTGATTGCCAATTTCGAGATGACCCGCAAGATGCTCGGCTATTTTATTTCCCGGGTTCTGCGGCGCTACCCTCTTTTACGGCTGCGGATGATGATCACAGTACCTTATGGTACTACCCAGGTGGAGCGGCGGGCGGTTCTTGCCGCAGGCAAACGGGCCGGGGTCAAGGAGACCCATCTGATCGAGGAACCTATTGCCGCCGCCATAGGCGGCGGACTGCCGGTAGCTGAGCCCCGGGGCAGCTTTGTAGTGAATCTGGGTGGAGGGGTTACCGAAATTGCAGTGATCTCCCTTGGCGGCATTGTTATCGGGACCTCGCTGCCACAGGGAGGAGAGGCTATAGACGAAACAATTCAGCGACATATTCATCGCCATTATCGTATGGAAATAGGGCTTACTACCGCCGAAGAAGCCAAGAAGACGACGGTCTACGCGGTGGATCCGCCCGAAGATTTGACCTACACCTTTCACGGGATCAACCTGTACCGGCGTACTCCGGATACCCTGGAAGTGAAGGCTGCAGAGTTGCATGAAGCGGTTGTCCCACAGCTGGCTTCCCTGACCGGAGCGGTGCGCACCATATTTGAGCGGATTCCTCCCCAACTGGCCGCAGATGTGATGCAAGATGGAATTGTACTTGTCGGGGGGGGATCATTTCTCCACAATATAGATATCTACCTGGGCCGCGAAATCAACCTGCCCGTTCGTCGGGTGGAGGACCCTTTCACCTGTGTCGTGCGGGGGGCGAGCGAATCCCTTGCGTACATGGAAAACCTTACACTGCCCGGGAAACAATCTCCCGCTCCACTTCCAAGATAGCGGATGACATCAGCGCTGTTAAGCCTATCCCATGAAGTCCCTTTAAAATGATATAATGAATCCAGTACATAGACGGAGGATAGGCCATTGCGTCCAGCTGGAAGAAAAACGAGCGAGCTGCGTCCGGTGCAGATTATCCGTTCCTACCTAAAATATCCCGAGGGCTCCGCGTTTATTACAATGGGTGATACCATGGTGCTTTGCACCGCCACCCTGGAAGATGGTGTTCCATCGTTTCGCAAAGGGCGCGGGGAGGGTTGGGTTACCGCCGAGTACGCCATGCTGCCCCGCTCCACTGAAACCCGTTCCGAGAGAGAATCGAGGGGCAGGATCAACGCGCGGAGCCTTGAAATTCAGCGCCTTATCGGGCGTTCCCTGCGCGGTGTCGTCGATTTTGCGGCTATGGGGGAGCGGACAATCCGGCTTGACTGTGATGTAATCCAGGCTGACGGAGGTACAAGAACGGCGGCGGTGACCGGTTCCTTCGTGGCTCTTGCGGAAGCTTTTATTTTCATGAAGGAGCGGGGGCTTTTGGATATGCTGCCTTTGAGGGATTATCTGGCAGCGATCAGCGCCGGCCTGGTGGATGGAGAAGCGCACCTTGATCTGGATTACAGGGAGGATGCCGCCGCATCTGTTGATCTGAATGTGATCATGAAGGGATCGGGCGAAATGGTGGAGATTCAGGGCACCGCCGAGAAGGGCTCCTTTGACCGGCAGGACCTTGATCGCCTTCTTGATCTTGCGGCATCGGGGATCATATCGCTCATCGAAAAGCAGCGTGAGGCTCTTGGTGAAACTGCCGTTCGGCTTATTGACAGCGCTCGGGAAAAAAGTGTTTTGCAGGGCGGAGACTGATGCCTGCTCTTGTTCTTGCTACCCGCAATCCGAACAAGGTGCGTGAGATCAAAGCCCTTTTTGAAGGACTTCCGCTTGAGATTATCACCCTGGGAGAGCTGGCCTCCTGGGCCTTCGTGGAAGAGGATCAAGCCACCTATGCCGGCAATGCTTTCAAGAAAGCCGCTGCAGCGGCGGAGGTTGCCGGCGACGGGGTTATTATTATGGCGGACGATTCGGGGCTGGAGGTGGAGGCCCTGGGCGGTCTTCCCGGTGTACACGCGGCCCGTTTTGCCGGCCCCGGCGCGGACGATGCGGCAAACAACCGCTTGCTTCTGGAAAAACTACACGGGCTGCCGCCGGAAAGGCGGGGCGCCTCGTTCAAGTGCGTCATAGCCCTTCTCTTCCCGGATGAGGGTGATAGCTGCATTATCGAGGAAAGTTGTTCCGGCCATATTGCCCGATTCCCGCGCGGCAAGGCGGGATTCGGTTATGACCCCCTTTTCATTTACGAAGGGAGCGGGCTAACCTTCGCCGAGATGGATGAAGAGGCCAAGAACCGGGTCAGCCACCGGGGCAAGGCTCTTCACCGGGCCCGCCTTCGCCTGGAACAGTACCTGGAGCAACCCCGCACCGTACGCCGGATTGACTGATTCAGTCACTGACTTTGGCTTACTCCACTTTGGGCCGGCTATAAACCTTGACAATAGACAGCACCGTTGCCGGATGCTGGCTAGCAACAATTGTCCGTGACTTAAATATGCAGCCCCGAGCGCAGCATACTTACTTCTATCCTGAGCCCGGCATCCCGGTTGTCATCTTGATCTCAGCGTAGCGCAGTCTGGCAGTGCACATTGTTTTTGGGACCAAGGGGTCGCCGGTTCGAATCCGGTCGCCCCGGCAACCGCTGTTTTACTCAAATGGCCCCCTTAGACTGGGGCCCGGTTATCGACAGCCATGTAAGAAAGCCCTGAAGTAATGATCAGCCGGCGCAACGGCGGATAACAGATGAACGGGGTCTTTATGTTTTTCTGATGTAGAATCGTTGGTAGAACCTCCGGGGTTGCTCCTGCCGGTTCTGCTCCGATAATGGCCACATCGTACAAAGTGTCGGTACCTCCTTCGTGCCATGCAGCTTGTCTGCCGTCGTTTACTCAATAAGGTGTTTGCATTCGGGTTACTTGTTCAGGGGGCTGCGGGTTTAACCTGCTACCGGGGTAAACAGATCAAAGGGCGAAGAACCCCGGTTATCATTTAAGCGGTTATCCCATGCAAGTACAGCACCGGGAATATGTCAATTCAACCCGGGGCCATGGGACTTTAACTTTGACCCATTCCATTTTAGCCGGTTATAAAACCATAAAACCTTGGCGGTGTGCCAGCCAAGGATCTTGCCTTTTAAGACTGACTATTATAGTGTATAATATCTTTTGGGTTAGTTTCATGGCTCTTGTGGCGGGGCGTAGCGCAGCTTGGTAGCGCACTTGGTTTGGGACCAAGGGGTCGCCGGTTCGAATCCGGCCGCCCCGACCACCTTCCGAAGTTGGCTGTTGATAATTGGAGATGCCCGGCCGTTCTCATATGAAACCGGGCATTTTTGCTGAGGTTCGTTCTATTGATCGCCCAGGGGTATTATAAACATGGCAATTATATAGAGGATCAGACCCGGGAAGGCCGCAGAAAACAGCGATAGAAGAACATAGAGCAGACGTACCACTGTTGGATCCATGCCTATATACTCGGCCAGACCGCCGCAAACCCCTGAAATCATTGTATTGGTCCTGGAACGGTAAAGTTTTTTCGGTTCCATGATCTCCCTCCCCCTGTATTTATGCTTATCAGGGCAACGCTTAAATTATTCGGGCGTAAAGTCCGCAGGTTTGCCCTTTATGTCTCTGGAGAAAGTATAGCAACATGCTGTCCAGGCTGTCAATTCCATGGCAATATGCCTGTTCTATCATATCGGTTTCCTGCAATAACGGGCCTGCTCATATTGATCTGTTTTGGAAGGTGTCGGAAAAGACTGCGTGATAGCTCTACAGGGCGGGGCAGGTATGAGCAGGTCCATGAGCAGGTCCGGCAAAAGAACCGGTGAAGAGCTGTAGAAAAAACGGTTAATCTATGCTATATTAATGTTGTGCCGCAAGGCTGCATTGTAGACAGCGTCCTGCCGGCCGAAATGAAAAGAGCGGTGCAGCGAGGGTGGGTAGTACATCTTGCTTCACACCTCTCAGCAATGCGGGTGTAGCTCAATGGTAGAGCACTGGCCTTCCAAGCCAGCTACGTGGGTTCGATTCCCATCACCCGCTCCATTTCTTTATTGCGCTCCATTTTCCGCTTTTTCATCCCTATCCCCAGACAGCGGCCCTCGCCCAACCCCCGGTTATGTATGCTGAACCAGAAAGGAGTCTATCGTTGCCGTTGCAAAAGCAAAACCTGGCACGCTATTTAAAGGAATTTATACTTGAAGAGGACAGAAACACAGTGCCCTTTTCTGCCAACCGGGTCACCGTTGTGGAAAGCGGCAGAATCAAGGGCATTCCTGTAACCAGGTTTAAAAATGAATTCTGGACTTCCAGGCAAAGGCAATCTTCTTCTATCCATGAGGTTTCTTACAGGGCTTGTTTCAAGGCGCAGCTGCCCCGTTTCTTTATTGAGCCATTAACTGAACCGGGCGACACCATATACGATCCTTTCAGCGGAAGAGGTACGACTGTAATTGAGGCCGCCATTCTGGGCAGGCGGGCTATTTCAAATGATATCAACCCTTTGAGCAGAATATTTGCCCAACCCCGCCTTTCTGTTCCCGGGATTGATGAAATTTCTTCCAGACTGGAATCGATACCTGTTGACCGTTCGCTCAGGGCCGATCTGGATCTGTCCATGTTCTACCATCCCGCAACGGAGGCCGAAATTGTCTCCATCAAAAGATACCTGGAGGGGAGGAAGGCGAGGGGTGAAGAGGATGATGTGGATCGCTGGATTCGGATGGTTGCCACCAACAGGTTGACGGGTCACTCCCCCGGATTCTTCTCTGTATATACGCTGCCTCCAAATCAGGCTGTTTCCCCGGAAAGCCAAATAAAAATTAATGAAAAAAGAAATCAGGTGCCCGAATACCGCGATACAAAAAAAATAATCAAGCGTAAAACAGTTTCTCTGCACAGAGACCTGACTCCGGCGATTATCTCTAATTTGAGAAGGGCCTCCAGGCAGGCTCTGTTCCTGGAAAGCGACGCCGGAAAAACCGGAGAGATAGAGGATGACTCGGTTGACTTGACAGTTACTTCCCCCCCCTTTCTGGATATTGTTCAATATTCCAGGGATAATTGGCTCAGATGCTGGTTCAATGCCATTGACACTGCAGATGTTGAAAGGAGGATGTCCCTGTGCAGAACCCTGGAAGATTGGTCTGCGGCAATGGGACAGGTATTCAACGAATTGTACCGCGTCACAAGATCCGGCGGATGGGTGGCTTTTGAGGTGGGCGAGGTGAAAAAGGGCAAGGTCAAGTTGGAGGAGTATGTGGTTCCACTGGGGCTTGATGCGGGTTATAAATGCTTTGGGGTAATAATTAACATGCAGAAATTTACAAAAACATCAAATATCTGGGGCGTCAAAAACAACCGATCCGGAACCAATACAAACCGGATTGTATTGTTCTACAAGGAATAGAAATGCAGCAGAGGTACAGATCCCGCTGTCCAGGCACATCTTCTCCCATGTTGATATAATACCCGGCCGCAGTGAAAGGTTTTATAACAGAAATGACGAAAAAGACTATTAACAGGATGCTTTTGTTATCCACTGCTATTGACAGCCCGGAAAGGAGATATTGCCGTGCTTGATAAGACATTCTGGATTGATTTCGAGACGATGGAGGCATTTATGGCTGCTGTTTTTGAGGGAGCGGGTGTGCCCGGAGATGAGGCCCGTATCTGTGCCGATGTGCTGATCACCGCCGATAAGTGGGGTATAGATTCGCACGGCATTGGACGGCTGAAGACGATTTACTATGACCGGATCAAAGATGGGATTCAGTTTCCGGTGACCAATTTTGAGGTGGTCCGAGAGGGGCCGGCCACGGCAGTTGTTGACGGCCACAACGGAATGGGGCAGGTTATTGCAAAAAAAGCGATGGAGCTGGCCCTGGTCAAGGCCCGCAGATGCGGGATAGGGATGACGGCGGTGCGCAATTCGACCCATTTCGGCATCTGCGGTTATTATCTGAAGATGGCTACTGACGCCGGCATGATTGGCATGGCGGGAACCAATGCCCGGCCCTCCATTGCTCCCACCTTTGGTGTGGAGAATATGCTCGGTACGAACCCGCTTACCTTCGGTTTTCCCACCGATGAACCCTTTCCTTTTCTCCTTGATTGTGCCACATCGGTCACCCAGCGTGGCAAGATTGAAGTTTATGCCCGGGCCGGTGAGGAGATCCCCATGGGTTGGGTTATCGACGAAGAGGGCAATAGCATGACTGACTCGCAGCAGATCCTCGTTGATCTGGTCCAGGGCAGGGCGGCGCTGACCCCGCTTGGCGGTATAGGCGAAAAAAATGCAGGTTACAAGGGTTACGGTTATGCTTCAGTCGTGGAAATTCTCTCGGCAGCCCTGCAGGGCGGGGCTTTTCTCAAGGGGCTGACGGGCTTTGACAGCGAAGGGCGCAAGGTGCCATACCGCCTGGGGCATTTCTTTATAGCTGTGGATATAGAGGCTTTTATTGAACCTGCCGCCTTTAAAAGGACAACAGGGGAGATACTGCGTCATCTGCGTGCCTCTAAAAAGGCACCCGGGGAGGACAGAATTTATACTGCCGGTGAGAAAGAGCACCTGGCCTGGCTGGAGCGTCAAAAGAAAGGGGTTCCTGTGGGCCGAAAGCTGCAGGAGGAGATGGTAGCCATGCGCGATGAACTGGGTCTTACCAGCTATCACTTTACATTTGAATAAAGTGGGGCAGACTTTTTGTCTGCCCTTTTGTCTTCCCTCACCAGTTTATCTGCAATCTTGATAATTTGCAGTATTTCAAATAGTCCGCCGGGCCCGCAGGTAGTCATAGATCATCAGCCCAAGGTGAAGTTTAAAAAAATTGCCCGGCACATTGAGCGGTAACTCTGTAAGCTCTTCGATCTGATTGAGGCGGTATTTCATTGTGTGGCGGTGAACAAAAAGTTCCCTGGAAGATTGGCTGATATTTAGGTGCTTCAGGTAGACCCGCAGCGTTTGCATCAACTCCCCGCCCGTTCGCCGATCATAGGCCAGCAGCGGGGCAATAGTCTCCTGGCAAATAGATTTTAACGGTTCGCTGCTTTGCACATCAGGCAAAATTTTGTAAATTCCCAGATCATTGTATTGCAATAGCTCATCTGTTTCAACAAGATCAAGTTCAGCAATATGCATCGCTTTCAGTGCCTCATCCATGGCGCTGCCAGTGGCCGTCAGATTGTGCCGCAAACTGCTGGCGCCGGCAATGAATCTGAATTGGGGGAAAAATATTTTCAGCTCGCTCAGCACCCTGCGGGCAACGGGTAAAATCTGTTCGGGCAACTGCTGTTTACCTGCCTGGAGCAGCAGGACATAGCTGCCGTCCAAAGGACCGGCCAAAAAGGGAAGTTTATGCTGGGCTGCAAGGTGGAACAAACCCGGTTCCAACAGCAAAGGTTCGCTTTGCTCCCCTTCCGCCACCTCTGCAGCATCAACAGGAAGCGCCTTCATTGTTATGATATGGAAAGCAGCGTCGGACAGGACCTGCATCTTGAGCAGATCATCCTTAAAATCATCAGGGTTTTCACCGCTCCTGAGACGGGCAAGCAATTCTCGGCCATAGCGGATAGCGGTTTTTAGGCGGTTGCTCTCTTCATCAGCGCTGTCTTCCTCAAGAAAACCATTGCGGCGCATCAGCTCTCCAAGCAAACCCCTGGTCAGCTTTTTGAAGCTGGTTTCAAAGGGTATTTCAATTATCGGTATGCCGTGTTCCGCAGCAAGATCGATAAAAAAGGGCGGGATTTCGAGGATGTAGTAGCCCGTCTGAATGGCCAGGGCCGCCAGCCCCTTTTCGGTCAAGTATTCGATAAGTTCTCTCTGACGGGCTTCGTTGTCCATGTTCAGATCGTAGGCGGTGGTGATCAGGAATTCACCGCTTTCAATATGGCGGAGATCATCCAGAATTTCGATAATGTTTACCCAGCGGACCTGGTTTTTCAGACCTGCGGAACCTGTAAGCACTTTGCAGGACTGCATAACATCCAGCCGCAAAGCATCGCCAACGGTAAAAGACATTTTTCCACCTGCCTTTCGGTTATAACCATGCATCATTTCTCACTGGTTTGCAGATCCCCTTATATTATACATTATGTATAGGATTATGTTAATATTTTTAGCCCTGCTTGATGATGATTAACCCTGCCGGCCTTCTATATAATAAAGATGGCTCTACTGTGG
>JAPXLS010000076.1:0-10049 GCA_033809435.1 Bacillota bacterium
GGGATGCCTGACCACGTCTTTCTCGGTCAGGTAGACGAGAGCGATCCCTTCCACATCGGCAAGAATGCGCGGCGCCTCGGCCAGGCCCGATTCGCGCTCGCGGGGGAGGTCAATCTGGGTAATATCCCCCGTCACCACCGCCTTCGACCCGAAGCCGAGCCTGGTGAGAAACATTTTCATCTGCTCGGAGGTGGCGTTCTGCCCCTCGTCCAGAATAACGAAGGAATCGTCAAGGGTGCGCCCCCGCATATATGCAAGGGGCGCCACCTCTATTATACCGCGATCACGGTATTTTTGAAAGAGCTCCACCCCCAGGAGATCGTAGAGCCCGTCATATATGGGCCTCAGGTAAGGATCCACTTTTTCCTGAAAATCACCGGGCAGGAAACCCAGGTGTTCTCCCGCCTCCACCGCGGGGCGGGCCAGGATCAAACGCTGCACTTGCTTTTTTTTGAGGGCATCTATGGCCACGGCCAGGGCCAGATAGGTCTTTCCCGTTCCCGCCGGGCCGATGCAGAGAACAATATCTTTCTGCCGCATCGCCTCGAGATAGCACTTCTGACCGATGGTTTTTGGACGGATCTGCTTGCCGCGGGGAGTTACCAGCAGCAGCTCGCTGAAAAGTTCACGTACGCTTTTGGCATGTCCCTCCCGGGTCAACTTCAAGGCATATTCAAATTCACGGACCGATAGAAAGTGCCCCTTGCGGATACTGCGCAAAAGCTCCTGAAACATCTGATAAAGCGGCTCCACCTCGGTTTCAGGGCCCTCGATGACCAGTTCGAAATCCTTCGGGAGCAGGCGAACATTGAAATTATCTTCAACAAGATCGAAATTGCGGTCGTGCTTTCCAAAAAGCTGCAAAGCCTCTTCGCCGCTCTCCAGCAAGACCGTACGGCTGACAACCTTTTCCGCCAAAGAAGTCCCCACCCTTTTATGACAGATCAGGGCCGGCGCAGCTTCACCATGCCGATATCTTCCCTGGTCTCGGCCACCGCACGGACCCACTCCGCCCCGTTTTCCATGTACTCCTGATAATAGTACTGTTCAAAAAGTATCCCTTCGGGAACCAGACCCCGCAGCTTTTTCCGGGCTTCCTTCTGCGCCAGCTGCAACGCCTCATCGCGCGGGATCTTTTTTCGCTCCGCAGTTTGCTCCAGATAAGCAATCCTTAGTACTTCGACGGGGAAAGAAATATTCCTCCATCTCCAACAGGTGGTCCGGACCTCCTCTCTGGCAAAACTGTACGGGCTGGCGGTCGGACCCCACAACCGCAGCTGTTTCTCCCGCCACCTCACATAACAGCTGCTGCGGGACGCTCCGGTCAGCTTTATGGAGGTTTCTTCGAGTTTGAGCGGTTCCGCGGCTTCGTACCAGACCCGGGCCTCCACCGTTCCCCGCGCCCTGACCTCCCGCTCCGGGGGCTGCAGCTCCTCGGAATCAAGAACGCTGTTTCCAAAGTCGGCCGTTCCCTCGATGAGCAAATCGCCTTCGGATACGGTATCACCCGCTTCGACTGCGGCCTTCCCCTCGATCACCACGATCCTCTCGATCAAGCCATCCTTGGAGGCAACGATATCCGCAGGCCGGCGATCGGGGATGATGCCGGGAAGATGTTCCACAATTTCAATTTCAAGCACGATGCCACGCAGCTCGAATCCGGCCCAGGCGATGCCGCTGTGGCGCCGGGGCAGCTCCTCGCCCAGTTCGGAGAGGTCCAGCCGCCGCTTCCAGACCCCGGGGCGAACCCCCATCTCATCAACAATGGCCAGCACCTCGGCCTTTTCCAGTCGCGCAGTGCCGCTGATCCGGACATACCAGACCACCGAAGTGGCCAGATAGAGCGACGCGATGAAAAGAAGGACCCCTGCAGCCAGACCCCGGCGGCGGCGCAGCCGGTAACCGATGAAGGGGAGGCCCACCTTGCGGTGAATATGCAGCCGGCAGCGTGCCTTCCTGAGCAGGGGCCGCAGTTCCCTGAAAGAGGCAAGACTCAGGGAGAGAAGGGCTTTCTCCCTCTTCTTCTGCAGATCCCAGAAACTGATCCCCCGCACCACCGCCAGGTTCAACAGTCTCTCCACTCCCCGCCCCTCCAGGGAGATGACCACAAAGCCGCGCAGATATCTCCACCATCTTATTATAAACAACGGCTTTTCCTCCTATACCGCAGCTATATCTCGTAAGAAAGGCCTTTGATCAGGCCTTTGATCAACAGCTCTTCTTCAAGCAAATTCTTGATGTGGAGCCCTTCTCCGCTGACAACAATTTCACCGCTCTTTACCGCCAGGCGAACCTCGTTTTCATCGTAAGCGATAACGCCGCGGTGGTTTTCAATATACAGCTGGACATTGCCTACAAGGGTGATGCGGGGCAGATCAAGGACAACCTCATGGGGGAGTTCAAAAAAATCGGCAACGACCTCTTTGAAACTGCCTTTCTTTCTTCTCCGGCGCATGCTCGGGGCATCCCCCTTTTCGATAATAGATCATAAAGGACAGCGGTATTTAAATTTATGCGCCGGACCGAAAAAATAGTTCTCCCCCTCCCGTGGGGCCAGGTTTTGAAATGTTACTTTCGCCCCCAATTTTGGATTTCTATGAAATTGCCTTCCGGATCTTGGGCGTACAGGGCGGTCAAAAAGCCCAAATCCCCGTAATCCTGCTGAATAATATCGCCCAGAATTTTGCCGCCCTGCGCCGCCAGCTTCCGGGCAGCCCCTTCCACGTCATCAACATGGAAGGCAATATGGCCAAATCCCTGCCGGTTGATGGCCGGGTTTGGCCGATGGAGCCCCGGATCGTACTGGAAGATCTCCAATGTGGGCCCATCAACATAGCCGGGCAATGTCAAGTGCATCCCCCTGATCCTGGCGCCGTCGATCCCTGTCAGGCGGTCCACCCATTCACCCGAAAGGTCCCGTTCCGGGTACTGCGGCTTGCAGGCAAAAACATCAATGTAGAAGCGAGCCAGCTTTCGCCAATCCTTTGCAACGATGTTGGCATGCACAAACTTGATCCCCATTTTTAACGGCCTCCTGCAGCGGCGCTCCCCCACCGGCCGCAAATAACCGTGAAGCGATCCGCCCTGTTTTTCTGTACATTATACGCAAGCTGCCTGAATTTACAATATTGTGCAGAACATTATTGCCGCCCGCCAAACATGGAATCATAATCCGCGCTTCTTGCAAATATGTTATAACGGTGAATTTATGAAAATCAACCCGGCCCGCAAAGCTCTTTTGGTCCTCCTGGCGACCATAGCTGCGGTCACTGCAGCCGTCACCTTTGCAAACCGCTGCCTCCCCGCTGCGGCACATTTCTCCAAACGAAACAGCGGACCCGTGTACAGCCCCCTGCTCTGGGAGGAAAACGAGAATTTCGTAAAGGCTTGCTCCGACAACAACACCCCGGTGCGTCTGGCGGCATTCCGGATCTCCTTTCCCGCCGCCGCCCCGGGTGAGCTGCACAACATTGCCCTGGCCGCTGAAGGACTGGCCGGTACCGTGATGGGACCGGGGCTTACTTTTTCTTTGAACGGAACCCTGGGCCCCTATACCGCGGAACGCGGTTACAGGGAAGGTTTCGCCTACCGCGGTCAACAGCTCTATCCCGCTGTCGGCGGCGGCATGTGCAAGGTGGCCACCACGGTTTTCAACGCCGCCGTACAGGCAGATCTGGGCATTGTGGAGCGGCACACCCATGTGATGCCCGTCAACTACATCCCCCCCGGAAGGGATGCCACCATCTGGTACGGCTCCCTGGATCTGAAAATACGAAACAACAAGGCCGGTCCGGTTTTGCTCTGGGCGGACGTTTTCGGCAAGACCCTGTACATAGCCTTTTACGGAAATGTCAAGGCACCAAGGGTAACCTGGCACCGGGAGGTGCTGGAACGGTACCCCTTTCCCGAAATCATAAATTCCGTCAGCAGCCTGCCCCCCGGGGAAAGAAGGATTGCGGTAACGGGCATGGAGGGGCTTTCGGTCCGCACCTGGGTTACGGTGCAGCCGCCCGGGGGTGCACCGGAAATAAGGGAGCGGCGGACCATTTACTATGCCCCGCTGCCGCAGATTGTCGAGGAGGGGAAGCCCCGGGAAGAGTAGGGCCCCGGAGCAGGGCGAGTTAAGGGTACCCGCCTGCGAAGAGCAGCGCCTGACATGTTCCGCTCAGGTCCGCTTCAGGTAGAATACAGCCAGTTGAGTGCGGTCGCGCAGCTCCAATTTTTCCAGGATGACGCTCAGATAATTGCGGATTGTGCCTTCACTGAGATAGAGGGTGCGGGCAATCTCCCGATTGCTTAATCCTTCGGCCACAAGTTCAATAATACTCTGCTCTCTTTTGCTGATGCCGAATTCAGCGAGGCAGGCCTCACTGCCGCCCTTCAGCAGACCGGGTAGTTTGGTCATGATGGTATCACCGAATACGCTCTGCCCCCTGTACACTGCCTCCAGAGCGGGAACGATGCTTTCAAAATCCTGCTTCAGGATGTAGCCCTTTGCTCCCAGCCGGAGCGCCTGGATGATATATTCGTCGTCGGAAAAGGTGGTCAGGAATAGAACACGCGCGCCGGGGAACCGTTCGAGGATCTGCTCGCAGGCCTGGAGACCCGTCATCTCGCCCATGCGGATATCCATGAGCAGCACATCGGGCTGGAGTACCCTGTACAGCTCCAGGGCCGCGGGACCATCATGGCCCATCCCCGCCACTTCGATCCCGCCCTCCGCCTGCAGGATGGTTTTCAGTGATTGACAGACTATGGGGTCGTCATCTATAAGCAGCACTTTCATGCGTGGCCCTCCTTTTGGGGAGAGAAACAAAAAGCCTGAATCCCCCGCTCTGTTCGATGGAAATCCGACCTCCCAGCTCCTCCACCCGGTGGGCCATGCTTTGCAGGCCCAGGCCCTTACCCGGCTCGCGGCTCACCGCCGATCCATTATCCTGCAGCACCAGCTGGTACAGGGCCGGATGCTCCAGCAGGGCAAGCGTGACCAGCGTTGCGTTGGAATGGCGGATAATGTTGTTCAGCCCTTCCCCGGCCACGGCGATGAAGCAGCAGGCGATGTCACTTTCAGGTTCGCGCTCCAGGGCATAGCGAAGCTGAATGGGGCAAAAGGTGAAACCCCCGGCCAGGGCCTCGATCCTGGTCTGCAGATCGATCGATTCGCTGTGCAGATCGTGAACGCCGGTCCGGATCCGATCCATAGCCTGGGACAAAGTTTCATGAAGGGTGGAAAGATTTTCTTTTTCCTCTTCATTGCTCGCTGTCACCATGAGCGCACCTATCTGCAGGATGGAACGGGAAAGCAGGTGCCCCACGTGATCGTGAATCTCCCGGGCAATGCGGCCGCGTTCATTCAATGTGGCCAGGCGGATCTCGTAATCCTGCCTTTCAATGAGCTCCCTGTTCTTTTCCTCGAGCAGCAGGGCCGCTTCGCGGCTGATGTCGCGCAGCTGCCCGGCCCCGATCCGGCTGCGCTCGGCTTCAGCTGTTCGCAGGGCCAGCACGCAGGAGACCGCCATGAGGACTGCAATCATAAGCGATGTAACCGCAGGCAGGTATATAAATGGGAGCGCCAGCGAGGCCGCTGCGGCGATGAGCCCTGCAGTGCGCCGTGAAACAGGGCCGCCGGCCGGGGCATCATAGTAGACCAGGGGCAGGAACAGGCAAAATGCGGGCCAGAATGCGCCGGCGGCGGTGTAGAAGAGAAGGCTCGCTGCAAGAAGGGGGCCCGACCCGGTATAGCCGTTGAGTGCGCTTACGGTTATGGCGACCAGTATGGCCGCCACCGCGGTGATATCATCAGCCATGCCCGCCAGCAGGGAGGCACAGCAAACCAGCACCAGGAGCCTGTCAATAATCCCGGGCATGCGCATATCCCCTTTGATGGTAAGTCTATCATACCCGCCCGGGTCCTACAATTTGAGGTTTTGCGCTGTGGTGACAATTGTCACCTGAAGAACTGACTGCAGGCACTTACGGGGCCATCTCCCCATCCAGTAGAATACGAAGAGGATGAGGCAAGGGAGGAGGGATGGTCATGCTCATCAACGTGCATAACCTGGTCAAGCGCTACGGCAGCCTGCCGGCGCTGGATCATTTCAATCTGCAGGTGGAGGAGGGCGAGATCGTGGGCCTGCTCGGCCCCAATGGATCGGGCAAAACCACGGCCATCAACTGTATCCTGGCACTGCTCAGCTACGATAAGGGAACCATCGAGGTATTTGGGCAGCCCATGGCCCCCGATGCCTACGCCATCAAGCAGAATATCGGCATTGTCATGCAAAATGTGGCCCTCTTCAATGAGCTGCGGGTGGATGAAAATATCGACTACTTCTGCGGCCTTTATGTCCGGGATCGAAGCGCCCGGCGAAAGCTCGTTCAGGAGGCCGTCGATTTTGTGGGACTGGGCGAGTTCCGCAAATTCTTTCCCCGAAAGCTTTCGGGCGGCCTGTTGCGCAGGCTGAATATAGCCTGCGGCATTGCCCACAAGCCCGGGCTGCTCATACTCGATGAACCCACCGTGGCCGTGGATCCGCAGAGCCGCAACAGCATCCTTGAAGGTATCCGGGAACTGAACAGGAGGGGCGCCACGGTGCTCTACACCTCTCACTACATGGAGGAGGTGGAGCAGCTGTGCAGCCGGGTGGTGATCATGGATCACGGCAGGACGTTGGCCTCGGGCAGCCCGGAAGAGCTCAAGGCGATGATCAATGATGGAGAAACCATCAGCGTGGAGATCTATATGCTTGAACCCGGTGATCTTGACCGGATCCGACGGCTACCCCATGTTGCGAGGGCTCACTATGACCACGAACACCTCTCCGTCCATTACGATGGCGGCGGACACAACCTGCTCCGGCTGCTCGACCACCTGAAAAGCCGGGAGATCACTTTCAGCAGGGTCTTCTCGGAGCAGCCCACTCTGAACGATGTCTTTCTCGAAATCACCGGCAGGCAGCTGCGAGATTAGGGGGGCAAGCATATGTTCGGCCATCTTTTTATCTACCGCTTGAAATGTCTGCTGCGTGATAGAGAAACCGTCTTCTGGACGCTGCTCTTTCCCCTCCTGCTGGCCACATTCTTTCACTTTGCTTTTGGCCGCCTCATGGCGGTGACCGGGAGGTTCGAACCCGTCAAGGCAGTGATCCTGGATAATGAAGCATATCGTAAGGACATCGGTTTTCAACAGGCCATGGCACTGCTTTCGGAGACAGATGGAGATCGGCTGCTTGAGCTGACCCTGGCCGGGGCGCGTGAAGCTGAAAGGCTGCTTGAAGAAGGAGCTGTCTCCGGGATCATCACCGCCGGCGAACCTGCGAGCCTCGCCGTAAGGAAGCCGGGACTGGAGGAAAGTATCCTCAAGGTGATTCTGGATGAGTACGCGCACACAACGAAAACAGCGGGGGAGATCATATCGAATAATCCGGAGGCGGCCCGGGCACTGTTCGCCGAGTTGGGGGACCGCCGGAGCTACACCGGGGAGATATCATTTTCCGGTGCGATACCTGATACTTACCTCGGTTATTTCTACGCGCTCATGGCCATGGCCTGCCTGTACAGCGCCTTCTGGGGGCTGCGCAATACCATTGATCTGCAGGCAGATCTGTCGGCGCAGGGAGCACGGCGCTGCGCCGCGCCCACGCACAAGCTGAAGGTGGTGCTCTCCGATACCCTGGCGGCGCTGCTCATCTCCTTCTGCGAGCTGCTCGTTCTGCTGGCCTACCTGGCACTGGTCCTGCGAATTAGCTTTGGCAATCAGATGGGGTACATTCTCCTGGCATGCCTGGCCGGTTGCCTGACCGGAGTATCGCTGGGCCACTTCACCGGCACATTCGTCGGAGGGAGCGTGGGCCTGAAAACGGGGGTGCTCATCGGCACAAGCATGCTCATGAGCTTCCTGGCCGGCCTGATGTGGGTCGATATCAAGTACATCATTGCCTGCAAGGCGCCGCTGTTCTCCTACATCAACCCCGCGGCCCTCGTCGCCGACGCTTTCTACAGCCTCTACCTCTTCGATGGCCACCGGCGATTCTTTACAAATATCGGCCTGCTTCTCCTGATCTCCGCAGTGATGTGCGCGGCAAGTTTTATCCGGCTAAGGAGGGAAAAGTATGCCGCTGTTTAGAGCTTACTTCAAGGTCGTCCGGGGCTCGATGCTCATGCTGGCCGTCATCCTGGGCGTCTTTGCAATCCAGGTGGTGCTTTTCTCCTCGGCCGCCCCCCGGGGTGCCGCCGGTGGCTTCGAGCCGGCCCGGGTCCCCATTGCAGTGATCAACCGGGACAGCCGGGCTCCGCTGGCCCTGGGGCTGGCAGATTACCTGGCGCTGAACAACAATGCAGTATCCTTGCCCGACAATGAGGAGAGACTCCAGGACGCCCTCTTCTACCGCGAAATTCACTACGTCGCCATTATCCCGCCGGGCTTTTCCAGTGACTTCATGGCGGGCCGGGACTGCGCCGTCCAGAAGGTGATCGTGCCCGGCTCCGCTGACAGTTACTATGTGGATCTGGCCGTGGACAGATTTCTGAACACGGCCAGGCTGCACCGCTTCTACGGCAAAGAGGAGTCGCAAGCCGAACTCGTCCGTTCGGCCATGGGGGATCTGGCCTCTGATACCCCGGTAGCAATAAAATATGCGGGCGCTGCCGCCGGTTACCACCAGGGGGCCGCCGGCTACTTTGCCTACTGCGCCTTCGGGCTGCTGGCCATGATCATGACCGGCATCAGCCAGATCATGCTCACATTCAATGAACGCGATCTTTACCTGCGCAACCTGGGGGCCCCCCTGCCCCGCCGCAGCATGAACCTGCAGCTGGCCGCCGGCCATGGCGCCTTTGCCCTGGGCTGCTGGGGCATATTGCTCCTGGGCGGCTTCCTCCTGCATGGCAAGAGCCTGCTCACCTCGGGGCTGGCGGGACTTTATGCCCTGAATACACTGGTTTTTGCCGCTGTCTGCAGCGCCATCGCTTTCCTGGTGGGCGGCTTTGTCAAAAGCCACGGAGTTCAGGCCGGGGTGATCAATGTCGTTGCCCTGGGGCTTGGCTTTCTCGGGGGCGTTTTTGTGCCCCAATCGGTCATGAGCAGATCTGTGCTCGCCGTGGCCAGGTACCTGCCCTCGTACTGGTTCATGCGGGCCAACGAGGCCATCGAGCTGTCGTGCTTTTCCGGCGGCTCCCTTCCCTCCGTGTACAGCAGCATCCTGATCCAGCTGGGCTTTGCCCTGGCCATATTCTCGGTGGCTCTTTTCCTCGGCAAGGAGCGCCGGAAGGCTTATTGAGAGCTTGGAAGTATTAAATTTCTTGAATAAGTATTAAGGAATATAAATCATTTTAATGAAATTTGTGGAAGGTTTTTGTGCATATCATGGCGAAGTAAACATATATTAGAGAAAGAGAGGAGGGTCAAGCAGGATGAAGAAAATTTTCAAGGTGGGGTTCGTCTTGATGCTCGTTCTGGCTCTGGTCTTCGTCTTCACCGCCGGCTGCGCGCCCAAGGTGGAAGACGAGGATGGCGATCTCGACGGCATCGAGGATGAGCTGAACGGCGAAGAGGAAGAGGAAGTCGAAGAGGAAGAACCCGAAGAAGAAGCTGAAGAAGAAGCAGAGGAAGAAGTTGTAGAAGAAACCGAGGAAGAAGTTGTGGAAGAAGAGGATGAAGAGTAGAACCGGGTTAACCAGTTAGCCCGCAGTATGCAACACCGGGCAAGGGACAGGTTTTACCTGTCCCTTGCCCTTTTACTCCGCACTGCAGAAAAAATAAATATTTCAAGACCCGACCCCCTTCTTTCTACTTTTGACAAAAGTTGTTTGGCTGGGCTAAAATAAGTTTAAATCCATGCCGGTTTACACCGGCCTTTGTTTTGAGGGAGGGGTTCATCTTGCGCCGCCATATAATCTGGCTGATACCGGCCGGTATTGCCGCGGTGATCCTGGGCCTTGCAGGGACCAATTTCTACCTGGACCTGCTCTGGTTGGGCGCGCTATGATTTAAGGGGACCAAAAACGGGGCCAATGATATCATAGAAGTATACCGGTGATGTGGTATACTT
>JAPXLS010000077.1:0-9932 GCA_033809435.1 Bacillota bacterium
ATATTATACTGAAAAATGGCTAAAATTTATAGGGCAAAATACGTATGAGTAAGTCGGAGGGACGTTGAGTCGGAGGGACGTTGACTTTGACTCACCATTGAGCGCCTGCCCCTCGGATCTTTTAAAGCCGGTGTTCTTCTCCAGGCAGCCCTTGAAACAGGTGTACTCTTCTTCAATGGCTATTTTCAGAATCTTGCCCCTATGGTATAATAATCCAACAGCCCTTCTGAAAGGAGTGATCCTGTGCCTAGAACAGCTCGCAAAAGGAGCGAAAGCGGTGTCTATCATGCGATGCTAAGAGGCATTAATCGCTGGAATATCTTTCAGGATAGTGAAGACAGGATTACGTTCCTGGAGAAACTCGGCCTGGTCAAGGAACGCAGCAGTTGCAACATCTACGGCTATTGTCTGATGAGCAACCATGTGCATTTGCTCGTCAGGGAGACTATCGAAACGATCAGTCAGATCATGCAACGACTGGGTAGCGCTTATGTATACTGGTATAACCGGAAACATGATCGGGTGGGACATCTATTCCAGGGACGTTTCCACAGTGAGGCCGTGGATGCGGACGAATATTTGCTGACGGCGCTGCGCTACATCCACCAGAATCCCGTCAAGGCTGGAATCGCACTTGATTGCGCAAACTATCCCTGGAGCAGCTACCATGATTATATGAAATCGGAAAGCAGGGACGGCAGGCTGACAGATACGGCAATGGCCCTGGGAATCATAGGCGGACAGAAACCCTTCGCCGAATTCCACCTGAAAATGTGTGGAGATGATCTTATGGATATCGACGATGTTACCAGAGCCCCGGATGGGCTTGCAGAGCAGTTGATCCAGCAGGTTTTGGCCGGCAGGTCAACCAGGGATCTGCTCAAAATGCCGGCTTCAAGGAGGAATGCGATTTTGCGAGAATTAAAAGCCCTGCCCGGCGTCAGCCACCGGCAAATCGAACGCGCCGCCGGTGTAAACAGAAACATGATCCAAAGGGCTTGAACCTCCGGTGAGTCAAAGTCTACGTCCCTCCGACTCGCTCCAGTTCAAAAGCATCAAAGTGCGCGGCGCAGCGCTCCAGTTCGGCCGGTGTCATCAGCTCTTCGCAGTGATATGAGCTGTCCCGGCCCAGACCCTCCGCCTTGGGCAGCCAGAGGGGATTGTAGGGCAGCAGGGCCGCTTTCTTCAAACCCAGCCCCTTCAGGAAAGCGGCAATTCCAGCCAGGTTCTCAGATCTGTCGGTGATGCCGGGGATCAGGGGAATCCGGGGCAGAACGGGCGTACTGCCGCCGCGGATGAGCGCCCTGAAGTTTTCCAGAATGCGATCATTGCTCCGCCCGGTGTAACGGCGGTGGGCCGCGGGATCAATGAGCTTGAGATCAAAGTAGATCAGATCCAGGTAGGGCAGTACGTACTTTTCAAAAAGGCGCCGGCCATAATAGCCGCATGTCTCCAGGTTGACATGGATGTGCTTGAATGTGATGGCCTGCAAAAAGGGCTCCAGGTAGCGCGGAAAAAGGGTGGGCTCGCCGCCGGAGAGGGTGACCCCGCCGCCGGAGTTTTCATAAAAGGGGAGATCTTCCGAAACAATTTCAGCCAGCTCGGCGGCGGAATAAAAGCGGCCCACCAGGCGAATCCCCTTGCTCGGACAGCGGGCGGCACATTGGCCGCAGCGCCGGCAGAGAGAGCGGTCCACCGGGCGGGGACGACGGTCCAGGTCGATGGCCGCCCGGGGGCAGACCGCTTCGCAGGCGCCACAGAGAAGGCAGTCGCCGGGCGAATAGATGATCTGGGGATAGGGCTTGATCGCCTCGGGATTCTGGCACCAAAGGCAGGCCAGGGGGCAGCCCTTGAAAAAAACAGTCGTGCGGATGCCGGGCCCATCGTCCAGGGCATTGCGCTTGATTTCAACGATGAGCGGACGCCGGCTTTCAGCTTCAGCCATTGCGGTCACTCCCTTTCCGATAGCAGCCCGGCTACTGCCCCCCCGCGGCAAGATTGAATTCAGTGCGCTCGATAATCTCCTGCTGCATATCGCGGTTCAGTTCCACAAAGTAGGCATTGTAGCCCGAGATGCGCACCAGCAGCCAGCGGTAATCTTCGGGCCGATCCACAGCCTCCCTGAGCATCTCCGTGGTCACAATATTGAATTGCATCTGCATCCCGCCCAGTTCAAAATAGCTCCTGGCATAGGCGGTCACCCGATCCACAAAAGCGGCATGGCTGTCCTGCGCTCCCGGAGCCACCTTGACATTGAAGGCAATGTTGTTCGGCATCTTCAGCGGGTCCAACCCGGCAATGGTATGGATATTGGGCAGCAGCCTGTCGGTAACGGCAGGTGAGGGGGTAATCCCCGGCGTGAAGGGTTTTCCCTTCAGCCGGCCGCTGGGAAGGGCCCCCGAGAGGGTTCCAAAGGCAACATGATTCGACATGCTCCAGAAACCGCTGGTATAGATTCCGCCCCGGTAGTTACGGTGAGACTGGTAGCAGTCGTAGATGAAATCGATAAGCTCCTGGGCCAGCTGCCGCGGCCCCACAGCATCGGTGCCGAACTTGGGCGCATGGGTGATAATGCGCGCGCGCAGTGTCTCATGACCGCGAAAGTCGGACTGCAGCGCTTGCAGCAGCGTTTCCCAGTCAACAGTTCTCTCCCGGTAAACCAGCTCATCAATGGCCGCCAGGCTGTCTATAACATCGGTAATGGAGACGAGCGCCGCTCCCGAAGTGTTGTAGCGAGCGCCGCCGCTGATGACATCTTCCCCCTTCTCCATGGGCCCGTCAAAGAAGGATGAAAGCAGCGGCGTGGGGTGCAGCTCCTGATGCGAGGCGCCGAGATAGTTGTTGTAAGCCACGGACTGGTCGATAAGATAGCGCAGCTGCTCCTTGTAGGCCGCTTTGAAATCGTCAAAGGCGGGAAAGGTCCCCTCCATCGCCGGATCACCCGTTCGCGGCCCCACCTGCTCTCCGACAAGGGGGTGAACCCCGTCATGCAGAGCCATCTCCAGCGCAGCCACCGTATTCAAAAGCATGCAGTTGGTGTGTCCCATGTGCCGGCCGGCGCTGGTGGGTTCGACGCAGCCGGTGGCCCCCCAATCGCGGGCGTCTTCAAGGGCAAAGCCCTGTTCAACCAGGGCCGGGATAACCGCAGCATCATTATGCAGGGAAGGGGTGGCTGCGGTTACCGTGTTCACTTCGATGAGCCGCCTCAGGTAGGCATGATCATTGATCCCGGGATAGAAGCGGGCATTAACATTTGGTTCCCGCAGCGCCATCATCTCCGTCACCTTAAGGAATATGTAGGTCATATCGCAAACCGCGCTGCTGCCGTCGGGGGTCACCCCGCCCAGGGTCAGCGCCTGGTCGGAAGAACTGCCCCCAAAAAGGCGGTTGCCCAGGTCAGGAACGGTGGGCAGATGATCGGAGCATTTCAGGTAAAAACAGCCGACAAGCTCCAGGGCTCGCCGGATCAGCTCCCCTTTCTCTGCGTCGCTACCTGCAGCGGCGGCATCGCGCAGAAAATAGGGCTGCAGAACCTGATCCAACCGTCCCAGGGAGAGCCCGGCATTCATATTTTCCATGTGCAGGGCCACCCAGCAGAGCCAGACGCAGTTGATCGCCTCATGCAGCGTGCGGGCCGGGTGGGCGGGGACTCGTTCGCAGACCGCAGCCATGGCCTCCAGTTCGGCGCGGCGGCGCTGCGCCCCGGCGCCGTCGCCCAGCCCGGCGGCCAGTTCGCGCGCCCGGGCGGCGAGGTTGCGGGCATAAGCCAGGACCCCCTCCTGGGCTACCTGCAGCGCCCGGTAAAAGGAGCGTTCTTTTGCGTTTTTGGCCGCAGCCTCTTTTTCCCCGGCTTCGGCGATGATCTCGAGCAGCCCCCGTTCGAGGATCATGGAGAAATGAGGAATGGTATGCGAGACGGCATGTGCTTTCCAGCAGAAATAGAGCACCCAGCGGCCCTCGAGCTGCTGGCAGCGGGGGTTGCCGTACTTGCTGCGGGTGTATTCCATCACATTGCGGTCGGCCCAGAAGGGAAAAACCTCGTAGTTGAGAATGCCGACATCCTCGGCGGAGATGCGGTAGGGATTCATCTCGCGCTCGTCAACGGTGAGCAGTTCGGGCCACAGCGCCAGGGCACCGAATTCGGGGAAAAGCAGCACCCCCACATCCCTGGTGGTTGTGGTGCCGGCGAGAAGGTCATCATCCCGGATGACCGGTTCACGATGGGAGAGAATATGGGCCAGCGCCCCGGCCTGGCGAAGTTCCGGGTCGCGCGGCTCGCCGGCGGGGTCCTTCTCAAAACCCTGCTGCAAAAAGTATTCCGTCAGCAGCCGGGGCCGCTCGGTACAGATTGCGGCCGGGGTGGTGTAAAGTTTTTCGCGGGCCGCCTGCAGGCGGGGAAATTGATCCAGCCGGTAGGCGCTCAGGTAAGGTTCCGCGAGCACCTCCACCCGGTCATGGGGCTTTGACTGCAGAACCGCCCGGTGAGCCGGCGGGTGGGAATCGCGCGGCCCGGCGCAGTGCTCCATAACCTCCGCAGGACTTTCCTTCTGCAGGCGAAGTTTTTTCCTTTTCTTGCGCCCCGCAGCCAACTCCGCGGAGAGGTGGCCAAATTTGGCCAGATACATGAGGTTGCCCTCCATGAAGAGATCGTTTTCCAGCATCATGGTGAGGGCGTCGGCCGGCTTCTTCAGCGAGAAGATACTTTGCATCCCTGGGCCGTTCTTGAAATTGAAGGTGAGATCGGGATGGTCAATCCGGCCCCGCCCCGCCTTCATCCGGCCATCTTTGAATATGGCAAAGGCCTGGGCCGCATCGTCCAATGTGCGGAACTGAATACGGGCGTTGAACCGGTAACCCCTCTCCTCGTCGATAATATTGCGGCGAAAAGCGGGACTCAAGCGCAGCATCAGAGACATGAGTTTCAACACAAAACCGGCCTGCAGGCTAACCTTGAAATGATCATGCTTCGCTGCCGCAGGTTTCATCTTCCAATCCCCTCCCCTGATTTTTTACGGAAAGCACCTTTGGCTGCCCTGCACATTTCAACAGATCCTGTCGTTCCGGCTGTTGAAGCAAATTACCGCCGCCCCCGTGCCGGCTGCGTCGAAATTATTGAAGCAGGCGGGCCCTGCCCGGCGCCGGCTCCCCTTTTACAGGGGTCAGCCTTTGCAGAAAATCATCAACTGTTGAAAAATAGAGCGCTTCGATATCAGCATCCAGCTCGGCCCAGATCCCCGAGCGGTGCAGCGATATGATCCCGTGACAGAGTCCCAGCAGCGACAGGGTTTTCCGGTTTATATCCGCCGGGATCTCCCCCGGAACGGGACTTTCACCATAAAATTCCGCGAAGGCTTCAAAAAGCAGCTCCACGTTTTTCAGGGCCACAGCCTTTTCTGCAAAGGCCGCGGCTTCGGCGGGGGTTCCGGTATAATCAAGGTACTTGGGCACATGGAAAGAAAACATGAGGTCATAGTAGTAGGGATAGTCAAGGCTGAAGTGGTAGAACACGGCGGCGTACCCGCGTATTCTCTGCAGCGGATCTGCAATGCCGAGCTTTGCCGAAAGCAGACGGTACAGGATGTTGAATCCCTCTGTGAGAATGTCCAGATAAAGGGCATCCTTGTCGGTGTAATAATTGTAGATCGTTGCCGGGGAACAGCCCGTCCGGCGCGCTATTCTTCGGATGGTCACCGCATCAAAGCCATGCCTGTTGAAAAGTTCGAGGGCGGCATGGAAGATCTTTTTTTGGGCCCGCTCCACCTGCCAGGCCGGCCGTTTCGGTCGAGCCATCTGCAACCCCTCCCGGGCATGGTAATTATCCGAAGAAGCAAAGGTATGCCCCGGCGGAAACTGCTACCTTTTCATTATATTAACACTGTTCAATTAATATGTCAATGCTTTTGCTCGCTTTCCCGGAGCCCCGGTGACGGGGCGGAGGCGGAACGGGCGGCCAGGAGCCGCTCCCAGCGCTCACGGCTCAAGGGGCGATCGAAGCTGCGCAGGTCGGCCAGTTTGAAGCCGTGGCGGGCGGCCCACTGCCGGGTCAGCAATATGGACTCCAGGTTCACTCCCGAGGAGCCCAGGCTGAAGTGCTCGTAGCGGTGCTCCAGCGCCAGCATCATCGTTTCGGCCATGCAGGCGTAGGCCAGCCCCGGCGGGAAACCGAAATCCCAGCCCAGGCAGGGCCGCCCCGGCAGCGCCACAACGCCACCGTCAATGACCAGCACATCGGGCCGCTCCCGCTCCACGGAGGCGCTGACATTGGGCGGCCGCGAGATATCGCAGACCACCGCTCCCGGCTGCAGGTGGCCCGGCCGGATCAGCTTTTCCCGGCTGCTGGTGGCGCTGACCACGATTCCCGCCCGGCCCAGCGCCTCCTGCACAGAGGTGGTGACGCGGACCGGGCCGCCCCGGCGGGCGGCACCGCGGGCATAGTCGGCAAACTCATGCAGGGATGCCTCCGGCGAAGGCAGCGCTGTGCAGCGCGACAGGATGTCGCCCATGCTGCCGGCCGGAAACAGGCGCCCTTCCTGCAGCAGCCGGGCCAGGTAGCGGTAGATCTCCGCAGCAACCGCCCAGATCCGCTGCGCCCCGGCGGCTTTCTCTTTGCTGTGCGGATTCCCCACCAGGACAAGGCCGGCCACCCTCTCGGAAAGCAGCAGGGCCACTCCCTTGCCGATGGAACCGGCGGCCCCGATGACCGCTGCCATGGTGCGTTGCGGCAGGATCCCCAGTTTCCCGCAGGCGGCGCCAACCGCTTCGGCCGCCGAGACCACGGTGTAGCTGTTGCCGGTGGTCAGCGGGATCCCTTCGTCTTTCAGGTAGAGCCCGCCCATGGAGACAACGGCGGTGTAGGCGCCCAGACCGGCGATGCCGGCGCCCCCCGCCCGGGCCAGCTTCAACGCTTCCCGCAGCTCCTGCAGCGCTTTCTCCCGGGGCATCCGGGCCAGCTCTCCGGCGGTGCGCGGTATAACGATGAATTCGCCGCAGGCGCGGCAGCCCTCTTTTGATTCCAGATCCACCCGGGAGATCACGTAAGGCTCCATCAGGCTGCTCAATTTTTTGGCCAGACAGGCAAGTTCATCCCTGCTGAAGAGAAGCAGGCTTCTGTCAAATTGGGTGTAGCTCTGCAGGTCCAGGGGATGGAGCAGGAAGGCAAAGCGGCCCGCACCCGGGGCGGCGCCGGCGTCAGGGGAGGCCGCCCCCGCATGCTCTCGCTTCCCTGCATAAACAACCCCATCCGCCGCTTTTATGGCCCCGCCGGCCTGCGGCGGAGCGGGCGAGACCATTTCCCCGGGTTCGCTTTGCTTCGAACCCTCCGAAACGATAAAGGAGAAAAATTTCGCCGTGTTGGCCTCGCTCAGCACCGCCAGCGCGGCGGCGATGCCCTCCAGGGCACGGCGGCACTGTGCAGCGGTGATGGTGAGCGGCGGTTCGATACGGATAACGGCGCCGCCGTTCAGCGTGGGAGCCACCCGGATCCGCTCCCGGTTCAGCAGGTAGGCGGAGAGAGCCGGAGCCAGCAGCTCCTGTTCGGCGGCAAAGCCGAGGAGACTGCCGGGGAAGCTGCGCCGTTCCCTGGTCAGCTCCAGGCCGAACATCAAACCCCTTCCCCGCACGGCACTGATGATGTGCGGATATTTTTTTTGCAGGGCGCAAAGACCTTTCTTCAGAAGCGTCCCCCGCTCCCGAACCCGGCGCAGCAGCGCGCCCCCCTCCGCGGTTAGCAGCTCCAGCACCCTGAGCCCCACCCGGCAGCCCAGCGAGTTTCCGGCGAAGGTCGAGGAATGCTTCAGCGCAAATGTTTCGCTGTAAGCCTCTCCCGTGCTGAGGCAGGCGCCCAGGGGCACCAGGCCGCCGCCCAGGGCCTTGGCCAGAAGGAGCAGGTCCGGTTCAACCCCCTTTTCCTCACAGGCGAACAGCCGCCCCGTCCGCCCCAGCCCGGTCTGGATCTCGTCCGCCACCAGGAGAACCCCGTAGCGGGCGCAGATCTCTTTGGCCCGCGCAAGATAGCCCGGCGGCGGCACCACGATTCCCCCCTCTCCCTGGATGGGCTCGACAATGAAGGCGGCAAAGGACTGCGGCGCTGCAGCGAGTTTGCCTTCCAGAGCAGCGGCATCGCCGTATTTGACAAAATCAAACCCTTCCACCGGGGCGCCAAAAGGCGCCTGGTAGGCGCTGTTTCCCGTGGCGGAGAGGGCGCCCAGGGTCTTGCCGTGAAAACTGTTCCCTGCGGCCAGAATCCCTCTGCGCCCGGTAACGGCTCGGCAGAGTTTCAACGCCGCCTCCACCGCTTCGGCGCCGCTGTTGGTGAAGGTGACATAGCGCAAGCCGGGCGGCGCCAGCTCCACCAGCTCTTTCGCCAGGGTGCCGGCGGCATCGAGATGGGAGGGCTGGACAAAGTTGGGCTCCCCGGCAGCGCGGTAAGCAGCCACCGCCTCCCAGATGGCTGCGGGGTTATGCCCGAAGGGCAGCGCTCCATAGGCGGCGATGCAGTCAAGATAGCAGCTGCCCGTTTCATCGTAGAGATGGCAGCCCTCCCCCCGCACAAAGCTCCTGTCCATGGCCATATTCTGCAGAAGATCGCTTAAGTAAGGGTTGAGATATTCGGTAAATGGATGCATTTTCTTCCTCCCGGCTGATTGTGCACATATTTGTGCTCACATTCTTTCATCATTGTAACGCCTTTCCCCGGGGGAAGCAAGCAATTTCAAATTTTATTCCAATGCCGCAAGGATATACCCCCCGGGCCGTTGAATACTATTTCATTACCAACAGGGGGGGACGCAGATATGGACCCCGAGGAAGGAAAACCGGACCCGGGAGCAGAGGTAGGTGGGGAGGGAAAAGAGACCCCGGTGATGAGTTGCCGGGGCGCCTGTACCCTGCTCGATGGGAAGGGCGCCCGGACCGGCGGCGGCGAGGCCTCCCTGGAGCTGTGGCAGAATAACCTGTCCCTGCTGCTCCCTGGCGGCGGCGGATGCACGCTGACGTACCGGGAAATACTGCACATCGACAGCGGCGACTACCGGGTTATCCTGACCGGTGCTGCAGGTGAAAGAGTGCACCTCTTCCATCTCGGTTACAACTACGAAGATTTTTTACGCAGCCTTTACCGGCTGCGCGGTGAAGTGATCCTGAAGGATATGCTCATGCAGGAGCAGGTGAGCAAGGCGGGCCTGCAGGGCGAATACAGCTATGCTGACGAAAAGGGCGCCCTCCTGCAAAAAGGTCCCTGTGAACCGCGGGTCTACGAGACCGGCCTGGTGATCATTCCGCAGATGGAAGATCCCCGGCGCATCCCTTTTTCCGAAATAGAATCCATCGCCGCCGAAAACCATGTCCTCACCCTGACAACATCGGCGGGTGAAACGATCGCCTTTTCCATGATGGGCTCCCACCTGGATCCCCTGGAAAAAGCCCTGACCGGCGCCATGAACAGGCTGAACCGGGAAACGGAAAAGACCCTGCGCGAACTGTTTCCTGCACTGGAGCCGGCTTCCGCCGGCAGGGCCGCGGCCCTGCTCAGGGACGGGAGGGCCGCCGCGCTCGTTGAAATAGAAGCGATCTCACCCCTGCTGCGGACAGAGCTGGAAAAAGCGGCGGAAAACTCACCGATCAGGGAATCGTACAGCTATCTCAAGGCGGCGGCGCAACAGGATCAGATCTGCCTGGGGATCAAGAAAGGGCTCCTCGGCGATCTGGGCGGCCCCTATTTCTGGTTCCTCATCCCCATGTACAGCTCCGATCCAGGTAAACCGGGCAATGCCATAGCCATGGAATCTTTCACCGCCGGCGAGGCCGGGGGGCAGGCCACCTATTTCTTTCGGATATGCAGCCGGCCCGAGTACCGGCGGGGCATCGATTTGACCGGCCTGCGCCGGGAAGCGGATAGCCTGCTCCGCGAGATCAACCGCGGCATGCTGTCCATA
>JAPXLS010000078.1:0-9774 GCA_033809435.1 Bacillota bacterium
GTTTTGATGTCCGCATCGAGGCGACGCAGGCAGAGCGGGTTTCATTCAAAAAAGAAATAAAAAAGGTTTTCACCCCGGCGGGGGAGATTGAAGGCCGGGCGGTGGTCATCGCCACCGGCACGATGCCCAAATTGCTCCATGTGGAAGGCGAGGAAGACCTGCTCGGCCGGGGCATCTCCAGCTGCGCCTCCTGTGATGCCGCATTCTTCCGCGGCAAGGATGTGGCGGTGGTGGGTGGCAGCAGCGCAGCACTCGAGGAGACGCTGTTTATCGCTCGTTTTGCCAAAAAGGTTTACCTGGTGCATAATCGCAGCTCCTTCCGTGCGGTGAAGGCACTTCAGGAACAGATCTTCGCCCTGCCCAATGTGGAGATCATCTGGAACAGCACCGTCCAGAAAATTAAAGGCGAGCGCAAGGTCAGCGGACTGATCCTGCTTCAGGAAGAGGGCGAGCGGGAGCTCTTTGTTGACGGAGTCTTTATTCTGACAGGCCGTGTACCCGGCACCGCCTTTCTGCGCGGTGAACTGGAGCTGGACGAGGGCGGCTATGTTATCACCGGCGAAACCATGGAGACCTCGCAGCCGCTGGTTTACGCTGCGGGGGATGTTCGCCGCACCTCCCTGCGCCAGATCGTTACTGCGGCGGCAGACGGCGCCCTTGCCGCCACAGCGGCAGCCCGCATTCTCAATGCGGCAAGAAAAATTGAAGAAGGTTGAAATCGCTTCCGGAGCGATGTGGCCCGGATAATCGTTTTTTCTATTGGAATAATAGAATTAAAGTAGATTATCCGGGCTGGTGATCCCGTGCGTCCTCTATGGAAAGGCTCCATCAGTTTTGGACTGGTAAATATTCCGGTGCGGCTCTTTGCCGCTACGGAGCAAAAAAATGTGCGTTTCCGCTACCTTCACGAACCCTGCCGGACCCCGGTTGAATACCGCAAAATATGCCCCGCCTGCAATAAAGAAGTATCCATGGACGAGATTGTCAAGGGTTACGAGTACGAGAAGGGGCGCTTCGTCATTATCGAAGAAAGCGACCTTGCCCGCATCCCGGCGGAGACAACCAGGAGCATTGCCATTGTTGATTTTGTACGGGCCGATGAGGTCGATCCTGTTTACTATGACCGTTCTTACTACCTGGCGCCGGGCGAAACGGGTGAAAAGGCCTTTCAGCTGCTGCTGCAGTCCATGATCCAGGCGGGGATGGTGGCTGTTGTCCGCATCGTCCTGCGTTCCCGGCAGGCCCTGGGGGTGCTCCGGCCTTACGGAGGCTCGCTGGCCCTTGAAACCATGTTCTATCCCGACGAAGTCCGCTCTACAGCAGCGCTGCCTGCCTGGGACCGCGATCTGAAAGTGCAGGAAAGGGAGCTGGAGATGGCGCAGCAGCTGATCGAGAACCTGACCGCTCCCTTTTCACCGGAAAAGTACACCGACGAATACCGCAAGGCGCTTCTGGAGATCATCGAGGGCAAGATCAAGGGTGAAGAGGTTTTCATTGCCTCCTCTCCGGAAAAGGGAGAGGTGATCGATCTTGTGGAAGCTCTGAAGGCCAGTGTGGAAGCAACCCGCAAGGCCGCCCGCAGCGGTGGCGGGGGCAAGAAGCGGAAAGCGGGCGCCGGTGTTTCCTGAGCAACCATCCCCGGCCCTGGAATACTATATGAATGTTCGGCCCATGGAGCCGCTGAGCAGCAAGGTTCCGCCCGCCGGATCCGCCTATATCTACCAGATCAAATGGGACGGGGTGCGCATCCTGGCCCTTATCGAAGACGGCCGGGTCATCCTGAAAAACCGCAAGGGAAGCATGCGCACGGAGCAATACCCCGAGCTGCAGAGGGCGGCGGAACTTGTAAAAGCGAGAAATGCCGTTCTTGATGGCGAGGTAGTCGCCCTGACGGAGGGGAAACCCAGCTTCGCCAGGGTGATCCGGCGCGATTTTTGCCGGCGTGAAGAGGCTATCCGGGCGCTGCAGCGGCAAATACCCTGCACCTACTGCCTGTTCGATCTTCTCTATCTGGAAGGAGCAGACCTTGCCCTCCGCCCCATCGAGGAGAGGCATCGCCTGCTGAAAGAGGTTGTTGAAGCTGCTCTTCCGCTGTACCTGAACGATAATTTTCAGGACGGTGGAGCGCTGTACAGGCAGGTTGAGGAGGCGGGGCTGGAGGGGATCGTGGCCAAGAAAAAAGGCAGCCCCTACCGGGGAGGCCGGAAGTCGGCCGACTGGCTGAAGATCAAGCCCAGGCAACGCCGGCTCTGCGTGATTGGCGGGCTGACCATGTCCCGCGGTTCTGTGGGCGCGCTGCTCCTGGGCGCTTACCGCGACGGGGAGTTGCTCTACATCGGCAAGGCGGGATCAGGGTTGAAAGATAAGGACCTGCTGCTGCTGCGCGACTATGCCCGACAGGACCGGGCCGCCGAACCCGGCTTCAGCAATCCCCCCCGGGGGAAAGACCTGCTCTGGTTAAAACCGCGGCTGACGGTGCAGGTTGAATTTGCCGAGTGGACGGCCGACCTGCGTCTGCGTGCCCCGGTAGTAATCGGCTTTACCGGCCGCTCTCCCTCGGAGGCTCTCCTTTAAAATATATCACAGGGATACGGTTTTGCCGGTATCTGCAGCAGGTCGGAAAGGTAGAAATGGGACGGAAAGATCTGTCTTCGCTGTCCCGGAGGGGTGATCGTCTGTCCATGCTCAAAGTAAACAACAGGGAAATCACCATGACCAATCTGGACCGTGAGCTCTGGCCTGATGAGGGGCTGCTCAAGCACGATCTGATCCGTTACTATATAGAAGCGGCGCCCTACCTGCTGCCTCACCTCGCTGACCGTCCCCTGGTGGTGCAGCGCTTTCCGGACGGCCTTGACGGGGAGGGTTTTTATCAAAAAAATGTTCCCGCAGGGGCTCCGGAGTGGCTGCGCACCTGTTCGGTCAGCCACAGCGACAACAAGGTAACCCTGTACATTGTGGTCGATTCTATTGAAACACTGGTCTGGTTGGGCAACCACTCCTGCCTTGAACTACATCCCTGGCTCTCCCGGGCGGAAAGTCTTGACCATCCCGATTATGTTGTTTTTGATCTTGATCCCATGGAGCGGAGCAGTTTTTCTCATATCTGCACCGCCGCCATAGCTGTCAGGGAGCTCCTGGCGGATCTGCAGCTGAAGTGTTATCCAAAGCTTTCCGGAGCCACGGGGATGCAGCTTTACTTGCCTGTAGAGCCGCGCTACACTTATGAACAGGGCCGGGTCTTTGCCGAAGAGATCTGCCGCCGTGTTCACCAGGCCTATCCCGGCATTACCACGCTGGAGCGCAAGCTGGATCAGCGCGGTGGAAAGTTGTATCTGGATTACTTGCAGAACGGGCGGGGCAAGACGCTGGCGGCGCCGTACAGCCCGCGGCCCCTGCCGGGTGCACCGGTTTCGCTGCCTCTAACCTGGGATGAAGTCATTGGGGAAAGGGTTCATCCCGGTGATTTTACCATGCAAAATGTCATGCCGCGCCTGCAGCGATATGGTGATCTTTTTGCCCCGGTGCTGGAAAACAGACAATTATTGCCGTCACTGTAGCTTTTGTCCGGAACCAAAGGTCCATTTCTGAATTCCGGAGGGATATTGGAAAACATGTGCGCACCGGACCGGGGGGTCAGGATAACCGCTCCCACCTTTTCGGAAAGGTGCACATATGTTATAATCAGGGTGCTTTTTTTAATTAATAGAATCGTTAAATATCATTTTGAAAGAGAAATCGGGAGAGGGGATTGGCCTGATGATGCGGAAGCGCGGCATCAGAATTTTGCTCGCCCTGATCGTGGTGCCGGTCCTCCTGGCTGTGCTGTCCACCGCTGCCGATTATTTGCTCAATACCGGCCCGGCGGCTCCATCGCCGGAGGGGGACAGCCCTTCAGAAGGCGTTTCCCCTGCCGGAAACTGGGTCCCTTTCTGGCCGGAGGCGCCCTTGATTCCCAGACCTGAAAATATCAAGGGAATATATCTAAATGGGACCACCGTCGCCCGGGGCCGGCTCCCCGAACTTCTGGATTTGCTCGATCATACCGAACTGAACAGCATGGTTGTTGATTTTAAGGATGACAACGGCTGTCTGACCTACTCCCGCACAGGTGTACCCTGGGCGGCGGAAGCCGGTGTGGACAAGGGCCTGATCGGGGATCCTGTTTCCTTCATGAGGCTTCTGGAGCAGCACCGGGTCTACCCCATTGCCCGTATCGTAGCCTTCAAAGACAGCGCCATGGCTCCCTTCAGGCCCTCACTGGCCGTGAAAAACAGCGGAGGCGCGCTCTGGCGCGACGGCGGCGGTGACTGCTGGCTTGACCCTTACAACAAAGAGGCCTGGAAGTATGTGGTTGCAGTAGCCAGGGAGGCGGCTCAGCTAGGTTTTCGTGAAATTCAGTTCGATTATGTGCGCTTCCCTGAGACAGGAAACCTCGGGGCGGCTCTTTATCCGGCGGCGGACGGGACTGCCTACAACGAAATCATTCCCGCTTTTTTGCGCTATGCCCGTGCTTCCCTGGCCGAATACGATGTGGATCTCTCCGTTGATGTCTTTGGCCTGGTAATGGTGGATCCGGGGGGCATGGGTATCGGGCAGCATCTGGAATCCATGGCCGGAGTGGTTGATGTTGTCTGCCCCATGCTCTATCCATCAACATTTGAGGCGGGCAACCTGGGGCTGGCCAATCCGGCGGAAGACCCCTATGGGACCGTCAGCCTCAGCCTGGCCGGTGCGCGGCAGCGCCTGGCGCAGGCGGGAATTTCTGCGGAGCTGCGTCCCTGGCTGCAGTCCTACTCCTATGGGGCCTCCGGCATCAGGGCCCAGATCAACGCCGCCCGGGATCAGGGGGTCCATGGATTTACGCTGTGGAACATGGGCAACTACTACAATGCTGATGCACTGAATCCGGACCCAACAGGGGAATAAAATGATTCCAGCTTGCGTAGTGATTACACGGGCCCGATCCGCCGCCGTTTTTTAGGGGCCATTCCGATATAAAAGCGCGGCGCCGGGAAACTGGAGAGGGTGTTAACGGTTATGCTTCCTTACTGGGAAATTGCTTTGCGTCTGGGTTTGGCTATAGTTTTTGGCGGAGCTGTGGGCTTTGAGAGGGAAAGTCAAAACTTGCCTGCGGGCTTCCGCACCCATATTCTTGTTTGCGTCGGCGCCACCCTGATCATGATGGTTTCTGCTTATGCATTTACCGGCCCCATGGCAGAGATGGCCGATCCCAGCCGCATCGCCGCTTCGGTGGTTACCGGGATCGGTTTTCTGGGGGCCGGCACGATCCTCAGGCAGCGGGGCGGTATTCGCGGCTTGACCACAGCGGCATGTCTTTGGGCTGTTGCGGCAATCGGTCTGGCCGTGGGAATCGGTTTCTATTTCGGCGCCATGCTGGCAACGTTGCTTGTCCTGATCAGCTTGCTGGCGCTGGGCCGTCTCGACAGGGTTTTTCTTTCCTCGTACCGGGGCAAGCGTCTTTCATTACACATGTCCGATCGGGCGGGGCTTGTAGGTGAGGTGGCCGGTATTTTTACCGATCTGAAGATCAATGTCCTAAAAATTGAGATGCATGGCTCCCCTGTTCCCGGAGACGTGGGGGGGAAGGCCATTGACATTGAATTTATGCTTGTGGTCCCGCTGAATTTTGATTCCAACCGCCTGTTTCAACGGCTGGCTTTTATTGAAGGAATACAGCAGCTTCGCTGGCAGGGCGAGGAGGTGCCGGTGGGTCTTTACTCCAGACCTTCCGCATCGGCATAGGGCGGCAAATTTTACCCGGCAGAGAGCGCAGACAATCACTTCCTTTTACTCCAATACATCAAAATCATGCAAAAAACAGATTTATATCCTGAAAACAAGAGTTATAGCCCGATGCTGGCGGCATAATAAATCATATTAGCTCTTGATCGGGGAAGATGAATAGGTTAAAATATCAATGAAGGTCAAAGATGGTCAGGACATTTCCTGATAATATGGTATAAAAAGTAATGCAGGTAGGTCAAACTAGATCAGGATGAATCCGGGAAGGGCGGCGCTTGTGGCTTCACTGACAGATCATATCGAGGAATATTTAAAAAAACTGCTGGCCATCAGCACACGAAATTATGTGGATATCCGGCGCTCCGAGCTGGCTCGCAAATTTTCTTGTGTGCCTTCGCAGGTTAATTATGTGTTAAGCAGCCGCTTCTCTGCTGCACGCGGATACCTTGTGGAAAGCAGGCGGGGCGGCAGCGGCTATATTCGCATTTACCGCATTGTCCATCCACAGGGTCGGAGTTGGGTGGAGATTCTAAGTGAGATCGAGAGTGCTCCATTCGAACCGGAGCAGGCGGAGCAGTTTTTGAAGCTGATCCTCGAGGAAAGGGTTCTTTCCCGGCGTGAAGCGCAGATGATCGGCGTTTTGCTGCAGGATCATAACTACCGGGGGCTTGACCTGGAGGAGGTCAGGGAGATTCAAAGAAAGCTGTTTCAGGCTGCCCTGGAAACGATCATAAAAAACAGGTACTGAAAAGGGGGCTTCCTTGATGGTTTGCCAGGAATGCGGACAGGAAACTGCAACTGTGCATATAACAAAGATTGTCAATGGTCGCAAGACCGAGCTTCACCTGTGCAGGCGCTGTGCCCAGGCCCACGATGAGCTGGATTTTTCTTTTGAACCAAAACTGTCGCTCCACGATCTGCTCGGCAGCTTGCTTGGAGAAAGCATGCGCGGTTCGCGGGAGGCCCAGCGCAAAGCAAAGGTGCAGTGCCCCTCCTGCGCGCTGACATTTGCCCAGTTCAGCCAGATCGGGAGGTTGGGCTGCAGCGACTGTTATCCCGCTTTCAACGAGCAGCTTGTGCCTTTGCTGCGCCGCATTCACGGCAGCACCCGGCATACGGGAAAGGTACCCCGCCGGAGCCAGGGGGCGGTGCGTTTTGTCCGGGAGCTGGAGCGGCTGCGGGAAGAGCTTAAACTGAAAGTGCAGAGAGAGGAGTTCGAGGAGGCTGCCGGGCTGCGCGACCGGATCAAGTCCATGGAGAAAGAGCTGGAGGAGGGGAAGAGGCAGTGAAACAGGAGCAGGTGGTTTTTAGCAAGTGGATGGATGGGAGCGGCCCCGAGGCGGAAACAGTGATCAGTTCACGGGTGCGCATTGCCCGCAACATCCGGGGGATTCCCTTTCCCTACCTTGCCTCCGACGCCCAGACCAGGCGTATCCAGGAGCTTGTGGCCGCAACGGCGGCCTCTCAGAAGGAAGCCTTTGGAGATTTTTCCTTCATGCCCGTGGAAAGCCTCGCTCCGCTGGAGAAGGAACTCCTTGTAGAAAAGCACCTGGCCAGCCCTTTTCTGGCCCGCGAGTCGCAGCACGGCGCCTTGCTGTTGCGGAGCGATGAAGCGGTCAGCATCATGGTCAACGAAGAGGACCACCTGCGCATTCAGGTGATCCTGCCGGGACTGCAGCTTGAAGAGGCCCTTCAGGATGCGGATCGTTATGATGACTTTCTCGAGGCGGAAATAAATTATGCTTTTGATGAGACCTGTGGTTACCTCACGGCCTGCCCCACCAATGTGGGCACGGGGCTGCGGGCCTCGGTCATGCTGCACCTGCCGGCCTTGATCATGACCGGGCAGGCCAACCGCCTTCTGGGGGCGCTTTCCCAGGTCGGGCTGGCGGTAAGGGGTTTGTATGGAGAAGGGACGGAGATTATCGGCAACCTGGTCCAGATCTCGAACCAGATTACCCTGGGCCAGTCCGAGGAGGAGATCATCCGCAACCTCGGCGGAGTAACCCGCCAGGTTATCGAGCAGGAGCAAGCCGCCCGCCAGGCGCTGCTCAATGAGAACAGAGCCCGCATTGCGGACCGGACCTGGCGCTCCCTGGGGCAGCTCAGGTACGCCCAGCTCATGAGCTCGCAGGAGGCCATGCAGCTCCTTTCAGATGTCCGGCTGGGTTATGATCTGGGTTTATTGAAGGGAGTCGACAGAAAACTGCTCAACGAGATGTTTGTTGTGATCAGCCCGGCTTGCCTGCAGATCATGGCGGGAAAAGAGCTGAGCCCTGCGGAAAGGGATCTGGAAAGGCCGGCACGGTTAAAAAAGCTTCTGGAGCAATTTCCAGAATCAGTTTGATGGTTTTGAAAGGAAAACAATTATTTGATGCGAGGTGAGTGAGGGATGTTTATGTTCAGCCGTTTTACGGAACGGGCCCAACAGGTACTTGTCCTGGCCCAGGAAGAGGCGAAAAGGTTGAGCCATAATTTTATTGGAACGGAGCACCTGCTTCTGGGATTGGTCAGGGAGGGGTCCGGCATTGCCGCCCGCGCCCTGCAAAATATGAATGTGGATCTGAACCGGGTGCGCTCCGAGGTGGAGCGGATCACCCCCCGGGGAGATAAAATCCTGTTCCAGGGGATCACCTACACGCCGCGGGCCAAGCGGGTGGTGGAGCTCTCCATCGAGGAAAGCCAGAACCTCGGTCATAATTATGTGGGCACCGAGCACATCCTCCTCGGGCTGCTGCGCGAAGGCGAGGGCATCGCCGCCCAGGTTCTGACCAATATGGAAATAGATCTGAAGCGAGCACGCAAAGAAGTGATCCAGCTGCTGGGCGGAGAGGAGGGCGCCGCCCATCCGGAGGCCGGGGGAAAAAGCGGCCCGCAAACGCCCACAGTGGATACTTTCGGCAGAGACCTGACCAGGCTGGCCCGCGAGGGGAAACTTGATCCTGTCATCGGCAGAGACAAGGAGATCGAGAGGGTGATCCAGGTTTTAAGTCGCCGCACCAAGAACAATCCCTGCCTGATCGGTGAGCCCGGTGTGGGGAAGACGGCCATTGCCGAGGGGCTGGCCCAGCGGATCATGGAGAGCAATGTGCCTGATATTCTGCGCGGTAAAAGGCTGGTCACCATTGAGCTGGCGGCGGTGGTGGCCGGGACCAAGTATCGCGGCGAATTCGAAGAGCGGCTGCGCAAGCTGATGCAGGAGCTGCGCCAGGCCGGCAACGTCATGGTATTCATCGATGAACTGCATACGATTATCGGGGCGGGAGCTGCCGAGGGGGCCATCGACGCTTCGAATATTCTCAAGCCGGCCCTGGCCCGCGGGGAAATGCAGTGTATCGGGGCGACCACGCTTGACGAATACCGCAAGCATATCGAAAAGGATCCCGCGCTGGAACGGCGCTTTCAGCCCATCGTTGTTGGCGAGCCGGACAAAGAGGAGAGCCTGGCAATTCTGAAGGGGCTGCGCGATCGTTATGAAGCGCATCACAAGGTCAAAATAACCGATGAGGCCCTGGAGGCGGCGGTGAATCTCTCCGACCGCTACATTTCCGACCGGTTTCTTCCGGACAAAGCCATTGACCTTATTGATGAGGCTGCTTCGCGGGTGCGCATTCGCAGCTATACAGCGCCTCCCGATCTGAAACAGATCGAGGAGAAGCTGGCCAACCTGCGCACCGAGAAGGAGGCGGCGGTGCGCAACCAGGAATTCGAACAGGCCGCAGAGCTGCGGGACCAGGAACGAAAGATCAAGGAGGAACTCTCGGAGCTGAAGAAGGAGTGGGAGCAGCAGATCGGTATCGCCGATCTCTCCCTGGTCACCGATGAGGATGTGGCCTATATTGTCTCCAGCTGGACCGGTGTTCCGGTGAAAAAGCTTGCCGAAGAGGAGTCGGCGCGCCTGCTGAACCTGGAGCAGATCTTGCATGAGCGGGTCATCGGGCAGGATGAAGCTGTCGAGTCCGTCTCGCGGGCCATCCGCCGCGCCAGGGCGGGCCTCAAGGATCCAAA
>JAPXLS010000079.1:0-9761 GCA_033809435.1 Bacillota bacterium
TACATGCTTCACAGCTCTCTGGAAAACAAGGCCAACAGCATTTACCGGGAAACAACTTATGATCAGGACGAGCTGATGCTGAAAAATATCGGTTACATGATTGATCACCTGCTGGAAGAGACCGATCTCGCTGTAAAGGCGAAAAGAGGACGCATCGGCAGCGAATATGTGGCCCATTTTACAAGGGTGATGGAGATAAACGAGCATATCAAATTTTACATAAACAACTTGCTCCACCGGCGGCTGCTGGAAGGTTCGGAGCAGTACACAGTGATCAACAAGAATATGACTTACATCAGCTATCTGAATATCCTGATGATCGGTTTTTCCGTTTTATTCAACATTGGTCTTGCCGTGTTCTTTGCCTACAGGTTAACAAAACCGATCGTGGAGCTGGCATACGCGGCGGACAAGATCGCCGCAGGGCATTTTGATATAAAGCCTGTGGTCAGGAAAGATGATGACGAGATAAGCATCCTGGCCGCCGCTTTCAACAAGATGACTGCCAATATAAGGAGCTATATCGACGAAATAAAGAAAAAGGCTGAAATGGAGACCAGGCTGAAGGAGCAGGAGATGGAAAACCTGAAGATGAGAAGTCTGCTTAAAGAGGCGGAGCTGAAGTCGTTGCAATCGCAGATCAACCCTCATTTCCTTTTTAACACTCTGAATACCGCCTCCCAACTGGCCATGATGGAGGGGGCGGACCACTCTTCGGAGTTTATTGAAAATGTTGCCCAGCTGTTTCGCTACAGCTTGCGGAAACTTGACGAGCCCATTACGTTGGGTGAAGAGATCGATCATGTGATGAAATACATGTACATCATCCAGGTAAGATTCGGGGATAGGCTGGAATTTCATACCGACATAGATACGGAGCTGCTTGATGCCATGGTCCCCTGCACCATAATTCAACCCATTGTGGAAAATGCTTTCATCCACGGGCTGTCCAATCTTGATGTCCATGGCGTTATCTCGCTGGTGGTGCGGGAGGGTTCCGGAATAATCCTGATCGAGGTGATCGATAATGGCGCAGGCATGGATGAGGCCGGGATTGAAGCTCTGCTGACCGGTATTGATCCCGATGTTATGAGCCGCCGTGTTACAGGGTTGGGCGTTTACAATGTAGTTAACCGGCTGAAGCTCTTTTACAATCTCGGGGAAAGCGGGGATATTATAGAGATCAGTAGCAAAGTGGGCGGGGGAACAAAGGTTACCCTGAAAATACCTTATTCCCGGAAGGAGCGGGACCATGATCAAACTGCTCATTGCGGATGATGAGCCCATTGTGATTGACTCCATCAATTTTGTTGTGGAGAAATATGTAGATGATGTCGAGGTAGTCGGTTCAGCCAGGTCCGGCAAGGAGGCAATCGAAAAAGCCTTGCAGTTGAAACCCGACGTTTTATTCATGGATATCCATATGCCCGGCATCAACGGGATCGAGGCCATCCGCCACATCAGGGAGCGCTGCCGTGATATCATCTTTGTGATCATTACTGCTTACGAGTATTTTCAATATGCCCAGGAGGCGGTTAAACTGGGTGTCTCCGAGTATTTGCTTAAACCCATAAACAGAAATTCAATCATCGAAACACTCAAGACGGCCGGTGCCGAGGTCCGCGCCAGGCGAGAGCGGATCAAAAGGGAGGCGGCCTTGCTGGAACAGATTGGCAAGGTCCTGCCTCGCATGGAAGGACAGTTTATCTACTCTCAACTGTGTGGGGGCAGTCTCATTGAAGACATGGATTTTTATGGGGAGATATTTGCAATGGAGTTGACGGGCGGTTACGTGCTGGTTGCGCTCCTGGACATTCCTGAAGGGCGATCCGGGGTCATGAGCAAGGAAGAGAGCCTGGTTAACAGCTTGAGGAGGCAGGAGCTTTACGAAAAATTTTGCATGGCCCTGAAAAGCACTGCACCATGCCTGATCGGGCCGCCGTTGATGGACCGGATCATTGCGTTCATACCCCGGAGCGATGCGGGCAGCATGTACGATGCCAGGAACAGGGCTGTTGAAATTGCCGGAGAGGTGCTGAAGAAGACAGGCGGCGGTTATCGTATAGGAATGGGAAAAACATATAAAATTGAGCATTTCTCCGAGTCCTATCGTGAAGCCTGTGCAGCCGCTGCCTGCGCAGGCGACAACAGAATTGCTCATTTCGAAGATATCCGCCTTTATGAGCCGGAGCCCGAACCCTATCCCCTTGCCTGTGAAGAGCGTCTTTTACATAAGCTCATGCTGGGGGATCTCCAGGGGACGCTGCAGCATTTCGAAGAGCTGTCCACCTGGCTCTCCCTAAATTACAGCAGCGATCTGTACCGGATCAAGTCCAAACTTATCGAACTGTTTCTCATGACCCGGCGGGCTTTGCCCGGCGGCGGCAACAGATCTGAAGAGGGAGGAGACGGTTTTTTACGCCGGCTTCTTGAAGCTCCCGGCATGATCGAGTTAAAGATAGACTTCACAAATTATTTGAGGACCGTTGTTGGGGAACTCCGGGAATATCGCGAAAGGGAGTTGAGCGGTCTTATTCTTAAAGCGATGCAATATATGGAGGAAAACTGTCACACAGGTATCACTCTTGATGATGTGGCCAGGGATGTAAACATGAGTTACCATTACTTTAGCAAGTTCTTCAAAGATTCAACGGGCATGAATTTTGTTGACTACCTTACAGATCTAAGAATAGAAAAAGCCAAGCAGCACCTGCGGGGCGGCAGCATGAGCATCAAAGCCATCAGCCGCGAGACGGGTTACAGTGATCCCAATTATTTCAGCAAGATATTCAAAAAAAACACCGGAATGACCCCGTCGGAATATCGCCGCACTGCGCCGCCCGAGGGGGTGACCGGGACCATATGACTGTACGGGAAAAAGCAAGGCGGATCGTGATTGTCTTTCTTTTTCTGCTGCTGCTAGTCCTTGTTGCCAAAACAGCAGAAAAAGCGTACACCCTGCATTTCTCCAAAGACCAGCAGGGTCCTTCCGGCGACTATGATAGCCCGGTACGGATCGGTTTTTCCCTGGGCACGCTGAAGGAGGAGCGCTGGCTCCGGGATCGGGATATTGTTATGGCCAAGGTCCAGGAGATGGGTGGAGAGATCATTGTCTTGAATGCCAACAACAATGATCGGGATCAGCTGGAGCAAGTCAGATATCTGCTGGAGCAGGATATCGATGTTTTGATTATTGTCCCGAATGATCTGCACAAGGCAGCCGCTGCAGTTGAACTGGCCAAAAAGCAGGGGGTCAAGGTGATCTCCTATGACCGCCTTGTGTTCAATGCCGCCGTGGATCTCTATATCTCCTTTGATAATGAGAGGGTGGGCGAGCTCATGGCCCAAGCTATTTTGGAGAAGGTGCCCGACGGCAATATCCTGATTATAAACGGGGCCACAAGTGATCACAATACCGAGCAGATCAAGGCAGGCTATGACCGGGCGCTGCACGACAGCATCAAGGCCGGCCGCGTCAGGATAGTTGATGAACAGTGGTCGCCCAACTGGATGAAGGAATATGCTTTTTCGGTTGCTGATCAGCTGCTGCGTGAGGGCGGGCAGCATATTGACGCGGTAATTTGCGGCAATGACAGTCTGGCGGAGGGAGTGATCGAAGCCCTCTCCCAGTACCGGCTGGCGGGCCAGGTTTATGTGGTGGGGCAGGATGCGGATCTTTCTGCTTGCCAGAGGGTGGTGGAGGGGATCCAGTTGATGACAGTTTATAAGCCGATCGAGAATTTGGCCGATGCCGCAGCCAGGGCGGCGATGCAGCTTAGCCGGGGAGAAAAGCCGCAAACAACGGAGCGTGCCATTTACAATGGGCTGCAAAATGTCCCCTTTTACGTCCTTGAGCCCATTGCCGTGTACAGGGAAAACATGGACAGCACGATCATCAAGGACAGGTTCCACCTGGCGGAGGAGGTCTATATAAACATCCTTTGAACAGCCGCCTTGCCGCTTCAGGCCATTGCCGGCGCAGGCCCCTTTCCAGCGGAAGGGGGTTTTTTTGTGCGTAATATATTACTCTCGATGCTTGTGTAAAACCTGAATCAGGTAAAAATCAATAGAAGATCCAAAGATGATACAGAGGAGAAAGGGCCAAACATTCGTAATATTGTACCCATGTCTGATCTGCTTGAAGGATCATCCATGGAAAAACGCTGTGTTTCTTTGAATGCTTTAAAAAGGGAGGTGTTAACAGGATTCCAAAAGTGGTTGCTGTCGGGTTGGGTCAACTTTCTGTTGGTTGTCATCTAAATAAAAGGAGGACCTGGTAATAATGAGAAAGTCGCTGTGGTTGTTGGCTTTGTCATTGAGCCTGTTGTTGATGTTCGGGCTGGTAGCGGGTTGCGCTCCGGAGGGCACGGAAAATGGCGATGAGGTTACCGGTTCAGTGGGGATTGTTTTACCCACGAAAGAGGAGCCGAGATGGATCCAGGATGAGACGCGCTTCAAGGATCTGCTCACCGAAGCAGGCTATGAGGTGGAGATTCTCTTTAGCGAAGGCGATTCGGCCAAGGAAAAAGAGAATGTGGAATCTTTGATCACCAAAGGCATAGAGGTGCTGATCATCTGCCCCCATGACGGCAGCGGTGCCGCCGCCGCCGCGGAGGCGGCCAGGGAAGCAGGGGTCAAGGTGATCGCCTATGACAGGCTTATTCTGGACACGCAGGCAGTTGACTACTACGTTACCTTTGACAGCATTGCCGTGGGCGCCGCCCAGGGCCAGTACCTTGTGGATAAGGCTGAAGGCAGCGGCAATCCGCTATACCTTTATGCCGGCGCCGCCTCCGACAACAATGCTTTCCTCTTCTTTGAGGGAGCCTGGAATGTGCTACAGCCCAAAATTGCCGACGGCACCTTCGTGATCAAGAATTCAAGCGAAGCCGTCGCTCTTCAGGACAAGGCTTCCCTGACCCGTGAGGAGATGGGCAAGGTTATCGGCCAGGTTACCACCAACTGGGACTTCAACGATGCCAAGAGCCTTGCCGAGGATCACCTGACCAGGGCCGCCGCTGCCGACAAGGGCGATGTCTTTATTCTGGCGCCGAATGACGGAACCGGGCGCGCCCTTGCGGATGCATTTGCCGCCGACAGCGATGTGACCAGTTACGTGGTAACGGGTCAGGATGCCGAGAAAGCTTCGGTCCAGTACATCATCGACGGCAAGCAGTCCATGACCGTGCTGAAGGATGTGCGCACTCTGGTCAAGGATGCCATTGATGCGGCCATTGCTTTCCTGGAGGGGGAAACACCCAAATCAAGCGGAACGTACAATAATGGTGTCATTGATGTGCCGGCGGAGCCCTCGGTAGTTATTACCGTGGATAAGGACAATGTAAAAGCGGCGATCATTGATTCCGGATACTGGGATGCAGAGGAGTTTACCGGGCTGGATTAGATCATTCGATTGAGCCAGGCCGGTAAGCTGTTATTGGAATAGTGATGGATCATTCCATCACTATTCCTGTATAATATATGCAATTGGGTTTATTTCATACTTGTCTGTGCAATTCAAGAATTACGAGCGAAGGGGTAGGTCCATGGCAGAGAGAACACCTGTCGTAGAGATGCGGAACATCAGGAAATATTTTGGCGGGGTTCAGGCGCTGCGGGGGGTAGATCTGGTTCTGCGTAAAAATGAAGTGCTGGGCCTGGTCGGTGATAATGCTGCGGGCAAATCCACATTGATGAAAGTTCTCAGCGGAGCCTATATTCCCGACGGGGGGGAGATTTTCATCGAGGGTGTCAGGGCGGAGTTGAGCAGCCCCATGCATGCGCGCCAGCTGGGCATTGAAATGGTCTACCAGGATCTGGCCCTGGCCGACAACCTTGACGTGGCCGCCAATGTTTTCCTGGGGCGGGAGCTATTCAGCAAAAAATTGGGGCCCATAAGCATCCTGGATAGACATCTGATGGAGCAGGAAACCACCCGCCTGCTGGATCGCCTGAAGATCGATATCCCCTCGGTCCGCGCCAATGTGGAGAGGCTGTCCGGCGGGCAGCGCCAGGCCATAGCCATTGCCCGGGCCACAGCTTTTGACACCCGGGTCACGATCATGGATGAGCCCACGGCGGCGCTGAGCGTGGCTGCAAGCAGCAAGGTGCTTGACCTGGTCCGCGAGCTGAAAGCGCAGGGCAATTCAATTATCATCATCAGTCACCGCCTGGAAGATATCTACCAGGTGAGCGATCGCCTCATAGTGCTGCGCCAGGGGCGCAAAGTCCGTGAATGTTCCGTATCCGGCGACCTGGATGATTTCCGCGAGCAGCTGGTGGCCTATATCATCGGAGCGCGTGATGATTTTGCGAACAGCCTTCAGGAAGGGAGTTAGGCAATGCCCGCGACACAATCAAAAAGATCTGAAAGCATGCTGGTCCGGGAAACAATGGATTTATTAAAACTCAACATTCGCGAATTTGGTATGTACATTGCGCTGGCCGTTATTGTTATTGTCTTTGCCATTGCCACGGAGGGCATCTTCATTTCGCCGAGGAACATCAGCAACCTGATCAACCAGACCGGTTACATTGCAGTGCTCGCCGTGGGCATGACCCTGGTGATCATCATCAGGCATATCGATCTATCCGTGGGCTTTCTGGCCGGGTTTCTCGGGGCCATGGCGGCCACGGCCCTGGTCTTCTGGCGCCTCCCTGTTTACCTGGTCATCCCGCTTGTGTTGGGGTTTGGCATTCTGGCGGGGCTGCTTACCGGCTTCCTGGTAGCGCAGATGAAAATCCCGGCCTTTGTGGCCACGCTGGCAGGCTGGCTTGGTTACAGGGGTGCACTGCAGCTGGCTACCGTAAGAACGGGCACCATCATCATACCGGATAAGGCCTTCAATGCTATTGGCAATGGATTCATTCCAGATATTCCTGCTGCCGGTGTCCTTCCCGGCATCCACAAGATAACGCTTGCTCTGGGTATCATCATTACCATCTTTTTCATTGTCGGGTTGATCCGGGATCGCCAAAAAACACAGGCCTATGATTTCAAGGTGCTGCCCATAAATCTGTTTATCATTCAGCTGATATTCATTTCAACTGTGATCTGCGGTTTTACCTGGATCCTGGCGGGCTATCGGGGTCTTTCCTGGACAGCGGTGGTGGTTCTGCTCATCCTGATTATTTACAACTTTATCATGTCGCAGACAAAGCTGGGCAGGCATATTTATGCCGTGGGCGGGAATCCGGAAGCGGCTCAGTTAAGCGGCATCAGCGTGAAGAAGATCACCTTTGTTGTATTTGTCTCCATGGGCATGCTGGCGGCGCTGTCGGGGATGCTCTTTGCCTCCCGGCTGCAGTCTGCGACCACCCAGGCCGGAACCCTGTTCGAGCTGGATGCAATTGCCGCTGCCTTTGTCGGCGGGGTCTCCGCTACTGGGGGTGTGGGCAAGGTGTCGGGATCCATTATTGGCGCACTGGTCATGGCCTCACTGACCAACGGGATGAATCTTATCGGTGTAGATATATCTTACCAGTACATTATCCGGGCCGGCGTTCTTGCGGCAGCAGTAATTTTTGATGTTGTCACCCGCAATAGAATAAAATAGCCGCCGTCACGAAACCCCCGGCCTCCGCGCATGGGCTGGGATTCAAGACAGTCCATTTTGCCGGCGCCCTGGGGCCTGGAGGGGCTCCGGCTGCGCTGTATATTCTGGATTGATGCCAGGGGTTGAAAGGGGCAGTTTTTAAAAATGAAGAGGAAACTGCGTAGCGAAAAGGAAAAGATGCTGGCAGGGGAGCTCTACATTGCTGCCGATGCAGAGTTGACAGCGGAAAGGGAGCGAGCCCGGAAACTGATCCAGGCCTACAACCGGACTGCGCCGGGCGACGGGGAGAAAAGAAACCAGATTCTGGCACGGCTGATCAGGGCAAAGGGGGCTCTCTATATTGAGCCGCCTTTTTACTGTGATTACGGATACAACATCGAGGTTGGGGTAAATTTCTATGCCAATTTCAATTGCGTTATTCTCGATGTGAGTGCTGTGAAGATGGGCGACAATGTCCTTTTGGGACCCTGCGTTCAGATTTACACCGCCACTCACCCCCTTGAACCCGCAGAGAGGCTGACGGGGAAAGAACTGGGCAGGCCGGTTGAGGTGGGTGACAATGTCTGGATCGGCGGCGGGGCCGTCATCTGTCCGGGAGTGCGGATCGGCGGCAACACCACCATCGGTCCGGGCAGTGTGGTGACCAGGGATATTCCGGAAAGTGTCTTTGCGGCGGGCAACCCCTGCAGGACAATCCGGGTGTTGAAATCTATGTAAAGTATTATCATATTTCCTCCAGGGAGCAGTTCTTATGAGTAAACAGCTGAACGTGGGTTTGATCGGATACCGTTTCATGGGCAGGGCCCACAGCAACGCTTTGCGTACCATGCCCATGTTTTTCGATCCCGGTGCTGAACCCGTGCTCAAGGTTGTCTGCGGCCTCAGGGACGAGGTGGCGGAGTTCGCCAAAAAATTCGGCTGGCAGTCATATGTTCACCACTGGGATGAGGTGGTGGGGAATCCCGAAGTAGATATCATAGCCATCGCTTCACCCGGTCTCACGCATGCGGATATCGCCATTGCCGCTGCAGCCTGCGGAAAGCATATATTCTGTGAAAAACCGCTGGGGCTGAGCCTTGAAGAGGCCAGATTGATGTATGATGCAGCACGGCAGAACAGGGTCAAGCACATGGTTAATTTTAACTACAGGCGGGTTCCGGCCGTGCTGCTGGCGCACGACCTGATCAGGGAGGGCAGGCTGGGTGAGATCTATCATTTCAAAGCCTCGTACCAGCAGGATTGGGCGGCGGATCCTGCTGTGCCTTACCTTTGGAGATTCGATTGCAAGCAGGCCGGGTTTGGTTCCATGGCCGATAAAGGTTCCCACATCATTGATCTTGCGCGTTTCCTGGTAGGGGAAATCTGCTCCGTCGCCGGCATGAGCGAAATATTCATCAAGGAAAGGACGCCCCTGGATAACACCCCAACCAGGCAAAAAGTAACGACGGACGATGCGACGGTCTTTATCGCCAGATTCTCCGGTGGTGCCCTGGGCACGTTCCAGACATCACGGATCGCTGCCGGTTGCAAAAGCGCCCTGCAGTTTGAGGTGTGCGGGAGCAAGGGATCCCTGCGCTTCAATCTGGAAAGGCTGAATGAACTCGACGTCTACTTTACAGATGAAGAAAAAAACATTCAGGGTTTCCGGAATATCCTGGTTACAGAACCCGGTCACCGGTACATGGACCGGTGGTGGCCTTCGGGGCACATCATTGGCTGGGAGCACGCGCTTTGCCATCAATATTACGAGTTCATCAAAGCTATCGTGGAGGACTACCAGCCGGAGCCGGGTTTTTATGACGGCATGATCAACCAGCAGATCATTGAAGCGGTGAACAGGGCCGCTGTGGAAAAAACCTGGATCGCAGTGTAGCCCGCTTTCTCACGATGTTCAGCGGTATATTTCACTTTTATTCGGCCCTTTCCTGGTGCGCATGGCCCTGATAAAGCGGCAGAGCCCCCGAAAAATCTTCCCATTGAAGGCTTCGAGCAGGCCCAGGACGGCTTCATAGGTTACTGCGCCGCCGGTCATGGAGAAAATATTGCGCAGGGGCAGCGAGGCGGCCGCCTCACGGACCATGGTCTTTTCAAATTCGGAGGCATCCTTGGGCAACACCGTCGGGGCGAATTTGATTACGGTCCATCTGAAGATCCTTCCCGGAATACTTACGCCCATATCAGCCACAGTGCTGTTGAGGTCGAGCT
>JAPXLS010000080.1:0-9661 GCA_033809435.1 Bacillota bacterium
ATTCCTCATAGGTAGGCTGGGAACCTTGTGGGGTCGTGGCGGTCGTGGCAGGATCGGGGGTTTCAATTCCTCATAGGTAGGCTGGGAACGATCCGGAGGCCGTCGAGGTCCTATCCGTATTCCCGTTTCAATTCCTCATAGGTAGGCTGGGAACTTTTTCTGGCTTCTCCAGCCCTCGCGCTTCTTGAAGTGTTTCAATTCCTCATAGGTAGGCTGGGAACCCTGGAACGCCTCGATGGCCGCGGCTTTCGCATCTGGGTTTCAATTCCTCATAGGTAGGCTGGGAACCCAGGCGCTCACCGGCTACCTGATCACCCTGGGCGTGTTTCAATTCCTCATAGGTAGGCTGGGAACCACTGCCGGAGTAGATGGATGGCTCGCATATACGTTGTTTCAATTCCTCATAGGTAGGCTGGGAACGGACCGCGTTTACAAATATTTTTTACATTGTTTTAGTTTCAATTCCTCATAGGTAGGCTGGGAACCGTCACTGTCAATGTGCCAGCCGCCGGCTCCTGGTTTCAATTCCTCATAGGTAGGCTGGGAACCAAGGTATTTGAAGTATTTGAAAAAGATGTACTGGGTTTCAATTCCTCATAGGTAGGCTGGGAACCCCTTAAAAGCCTGTGAAGTTAGGGATTGGCAGATAATGGGTTTCCAAAAACAGTTCATATTATTTATCCCGGTCACCTCTTCTTGGCACCACAAAGTGCTGTCCGGCAGGGGTTTCTGCCTTTGTGAGCTAAATTTATAAGTGTCGTCGATCTCCGGGAGTTTTTGCATCATTGGGGGTCGACGACAAAAATCATATAGGTGCTGATCTATTAATAGGGTTCTACATCTGATGGCTATTCCCTGCTTCTGTTCGAGCATGCAGGTTGTTGTTATGAACAGGGGGCCTCACCGCCACTCTGTTGTTCTACGCTGTTTTCTTTTGGTTGAGCCAAAATGAGATCTCTTTAATCTTTGCCGGGATGCCTTTTTTGAAGATAAGTAATACAAATGCGCTGATCAACAGAAGGGCGCCCAGTGAAACAGGGAGGGGGTGGAGCGCGGAGGCCTGCAAGAAATGGGTTACATCGTCTCCCGGCGGCGGTGATGTAAACAACGATATGACCGGTATGAACAGCCACGGCAGCAGGGAGAAGGTGAGGCCCACCGAGATCATCAGGTGGAAAGTATGGTAAAAGGCTGATCTGGCATTGCTCCTGTAAAAGCTGATGGCAATTACGCCCACGCAAAGGGGCAGGAGCACTCCGGCGGCGCTGCAGAGGGCCCAGCCAAATCTCGAGAAGTTCGCACCCTGATAATTGACGTGTGCGTTCAAACCCAGGGTGAACTCGGTGATCTTGCCGCCGTAGAGCATGGCGATGAGGGCATGACCGCCCTCATGAAAGAATGTGTAGATGAAAAGGAAGAGCGCGGAGCAGATCAAGATGCTGCCGATGAATCCTTTTTTTGAGCCCATATCATTTTCCTCCTCCGGGGGTGGAAGCCGTAACAGGGGAACCGCGGCCTTGTTTTTTCTTTGGGGGTGCGCAGTCGCGCAGATCCGGAATGGCTCCGCCGGCAATGGCCCAAAGGTAAAGGCTGGCCACCGTGCCGTGGGGCGAATAGCGCCGGGCATATTTGGCAAACTTTTTCCGATCTATGCTTCTGTGGCGGTAGAGCATGCGCATGCCACGGTGTATGGCCAGGTCACCGTAGCTGACAATATCGGGCCGCTGCATGCAGAAGATCATGACCATCTCGGCGGTCCATGGGCCCACCCCTTTGAGTGATGAAAGTTTTTTTACAACTTCTGCATCGGGCAGATCGCGGAGCGCCTGGATATCGAATTCACCCCTTGCGACCTTTTCTGCGAAATCTTTGATGTATCCCGCTTTTCTGAAAGTCATGCCCAGCTCCTGCAGCGATGTCGGCGCCAGGGAGCAGATTGTTTCCGCGCTGACCGGGCCGGCCCTTTCGACAAGCCTTTGCCAGACCGTCTCCTGGGCCCGGGTGGAGATCTGCTGCCCGATGATATGGCGAACAACGGAGCAGAAAATGTCGCTTTCGGTGGCCCGGCGGATCCGGCCGATCCGGTCCATGGCTGCACCGAGCAGCCTGTCCTTGCTCTTCAGGTATGCTGTTTCTTTTTCGCTGTATCTGAAGTACATATGATCGCCTCCCGCCATAGTGATTTTAACACAGGGTATGTATTTTTGGCGACAGTGCGGGGTAGAAGCGAGATCCTTCGCTGTGCTCAGGATGACACAAAGGCGCTCAGGCCTGTCCCGGGGGCGAGGCCCGAAGGAACCCGGCATTGATGCCGCCGCTGCGCAGGTGTACATGTCGTCGGTTGTTGGACGAAAAATTGATCTATGCTAAAATGAGGCAGTAAGATTTTCTGCAGGAAAGGATGGGTTTTGATGGAGCAGAAGGGCAGTTCCACCGGGAAAGGGCGGGGCCGGGATAAAGAGTTTGTCAGGGAGATCACCCCGCAGGCGGTGGATTATTCGCAATGGTATATTGATGTGGTCCTGAAGACGGAGCTGATGGACTATGCCCCGGTGAAGGGGTGCATGGCCATACGCCCCTACGGTTACGCCATCTGGGAGAAGATGCAGGAGCTCCTGAACCGCAGGTTCAAGGAGACGGGCCATCAGAATGCATATTTCCCCCTGTTTATACCGCAGGAGCTGCTGCAGAAGGAGGCGGAGCATGTGGAGGGTTTTGCTCCCGAGGTGGCCCTGGTGACGCAGGGCGGCGGGGAGAAGCTCAGCGAGCCGCTGGTGGTGCGGCCCACCTCCGAGGCGATCATCTGCGATTTCTACTCGCGCTGGATCCAGTCCTGGCGCGATCTGCCCCTGCTGATCAACCAGTGGTGCAATGTGGTTCGCTGGGAGAAGGTGACCCGGCCTTTCCTGCGCACCTCCGAGTTCCTGTGGCAGGAGGGACATACCTGCCACCGCACCGAGGAGGAGGCCGAGGCCGAGACGCTGAAGATGCTGGGTGTTTATCAGGATTTTCTGGAAAAGGAGATGGCCATCCCGGTCATCGCCGGCCGCAAGTCGGAGCGGGAAAGATTTGCCGGCGCCCTGCGCACCTATACAGTCGAGGGGCTGATGCGCGACGGCAGGGCGCTGCAGGCGGGCACCTCACATAACCTGGGGCAGCATTTTGCCCGGGTCTTTGATATCACCTACCTGGATCAGGATGACTCGCTGAAGCATGTCTGGCAGACCTCCTGGGGGGTCTCCACCCGTTTGATCGGCGCACTGATCATGGTCCATGGCGATGATCGCGGGCTGATCCTGCCGCCGCGGATTGCACCGCTGCAGGCGGTAATGGTGCCCATCATCTCCAGGAATGCGCGCGACGAGGTGCTTGCTGCGGCTCGCCGCCTGGCGGAGATGCTGCAGGGGGCCGGCATCCGCCTGAAACTGGACGACCGCGAGGGTTACACGCCGGGCTGGAAGTTCAACGAGTGGGAGATGAAGGGGGTGCCGCTCAGAATCGAGCTGGGGCCCCGCGATCTGGCTGCGGAGCAGGTGGTCCTGGTGCGCCGCGACAGCGGGGCAAAGGAGACGGTCCCCTGGGCGGAGCTGCCCCGCAGGCTGCCGCTTTTGCTGGAAGAGCTGCAGGAGGATCTTTACCGGCGGGCACTGGAATATATGCAGGAGCGCACGCGCAGCGGAGGCGATTACGATGAATTTCTGCAGGTGATGGAGCGCGAGCGCGGTTTCTTCGTGGCCTCGTGGTGCGGCCGCGAGGAGTGTGAGCTCAAGGCGAAAGAGGAGAGCAAGGCCACCATTCGCTGCATTCCCTTTGACCGGGAGATGGAGCAAAAAAACTGTATTGTCTGCGGGCGCAAGGCCGCCGAGGTGGTCTATTTTGCCAGGGCTTACTAGCCCCGCCTTTCTGCTTTTCGGGCGGGGCCCGGGGGGAGACTCTATTGTTTGAATGAACGGAGGGGTTCGCCATCGCAGTTTCAAAGGTGTATTTTGCCGACCGGAGGGCGCAGTCCCACCAGGACAGCCTGGTCAGGAAGGTGGCGCTTCTTTTTGATCGCGTTGGCGCTGCAAAGATGATCGGCCCCGGTGATATGGTGGCGATCAAGCTTCACTTTGGCGAAAGGGGCTCGTCGGCTTTCATCAACCCGGTGCTGGTGCGGCAGGTTGTGCAGAAGGTGAAGAAGGCGGGCGGCAAGCCCTTTCTGTGCGACAGCAACACCCTTTACACCGGCGGGCGTTCCAATGCGGTGGATCATCTCGAGACGGCGCTGCAGCACGGTTTCAGCTATGCCACCGTGGAGGCGCCGCTTGTGATCATGGATGGGCTGCGCGGCCGCGGCAGCAGGGATGTGGGCGTGAAGGGGAAGCATTTTGACACGGTGCAGATCGGCGAAGCCGTTGTGGAGGCCGATGTTCTGATTGTACTCTCCCATGTGAAGGGGCACATGATGACGGGTTTCGGGGGCGCCATCAAGAATCTGAGCATGGGTTGCAGCAGCCGCGCGGGGAAGCAGCGGATGCATTCGGCAGTCAAGCCCGTGATAAAAGAGGATCGGTGCCGCAGCTGCGGCACCTGCATCAGGTGGTGCGCTGCCGGGGCCATCACACTGCGTGAGGGAGGGGGAGCCCGGATCTATGCCGAAAAATGCACCGGCTGCGGCGAATGCATCATCTCCTGCAAACACGGGGCGGTAAAGGTGCAGTGGAGCACGGCTCTGCCGGAGATGGGCGAGCGAATGGTCGAATTTGCCTGCGGCGCCATGCAGGAGAAAAAGGATGCTGCCGTTTTTTTCAATTTTCTGCTCGATGTGACTCCCGATTGCGATTGCAACTCCTGGAGCGACCTGCCCATCGTCCCTGACACCGGTATCCTGGCCTCGACAGATCCGGTGGCGGCGGATCAGGCGGCGGTGGACCTGGTCAATTCCCGGATTGGAATTGCCTCTTCGGCGCTGCCCGGTGCTTTGGAGCCCGGCGGGGACAAGTTCTGCGCGCTCCATCCGAAGACCGATTACCGGGTGCAGCTGGCCTATGCCGAGGAGATGGGGCTGGGCAGCCGCCGCTATGAACTGGTCGAAGTCGGGCGGCAAAAGGACAGAAGCGAGGGCGAATGACGACCCGAAAATACGCGCCCTCAAAGGAGAGAGCAATGCCTAAACGTACGATGCGCAAGCAGATCTTTGCCCTGCGGGACAGCCTGTCGGAGGGGGAAATATGGAAAAAAAGCGGAGCCATAGGCAATCGGCTGGAGCAGCTGCCGTTTTACCGGGAGGCGCGGGTGATCATGTTCTTTACCTCCTTTCGCAGCGAGGTGAACACGAGCGGGATGATCAAGGGCAATCTCGCCCGGGGCAGGCGGGTGCTTGTTCCCAAGGCTGTGCATAAAGGGCGCGAGCTCATTCCCTCGGAGCTGCTTGATTACGAAAGGGATCTTGCTCCGGGCTATTTTGGCATACCCGAGCCGCAGCCGGGGACGCTGCGCCCCGTTGAACCCCGGGCCATTGACCTGCTTATCGTTCCGGGAGTGGCTTTTGATCTGCAGGGCAATCGCCTGGGCTATGGAGGCGGTTTCTATGATCGTTTTTTTGAGCGGCTGCGTCCGGGCGTGCCCCTGGTGGCCCTGGCTTTCGAGCTGCAGCTGGTAGAGGAGGTTCCGGTAGAGCCCTGGGACCGGCGCATGGACTGGCTGGTCACGGAAAAGCGGGCAATCCAGACGGCGGGCTGACCGTTTCGGCCGGTGCCGCCCGCCGGATGAATGCTGCCCGATATTATGATTGCTCGTTCCCGGGAGGAATGAAGAAGCCCTGGAGAACCATGTCCGTCAAAATGGTGCAGAGCCGCTCCACATCGGGCTCACGCTCATCGACCACTTCCCAGATAAAACGGTCCACCAGCAGCACATAGCCCTTGGCCCCGATCTGGGGGTTGAACTGCTTGGCAAACCCCTTTTCCTGGGCATAGATAATCGATTTCATGGCTACTTTCTGGAAATGGTTCTTGACTCCCTGCCAGTGTTCCACTATGGTTTCCGAAAGGCGCAGCGCCTGCTGGTAAACTTTCATGATGGGCCGGTTCTGTTCGGCCAGGTTGAAGGCTGTCAGCATGAGGTTGTAGAAAATTTTCTCCGCCTCTTTCAGGGAGGAGGGGGCAAACTCGATATCCAGCAGGGTATAAAAGTCATCCAGGACATTGTCCACCACGCGGCTGAGAATGTCATCTTTTCCTTTAAAATGGCTGTAGACCGTTCCGTAGCCCACATTGGCCACCTCGCTGATTCTGGCGATGGTGGTTTTGGTATAACCCTTCTTGATGAACACTTTCTCGGCGGTTTCCAGAATCAGGTTGCGTGTGATCCGGCTGCGCAGGTAACGGCGCGGCCGCCTGGCCGGCGCAGCTTTCTTGACCCCTTTGCTCATGCTAAACCCTCCCGGTACAGTTTTAAAGTAACATCTTCTTATATATATAAACATATTGTATCATATTATTTCAAAATTGCAAACTAAAAACAGTTTTATTTTGTCATTATGGGATAATAGTAGTATGATAGAAAATGGTAAAAGGGAGGTGGAGCTATGGCCATCTGGGCGATAGCCGATCTGCATCTGTCGCATGATCAGTCCAAGCCCATGGACATCTTCGGGCCCGCCTGGGAAAACCATGCTGAAAAGATTGCCGCAAACTGGCGGCGTTCCGTGGGCGAGGATGATCTGGTCATCGTGGCGGGTGATATTTCCTGGGCCATGCAGCTTTCCGAGGCGGCGCCCGATCTGGATTGGATCGCCGCCCTACCGGGGCGGAAGCTCCTGCTGCGCGGCAATCACGATTACTGGTGGTCCGCCATCGGCAAGGTGCGGGCCGCCCTGCCCGCGGGCATGGCCGCCCTGCAAAACGATCATTTTCCCTTCGGGGACTGGACCGTCTGCGGCACCAGGGGCTGGCTCTGTCCGGGCGAGGAAGGTTTTGACAGCGGGCATGACGAGAAGATCTACCTGCGCGAGGTGGGGCGGCTGCAGCTCTCCCTGGAGAGTGCGCTCAGGGCGGGGCGGGGATCCATCATCGCAGCGCTGCATTACCCGCCCTTCAACAGGCAGGGCAGCGCCAGCGGTTTTACCGAACTGCTGGAGCGCTGCGGGGTAAAATATTGTGTTTACGGTCATATCCATGATCAGGGGCGCCAGAGGCTTTTTCAGGGTGAGCGCGCAGGTGTGACCTACCGCTTTGTTGCCTCCGACGGGGTCGATTTTGCCCCCCAGAGACTGGTTCCCTAATAGCGATATTCAGGACCGGTTCTTTTCTTGGCCACCATCGCCATGCTCAAACCAACGATAAAGCCGCCGATATGGGCCCACCAGGCAATGGATTCCACACCTGCGACCGCTCCCTGCAGCGAGGCGTTCAGCAGCTGCAGAATGAACCAGAATCCCAGGAAGACTACAGCCGGCAGATGAACAAAGGTGATGAAAATACCCAGGGGCAAAAGGGTAAGAATGCGGGAGCGGGGGAACAGAATGAAATAGGCTCCCAGGACTCCGGCAATGGCGCCGCTGGCCCCGATCAGGGGGGTCGTGGATAGAGGGCTGCTTAGAATATGAAAAAGCTGACCGGCAGCACCCATGAATAGATAGAGCAGCAGGTATTTCAGGTGGCCGAAACGGCATTCTATGTTATCGCCGAAAATCCAGAGATAGAGCATGTTGCCGACAAGGTGAAGCCAGCCGCCGTGAAGAAAATTGGCGGTGACGAGCGGAAGGGCGGCCGCCAGTAGCGCGGCGAAGGAGAAGCCGGGTTTTATCAGGCCGGCCAGGCTGCCCGTGAGATTTGCGGGGACGGTGCCGTATTTGAAGATAAAGCCGTAGAGCTGCTCCGGCGGCAGCATCTGCTGGTACAGAAATACAGCGGCATTTATTACTATGAAAGCGATATTGACAGCGGGAAAACAGCGGCGCGGTTCAGTGTCCTTGATGGGAATCATCCGGGGCGGTCTCCTTCCATTTTATAAATATTGTATCCCTTCGGGCCCAGGCCGCCGCTCGTTTCCAAAGAGATGGGTCATATACCCGATAATGTCCCATCTCCTGCTTTTTAAACAGCAGCTGCGGTTTTTGGCAGGATTATTTCTCTTTAAAAGAGAATATCTGATTATTGTGCATCATGCAAATAAAGGTAAGGAGGTTAGCCAGATTGAGCAGCGAGGGCGCAACTGCTGTTCAGCAGCCGGTGACGGACTTTGCAGCCATCGATGAGCTGCTGAAACCTTATTTGGGAAAACAGGGAACGGCTATCCCGGTTCTGCAAAGCCTGCAGGAGCATTTCGGCTACCTGCCCCGCCCCGCACTGGAGTATACTGCAGCGCGGATCAAGGTTCCGCTGAGCAGGCTCTACGGGGTGGCCACTTTTTATGCTCAGTTCAAGATGACTCCCCGGGGCCGGAATATCATCAGGGTTTGCAAGGGGACGGCCTGTCATATTCAGGGCAGCCCCAAGGTGGCCGAAAGGGTGGAGGAGATCCTGGGAATCAAGGGGGGCGAGACAACGCCCGACCTGAGGTTTACCCTTGAGGAGGTGGCCTGCATCGGGGCCTGTGCCCTGGCGCCGGTAATGACCATCAATGACCAGCCGCACGGCCGCCTTACCCCGGACCGGATCAAAGGTATTCTCGACAGTTACGAATAGCCCAGCTGGAGGTGCTAAGGTGAAGCGGTTTATCGATCCCTGTTGTGAGAAATGTACCCATAGCAAGGAGACGCCGTGCAAGGATTTTGTGGAATGCTGTATCAAGGGCCCCATCTGCCACGAGAGCGCCGCCTGTGCGGCCAAGAGAAAGGCGATCATTGATAAGGTAGCTTTGAATGAACACTTTGTCATCATTTAAAGAGCGATCTTCTCTAAGAGGGAGGTTGGAGGATTTTGTATGAGAAACACCTGATGATCTGCGGCGCTACCGGATGCCTCTCTTCGGGCTCGGCCCAGGTGCAGCAGGCTCTTGAGGAGGAGCTGGCCAGATGCGGTCTGAAAGAGAAATGCCGCCTGGTCATGTCAGGCTGCCCGGGTTTTTGCGAAGTCGGCCCCATCCTGGTGGTCTATCCGGATGAAGTATTCTATTGCCGGCTCGCACCCAAGGATATCCCAGAGCTGGTGGAGAAGCATCTCATCGGCGGTGAGGTCGTTGAAAGGCTGCTGTACAAGGGGCCCGATATGGAAGCGCCGGCGCGGTTTTACGAGACCATACCTTTCTATCAGAAGCAGGTTTTCAATGTTTTGCGCAACAGCGGAATTATCGATCCGGAGAATATCGATGAATATATCATGCGGGGTGGTTACAGAGCTTTCACGCGTGCTTTGAAGATGGAGCCCATGGAGATAATCAACGAGGTTAAAAGTTCGGGGCTGCGCGGCCGCGGCGGTGCAGGCTTTCCCACTGGAATGAAGTGGGAGTTCACCTACCGGGCCGTGGGCGATAAAAAGTATATCGTTTGCAATGCCGATGAAGGCGACCCGGGGGCTTTCATGGACCGGAGCATTCTCGAGGGCGATCCCCACGCCCTTCTCGAGGGGATGCTCATTGCCGCCTGGACTGTGGGCAGCGATGAGGGCTATATCTACTGCCGCGCCGAGTATCCCCTGGCCATCAAGAGACTGAAGCTGGCCATTGCCCAGGCCGAGGA
>JAPXLS010000081.1:0-9638 GCA_033809435.1 Bacillota bacterium
CAATTTCTTGTCAATGCAAAGGGAGGCCTGGTTAAAATGAGCATTCATTCATTGTCCGAACGCTATCCTGCCCTTGAAAAGTCGATTCCCCGTGTTGAACTGGGAAAATGGCCCACTCCCCTGGAGCGCCTCCCCGAACTATCTGCAGAACCGCTGCTGCTGATCAAGCGCGACGATCTCTCCCACCCCCTTTATGGCGGCAACAAAGTCCGCAAACTGGAGCTGATCCTGGCCGATGCCCTGCGCAAGGGCTACCGCGAGATCATCACTTCAGGTGGCCTCGGTTCGCACCATATCCTGGCGGCGGCCGCCCTGGGGCGGGAGGTGGGGCTGCGCACCACCGGCCTTTTCTTCTGCCAGCCCGTAAACGATCATGTGCTCAAAAACCTGCTGCTGGAAGTTGAATTCGGTACGGAGATGCATTTTGTGCGGGATTATATTGGCGTTGCGATCAACTATCTGCGCTACTACCTGGCCCGCCGCTTCAGCGCCCGGCGGAAAACCTACCTGCTCATGCCCGGGGGTTCCAACGCCCTGAGCTCGCTGGGCTATGTCGGCGCTGTTATGGAGATGCAGGAGCAGCTGCGGGCGCAGGGGCTTGCCGATCCTGCCGTCATCTTTGTCGCTGCGGGGACCGGCGGCACCGCCGCAGGCCTCCTGGCCGGGATCGCCCTGGCCGGGATGGAGACGAAGCTGCATGCGGTGCGCGTGGTCCCGCCCTCTCTGCTGAAGCGCAAGAAGATATTGAACCTGGCCCGCAGCAGCCTGAAGCTGCTGGCGCGCCGGGGCGCCGATATCGGAAAGGCGATGGACAGGCTTGATGCATCGCTGCATCTGGAGGAAAACTATGTGGGAGAGGGGTACGGCTTCGCCACGGACGCCGCTGCCGGGGCCATCCGCCGCTTCGGGGAAGAGGCGGGGATAAAGCTGGAGGGCTGCTATACCGGGAAAGCCGCCGCCGCCTGCCTGGATTACTGCAGCAGGAACAGGGGCTCTGCGGAGCCCGTTCTGTTCATGCACACCGCCAGCACCACCCACCGGGAATGCTGCCGGGAGGAGGTGGAACCGGGGCTACCCCGGGAGTTCCGCTGGTGTTTCAGCGGCGGCCCCTGCGGTCATCGCTGCACATTGAAGGGGCTGAACCAACCGGCTGCGGGGCCGGACTGCAGGTGAAATCCGGGTTTGGACCGCGGACCTTCTGCAAATCATCGTGAGCGCGGCGGGGAGGCCGGCGCCTTGCTAGCGCAGCTTGAAGGTCCTGGGAGCCAGGTTGCGGGTCAGGATGATGGCAACAGCCGTGTAGAGCAGGGTAAAAAAGATAACACCGACGGTAAAGATTAGCGATGTGGTCTTGATATGAGTGCAGCCGAAGCAGATCAGATAGATCAGCCAGTTGACAACGGAGTAAAGCAGGTTTTTTTGGGTCAGGTCAACGGTATAGGGCTGCATAATGTAATAGATGAAGAGGTAGTGAGTCGAGAAGAACAGCGACAGCGAAAATACAGTGATGATCATGGGCAGCAGGCGGACAAGGGCAGTACCCATGCCCGCTACAGCTCCCGTTCCCAGAAGAAATATTGCCACAGCCGCCGCCGGCAGCAGGTTCAGGCCGGAGGCTTTTTTTAATCTCGAGGTGAAATTACTGAGGATGGCCCCTTTATCTTTGTAGTAGCGCTCCTTGAGCATGTAGCGGTCGCAGTTGAAGAAAAGGGCCCGGGAAAATTTTTCCCCCGAAGAGAGCAGGTACATGACAAAGAGCAGGTAGGGGGAACCAGCCAGCAGTATTTCTCGTGCCGGGCTGCCGTATTCCGGTTTCAGGAGCAAAAAAGTCCAGGTGCAAAGGGCAAGCGCAGCGACGATGGCAACCTTGATCCGGACAGGCTTGGTGATTATGCGCCGGTGCCTGGCAAAAAAGAGGTGATTGAAAAGGGCATAGCCCTGCAGGTGATCGGCACCGGTTACTTTCTCCCGGACCAGCTTCTTCTCGGCCAGGTTTACATCGGCAAAGGCGACGTTTTTTAACAGATCTTCTACGCCCAGGATCTTTTCACGGCTGATTGTTTTTTTCGTTACCGCACTGTAGCTGTCGAAATGGTACAGCCTCCAGAGGGAGAAGGCCGCCAGAATCAGGAGCAGCGAGAATGAATAGCCGCTGCCCAGGAAAGGGCGCAATCTCAGGGTGATGCCCAGATACGGCAATAGATAGCAGATTACCAGAGAGAGGAACAGCGAGAGCAGTGCGTATCCCGGGTGATCGTACAGGTTGAACCTGTATTTTTTGAAGATATCCAGTAAAACAACTTCCCAGATCAGAGCTGCGAAAAGGATGTAGCCCGAGAGCATCAGGCTTTCAGCCAGGGTGATCTCGATAAAAAGGCTGCCCAGCATCAGGAGCAGCATGTAGCGAAAAGCCTTCAGCCCCAGGGTATAGATGATCTTGGAAAAAAAGAAATCCCTCTTATCCAGCCCCAGAATGTTGACCATGGTGTAGGCCGTCATATCCCGGGTTTGAAAGATAATATTTGTGGATAGGGGGACGCTAAGGAAAAAAATAAAGAAGAAATAGTGGTACAGCAGATCCATATTGGCCAGGCTGCGCTCCATGGCGTACATGGGACCCCCAATAAGCAGCCCCAGGGTCAGGGCGGCTCCCATAAACCCGAAGCAGCATTTGGCAAGTTCAGCCGGCACGGACAAAATCACCTAGGTACTCTTCAACGGGGCGGGGCTCCCTGATTCTTTTCTGATTGGCCGAGATATAGAATCTAAGGAACTCATGCCCGGTCAGGAATTCAGGCAGCAACGGTTCGGTGTAGACGAAGCCGACATGCTCTTCCATTTCATCATTTATTTTGCCCTGAAAACTGATCGTACCGCTTTCAAAATCCAGGTCGCCGCGGATGCAGTTGAACAGTGTTGTTTTGCCGGCGCCGTTCCGGCCCAGCAGGCCGTAGATCTTGCCCCTCTCGAAGGCGAAGCCGGCGCCCCTGAGGACTCTCTTGTCTCCGAAGTTCTTGACCAAACCTTCCAGGATCAGGTGCATCTTGTGCCTCTGTTCTATTTTTTATGCCATTATATCACAAAACAGGGGCGCAGATTTTGCCGCCATGTCAAAACAGCGGGGTCGCCGCTCCATGTTGCGCAGGCACACCCCTCCAGATTGGCCAATTCTAAGGCGTAAAAGTTCTAAATTACAAAACAATTGACTTTTAGTTAAAGTACGTATAGGTTTTAGCTAATAAAGGGTACATCTATAAGGAGGTTTAAATATTCAGATGGTTCTATCTACAGACAACGTCATATTTAACTTCAGCAAGGATCACGCGCCGGTGCTGGAGATCCCTGCTCCAACGACCCTCGACGTTGACACCCTTGATTGTTTCGCCAATCAGCTGCGCGACCCTTCCGATACCTTTGACCGGCTTGACTGGGACCGGATCAATCCTGCTACAGGGCCCATCCATGTGCAGGGCGCCGAACCGGGCGACGCGCTGAAGGTGACAATCAACAGGATCGATCTTGACGGGAAAGGGACGGTATGCTGCCTGGAGAATGAGGGCACCCTGGGTCACCTGATCAAAGGGACCCATCTCCGTGTTGTGCCCGTGCAAAACAATGTGGTCAGGTACCTGGATCTGGAGCTTCCCGTCAGGAAGATGATCGGGGTGATCGGCGTGGCCCCTGCGGGAGAACCGGTAAACACGGGCACCCCGGGGCCCCATGGCGGGAATATGGACACCCTCATGATTACCGAGGGAAGCACCATCTACTTTCCCGTAGCGGCGCCCGGGGCGCTTTTTGCCCTGGGGGATTGCCATGCGACCATGGGTGACGGCGAGATCGGCGTTTCCGGCCTGGAATGTCCGGCCAGGGTGAATCTGACCCTGGATGTGGTCAAGGGCAAGGCCCCGGAGTATCCCTTCCTGGAAAACAGGGATGAATTTGCGGTGATCGTTTCCAGGCCCACTGCGGATGAGGCCATTTCTCTGGCTACAGAGTTGATGTTCAGGTTTCTGGCGGAGCGGCTGACCACCCGCACCCATCCGGAGATCATCATGCTGATGAGCCTGGTCGGCCATGTCCAGATCAGCCAGGTGGTGGACCCGGAAAAGACAGTCCGTTTCGTGTTCCCCAAAAAATATGCACCCGGTGTCCGTTTCTGAAACGCACCGGATCGGAAATGTACCCTTTATTGTACGCACAAGCCAATTATAGAAGGAGGCAGAACAAGTGGCAGAAAGCAGTCTTGAAAGTCTGGGTTACAAACAGGAGTTGAAACGCACTCTATCGGTGGCGGACCTGGTGGTTTACGGCCTTATCTTCATGGTGCCCATCGCTCCCTTTGGCATCTTCGGCACGGTCATGTCCATCTCCGAGGGTATGGTTGTTCTGGCCTATATGATCGGGATGATCGGGATGATCTTTACAGCACTCAGTTACTGGAGGATGTCCGAGGAGTTTCCCATTTCCGGTTCCGTGTACGGCTATGCCACCCACGCCATCGGCAAGGGGGTGGGGTTTGTTTCCGGATGGGCCATCCTGCTCGACTATATCCTTGTCCCCGCGCTGCTCTATGTTGTAGCCGCCGTGGCCCTGGAATCGATCATTCCGGGGGTGCCGCTGTGGGTATGGGTTCTTTTCTTTGTGGCCTTCAATACGGTGATCAATATTATCGGTATTCAGTTTACCTCGCGCTTGAACTGGATCATGCTTGTTTTTGAAGTTATTGTCTTCATCATATTCTGTGTCTCGGCAATTGTATATATCGTAAATACACCTGAAGTCAGCTTTACCCTCAAGCCCATATTCAACGCCGAGAAATTTAATATCGGCATCGTTCTCAGTGCCGTTTCCGTCTGTGTCCTCTCATTCCTGGGCTTTGACGGCATTTCCACCCTGGCCGAGGAAGCCAAGGGGGGCAATGACTCCATCGGCAGGGCGAGCATCTGGGCGCTGGTGCTGGTGGGCGGTTTCTTTTTCGTGCAGACCTACCTGGCGGCCTGCGTTATCCCCTGGGAGGGCGCAGCTACATTTGCCAATATCGACAGCGCCTTCTATGAAGTAGCCGCCGTAGCCGGCGGGGCCAAGGTCATGTGGATCTGCGCCATAGCCACCGGTCTGGCCTGGGGTATAGCCGACTGCATGGTGGCCCAGGCGGCCATATCCCGGATCATATTTTCCATGGCCCGGGATGGTTTTCTACCCAAGCCACTGGCCTGGGTGCATCCCAGGTTCAAAACCCCCCATGTGGCCACCCTGCTTATCGCTGCAATCTCGCTGATCATTACGCTGGGCTTCACCCAGGGGATTCAGGATCTGGCCGAGCTGATCAACTTTGGTGCGCTGTCGGCATTCATCATCCTGAATTTTACAGTTGTCTACTACTTTGTCTACAAAAAAAAGTCAAAGCAGTATTTCAAACACCTGGTGCTGCCCCTTATTGGCTTCGTTGTTGTGGGCATTGTCTGGTTCAGCCTTTCGACTAAAGCCATGATCCTGGGCGGGATCTGGGTTGTTGTAGGTATCTTGATCTACCTGTTTCTCTCCAAGATCAAGAAGAAAGAACTTGAACTGGAGGTATAGGGCCGGGGGGAACCAAAAGCCCTGCCGCGCACCTCCGGAGGTTTTGGTGTACTGGCAATGGGGGCACTCGTGACAGCTGCGGGGCTACTGCTGCGCAGGTCAAGGTAGGCCGGTCTGTCTGGAATGCAAGTGGGGGGGCGGCAAACAAGCCGCTCCCCTTTACAGGCGCACCATCGTGTTTTCAGTTGGGCAGCGCTGGACTTTGCGATAGCAAAGATTGTTTCCAGGTTATGCTACTTCAAGGAGAGCAGGGCCTCGTATATTATCTCCACCGGCACCCCTTTGGAATCGATCTCTACCACCACATCGCCGTACAGGACACCGAAATGCAATCTGGTCCCCGGTTCGTCGCCGGCATCTGGAATCTCCAATGCCCGCCTGTTTACCACTTCCGTCGTCAGTTCATCTATCTCAAAAATTGGATTTTCCACAATCTCGCGAAGCCCGGCAGGTACCGAGTCGGCCCAGGGGATGGGGTAGAGGGAGAGGTCGTAATTTTCCGTCGCTGCGACGGAAGTCAGACGAGCCCGCCCTTTATCGCCCAATGGACTGATCCGCCACCGCAGGGCGCCCATCCCCTTGAGCCAGCAGACAAAGAGCTCATTTCGGCTTTGGTCAGCGGTCCTGAGAGCGCTCTCAAAAAGAAAGCCTTCCGGTATGGTTTGGGGAATAAAGCGCCCGAATGTGCCGTCGGCACGGGCTTCCTCCAGGGTCAGCCGATCGCTTCGCCACCCTTCCGGTCTTGATGGATTCAGGATGCCGCTATCGACTGCGCCGCCGCTGACAAGCAGGCCGATGAGATCCGCCAGCTCCTGACGCATTTCCTTTTCCCGGGAAGCATCGCCGGCCAGTTCCGCGTAGTAGCCCATGCCGCCCAGTTGGAATTCGGCGATGAGGTAGATCATGCTTTTCCCGGTCTCGCTGTTGGGGCAATCAGCCGTGTAACCGGCAGTGACGGAAGTACCCATGACATCGGATATCACAGCGTTTTCCCCCAGGCTGTAGTCAAGCACAACCCTGTCCTGAGCCACCAGCACTGTGGTGGTCAGGCCGGCGCCTGAAGATACCTGAGCCTCGATGTTGTAGAGGGAGCTGTCATAATAGAAGAAGTTGGCCGCCGCCGTTACGGTGCGGGCCTGGTGTAGAGTCGGGAAAATCGCCCTTATTTCACCTTCCGTCAGCACCTGGTTGAACATCATGGGCAGTTTAATTCTGGCGCTGTCGGCCGGCCGTCTCGCGAGCTGATTGAAGTGCAGCGTAAAGCCAGTGGATTCCGGCGAATCAGGCAAGACCACCTCTGCCGGCGGGTTGCCGGGGAAAGCGTCAAATATCAACGGCAGAGCTATCGCCACCGCAACAAGGAGGCATGCCGCCAGCGGTTTAGCCCACCGGAGCAGGGAAACGCCGGCAGCTGACCGCTTCGGCGCGGCTTGTTCGATAAAGCTTTCATCGATGTCGCTCATCGACCGTAACAAACGCATGTTTCTCACATTAAACCCTCGCTTTCCAGCCTTTTTTTGAGCCTCTGCCGCATCCGATAGAGAATGGAGGCCACCTTGCCCCGGCTGTAGCCAAACTCCCTGGCGATCTCACGATCGCTCATCAGGTACCAGTAGCGTTTAACAAAGATCCCTGCCAATTCGGGCGGCTCAAGGCGCAGGAAGGAGTTGAGGACCCGGGTAATCTCGCCTTCTCCGGCATTTTCCGGCAGGGGGATCTCGGCCAGTTCATCCAGGGCAATTTCAATTGCACCGCTGCCCCGTTTCTGGGCCCGGTCCGCGGCGTAGCGGTCCAGCGCCAGGTTGCGGCAGATCCGGCCCAGGTAGGCCTTCAGTCGGGCCGGCCTGGTCGGCGGGATGGAGTTCCAGGCTTTGAGCCAGGTTTCGTTGACGCATTCCTGCGCATCCTCGGGGCTGCGCAAAATATTTCTTGCAATTGTCTGGCAGTAGCGGCCGTAACGTCGCTCGCAGGCGGTAAGGGCCTGCTCCGCCCTCTGCCAGAAAAGATTGACTATGGCCCGGTCCTCCATGTAGGCCTCCTTTGTTTGATATCCTTCCCTACCTAAAAAGACGGGAAATAGTGCCCGGAGTTGCGTTTCTGGATACGTGAGTAAGGGATCATATTTGAAAGGCGATCCCTCCGATATTCCGGTGCTGGTTGTATTAAATCACTGCGCGACAGGGAGCAATTCGCTCTCCAGGACAGATACTCCTTCAACGTCATCTGGGCAATTCGGGGGAGGAAGCCTTCGGCAATGCAGCCTATTCCAGGTAAGGTCGTAACGGCGGCGCCTCTGTTCTGTTTGACAGGTATGGCAAATAATGTTATAATTGTGATTGTCCATCTAACGGGATAAGGAGGAAAAACCATCAACAGGTGGAAGGACTGGTACGACCAGGGCAGAAGGGATCTGGAACGGGCAAGGCTGGATATAGTACATGGATTCTATGAATGGGCTTGTTTTACCGCCCAGCAGTCTGCTGAAAAGGTTCTCAAGGGCCTGGCCCTGAATCTGGGGATAACCATTTGGGGACATTCTCTTACGGAGATAATGGTGATCCTGGCTGAAAACATTGTGATGGAAACAGAAGTTAGGGAAATGGGGCAACTTCTCGACATATACTATATTCCGGCTCGCTATCCCAATGGCTTTCCCTCCGGTAAACCGGCGGATTACTTTACGGAAAAACAGGCACAGGAGGCTGTAAATGCGGCGGATCATATCGCTAAATTCTGTGAAAGCCTTTTATTTAAACAGGGACAAGGCAATTAAAAAGCTGCAAGAAGCAGCCGAGGAAGCCATGCTGCTCTTTCCGGAGATCAAAGAGATCAGGCTGGTCGGCTCGGTGGCCAGGGGGGAACATACGGGTTTAAGCGATATTGATCTGTTTATCGTCATCGACGAGGGTGGAGAGAATGCGGTAGAAAGAATAAAGCCATACTACCGGTTTTTCAGCGAGAAAATAGGAGTATCTATTGATATGATTGTTGCCCGGAAAGAAGAGATCGGCGATTACGAAGGGCTTCTGAGGGGAAGCGTTTTGCTTGCCCAGGATTGTCGAAGGGGCCGGGTGGGCGGCAGATAATAACGGTTTATCGGAAGAAGGGAGCAGCCATAATAAGCCAGCTATGAATTTGCTCTGGGGGCACCCTCAGATAAAGTTATGCGATCACCTGTCGTTGCATCCAAGGTAAATTGTTCCAAAATTTCTTTTGAGTCGTAGGCATACCTGGTAAATTCAATCTCCCTTTGATCTTCGCGATAACTCATCTGATAAACCATGCGCAAATTATTCTCGATATACTCCTGTGTTCCTATGAAATATGGATAATTGCTGTGCTCCTTGTAAAAGTCCTCCAATTTACTGGTGACCTCAACAGAAACACCCAGATCGGTAAGCAATGTATATTCGAAGTCGCCATAATCCCCGATTTCTGCCTTGCGGCCGATTTTTGAAAGATAATCTTTGGCATAGGCCTGTTCTTGCTTTTTCAATGTTTTGCCATCACTGTCTTTATCGTCAAAAATCCTGGTGTGGTATTTTAAGGGAAACATTTTTCTGATCGAAGGTGCATAGTAGCTGCCGTCTTCGGGATATTCGATGCTAACGTCATTATGATCACTTATAGTAACCACCGCGGGAATAACACCTGTTCCCGAAACCTTGACAAAATTATCATTCTGGAAACCATACCACCCTGTCATTGTCAGTGCATATATTTTTGTCGCTCCTCTCTCCTTGTCTGTGCCTAAAATAATATGTCCTTCGGCAAAACATTCCCCCTCCCGATAGCGATTGCTGCTGGAGTCAAGGGCCAGGGCGACAGCCTGGTCTAAGGTATCGCCAACATATTTTGTGCGGGCATTCCATAAGGTGGTAACGCTATTTTCCAAATACGCTCCGCCATTTGATGTATAAACTTTAGCAATGGAGACACTCGTTTCCCGACTTGTTTTATAAATGCCCACATAAGCCTCTTCAATATAATACTTATTGGCATCATTATATAAATAAAGTCTTTGCAGGGTTGTGCCATCAATATAGATTCTGAAG
>JAPXLS010000082.1:0-9584 GCA_033809435.1 Bacillota bacterium
GGGCCTCTCGTAATCATCGCCGATCATGGTCGAGTTGATATTGCCGTACATGTCGATCTGGGCCCCGCCCAGGAAGGTGTAGTCAACCATGCCCCGCTGGCAGTTCTCCATGATCTCGGGCATGCTTCCGGCAGCCAGGCCGCGGTAGAATGTCCGCGAGTCGCCCACCGAGATGGGCATGGAGGGCAGCTGCGGCCCCAGCCCCCCCGCTTCGAACATGATCATCAGGTTGGGCGCGTAAAGGTCCTGCGCCAGCATGGCCGCGGCGCAGGGAGCCCCTGTGCCCACGACAACGGTGCGGTTATCCTCCAGCAAACGTGAAGCCAGGCAGATCATCAGCTCCATGCGGTTGTATTCCATTTTTCATTCAGCCCTCCCTGAAATCTATTTTTCCACCAGGACTTCCTGGTGGCGAAGTTCGTTCATCCGGCCGAGCCCGCCGTTCAGCTGGATGTAGTCCCAGAATTCCTCCACCCCGTAGATGTTCCGCTCCAGAAATCTTGCCAGCTCCTCCCGATCCTGCTCCACGCGCAGCCACTCCTGGATATGCTCCTCATCGCTGAAATATTCGTAGGGCATATTGGCGGGAAAGGACCCGAAGGGCACCTCCACAACGGCATCTACCAGGTAGTACGGGATGACCGTGCGGTCCGGTTTGCGGCGGATGACATCTTCGGGTACCAGCCGCTCCGTGGTGATGATCAGATGTTTCGCCGCCCGGGCCAGGTCATAATCCGAAACCATGATCCCGTCGATCTGGCAGTTCCCGTACACATCGGCCCGGTGCACATGGATCAACGCCACATCGGGGAAAAGCGCCGGCAGCGCCAGGTACTTTTTCCCCGTAAAGGGGCACTCCATCTCCACGGCGGCGCTGTGCTTGACCGTATCCGTGCCCAGCATGGTCCGCGTGGGCACGAATGAAACCCCCATGGCCGCCGCCTTGTAGCGCCAGGCCAGCGCTGCATTGGTCCATTCCGTCACCTCCACCTCGCCGCTTTCCACCGCTTCCCGCGAGCGGCGGGAAAGCCCCCGCGCCTCCAGCCCGATGATATAGGCGATGTCGCAGCGGTTGATGCAGCGGCCCGCGGCAAGAATCTGAAAATCGTGAGTGGCGGTATGGCCGGAGAGGCCCAGGTTCTTTCTCCGCTGCCGCACGATCTCGTGCAGCAGGGCGGCGGATATGCGGGTGCCGCCGAAGCCCCCCACTGCAATATAGTCGCCGTCATGAACCAGGCGGGTCACGGCTTCCTTTACCGTAGTTGTCTTGTCCACCTTTTCGCGGGATTTGCCCTGAAAAAAGGCCCTCGCCTCATCCGCGTCGGGATTGGTGAAAAGCCTTCTGTCGCCGGCAGGTTCATAAACCACTGTCCTTTTTCCGGTTATTGCGTAATTCCGATCCAAATTGATCCTCCCTCCTGCACGATCCATTAGTAGTCTGAACAATTGTCAATAGAAGCAATTGTTGATACTATTCTATCATAAATTGATCATTTTGGGGATAGCGGATATTTGGTTTTTTTGCAGGTTCTATCCCTGCATGGCCCGGTGCCCGATGTCGCGGCGGTAGTGGCGGCCCTCGAATTCGATCTGCTCCGCCGCCCGGTAGGCGCTCTCCAGCGCCTTTTTGAGCCCGCGGTCCCAGGCTGTTACGCCGAGAACCCGGCCGCCGGCGGTGACCGTGCGGCCGCCGGCATCAAAAGCGGTACCTGCATGAAATATGGACAGCCCCTGATCCGCCTCCGCCGGACCGCTGCACAGAGCCGCGGCGCGATCAAGGCCCCGGATCACCTTACCTGTTTCGTAAGGCCCCGGATAGCCGCCCGAGGCGAGAACCACGCAGGCCGCCGCGCCCTCGCGCCAATGGATGTGAAGTCCGGGCGCCTCCTCCTGCAGCCGCCCCTCGGAGACGGCCAGCAGGAGCGGCAGCAGGTCTGACCGCAGCAGCGGCAGCAGAACCTGTGTCTCGGGATCGCCGAAGCGGACATTGAATTCCAGCACATCGAACCGGCCCTTGCCGACCATGAGCCCCGCATAGATGACCCCGCGGTAATCGATCCCCTCGGCCGCCGCTCCGGCCAGGAAAGGGCGGAAAACAGCACTCTCCACCAGGCGGGCCAGCTCCGCCGTCAGCAGCGGGGCCGGGGCGTACGCACCCATGCCCCCGGTATTCGGCCCGCTGTCGCCCTCTCCCACGGCCTTGTGATCCTGGGAGGAGGGAAGCATGACCAGCCCCCTGCCGTCGGTAATGGCCAGAATGGAGAGTTCCTCACCCTGCAGGCACTCCTCGATGAGCACCCTTTCTCCAGCCCGGCCGAAAGTCTTCTCCACCATCATGGCGCGGAGCGCCTCCAGGGCGGCGGCTCCGTCGCGGGCCACCGTCACCCCTTTCCCCGCAGCCAGGCCGTCGGCCTTGATCACCACGGGCTTGCCGGCGTAGCGCCCTTCAAGATGGCGCCGGGCCGCCTCATAATCATCAAAAGCCTCGAAAGGCGCCGTGGGAATGCCCCAGCGCAGCATCCGCTCCTTTGACCAGATCTTGCTCCACTCCAGCCGGGCGCCGTCTTTGCCGGGCCCGAAGATGCGCAGGCCCGCCTCGCGGAACCTGTCGCCCAGCCCCGCCGCCAGCGGCGCCTCCGGCCCGGCCACCGTCAGATCGATCCTCTCCCGGAGCGCAAATTCGAGCAGCCCGTCAATATCAACCGCCTGCAGATCCACGCATTCGGCCACCCCGGCAATGCCGGCATTGCCGGGAGCGCAGTAGAGCCTGCCTGCAAGCGGACTTTGCGCCAGTTTCCAGGCCAGGGTGTGCTCCCGGCCCCCTCCCCCCACGATGAGTACCCGCACCCTTCTCTTCCCCCTTTGGACAGGCTTCAGTGTTTGAAGTAGCGCCGCCCCGTAAAAATCATGGCGATACCGTGGCGGTTGCAGGCCTCGATGGCCTCGCTGTCCTTCAGCGATCCCCCGGGCTGGACAATGGCTGTTATGCCCGCCGCTGCGGCAGCCTCCACGGTATCGGGAAAGGGAAAGAAAGCGTCGGAACCGAGGACCGCGCCGCGGGCTCTCTCGCCGGCCTGCTCCAGGGCGATGCGCGCCGCCCCCACGCGGTTCATCTGCCCTGCGCCCACGCCCAGGGTGCGCTCTCCTCTGGCCGCGACGATGGCATTTGATTTCACATGCTTGACCACTTTCTGGGCAAAGGTCAGATCGCGCATCTCTTCCTCACCGGGCGCCCTCTCCGTAACCACCTTGCTTGCGGAAAGATCCACCGGCTCCCGGTCCGCAGTTTGCACAAGCATGCCGCCGGAAAGGGCTTTCAGCTCCAGGACCCCTGCCCCCTCCTGCTCCGAAGAAGGCATTTCCAGCAGGCGGATCCCCTTCTTCTGCATGAACACCTCTATTGCACCCATGGTAAAGGAGGGAGCAGCCACCACTTCCAGGAATGTCTTCACCATCTCCCGGGCCGTCTCCGCGTCCACCGGGCGGTTCAAGGCCACAATGCCGCCAAAAATGGAAAGGGGGTCGGCCTCGTAAGCCAGCCTGTAGGCCTCCTCCAGCGTGGCCGCCGTGGCCACCCCGCAGGGATTGGTATGCTTGACCGCCACGGCCGTGGGCCCGGTAAATTCCAGCAGCAGCTCCCAGGCCGCCTGCAGATCGTTCAAATTGTTGAAGGAAAGCTCCTTCCCCTGCAGCTGCTTTGCCGCGGCCGGCCCCTGCTGCTCACCGCCCAGGGCATAAAAGGCCGCCTGCTGCTGCGGATTCTCCCCGTAGCGCAGGGCCATCACCTTCTGCAGCGGCAGGCTGAGCAGGGGTGGAAAAAGGTTTACTCCCCCTCGAAGCTGCCTGTTGAGATAACCGGCGATGAGGGCGTCGTAATGCGCCGTATGGGCAAAAGCTTCCGCCGCCAGCCTGTACCTGTTCTCATCGGATATGGACCCCCGTTCCGACAGCTCCGCGGCGATCTGCCGGTAGCGGGCCGGATTGACCACCACGGCAACATGGGCAAAATTCTTCGCGGCGGCACGGATCATGGCCGGCCCGCCGATATCGATATTCTCCACCGCCTCCTCCAGCCCGACCCCGGGCCTGGCCACGGTCTCGGCAAAGGGATAGAGATTGACCACCAGGAGCTGGATGGGCAAAATATCCTGTCCGGCAAGCTGGCGCCGGTCCTCCTCCAGATCCGGACGGGCCAGCAGGCCGCCGTGAATTTTCGGGTGCAGTGTTTTCAGCCTTCCCCCCAGAATCTCGGGAAAACCGGTCACCCCCGCCGCTTCGGTGACGGGGATGCCGGCATCGCCCAGAACGCGTGCCGTCCCCCCCGTGGAGATGATTTCCCAGCCCAGCTCATCCAGGCGGCGGGCCAGATCCAGAATCCCGCTTTTGTCCGATACACTAAGAAGCGCTCTCTTTCGATAATCGCTACCCCAGCTCAATGAAACACCTTCTTCCTTCAACTCTTAGCTTATCCAGGCAAAAAAGCTCGATGGCCCGGGGATATAGACGGTGTTCCAGGGCATGAATCCGCGCCTGCAGCGTCTCTACATTATCGCCCTGGAGCACCGGAACCGCCTCCTGCAGAATAATCGGCCCCGTGTCAAGCCCTTCATCCACAAAATGGACCGTGCACCCCGTTACCTTCACCCCGTAATCAAGGGCCTGCTGCGCTCCGATCATGCCCCGGAAGGAGGGCAGCAGCGAGGGATGAATATTCATGATCCGCATGGGGAAGGCCTGTACCAGGTGCGGCGAGAGCAGCCGCATGAAGCCGGCCAGCGCCACCAGCTCTATGTGCGACTCCTGCAGCACCGCCGCCAGCGCCCGGTCATATTCCCCCCGGCTCCCGCAAGCGCGGGGATCAAGATAGAGCGCCCGCACCCCGTGGCGCCGGGCCCGCTCCAGCGCCGGCGCCTTCTCCCGGTCGCTTGCCACCAGCGCCACCTCTCCGCTGATCTCGCCCCTGTCCGCCGCCTCCAGTATGGCCTGCAGATTCGTCCCCTCTCCCGAGGCCAGCACCGCTATCCGCTTCATCCCACAGCCTCCCCTCCGGTGCCAGGCACCGCACGCAACTATTACTCCCCTCCGGTGCCAGGCACCGAACGCAACTATTACTCCCCTCCGGTGCCAGGCACCAGGCGCAACTATTAGTTTTCTTAAGTGCCAGGTCTGCTAACATTCCCATCCTCGTATTGACCATAAAGATCAGTTGTGATAATATTCATGCAAATGTAATCTGTGGAGGGCTTCCATATGCCCAGAAAACCACGCATTCATTTTCCCGGCGCCATCTATCATGTCATTACCAGAGGAAACAACCGGCACACCATCTTCGCCGATAGAAAGGACAAACTCTTTTACCTGGATAAGCTCAAAGAACTCAGCCGCGAACTCTTCTTTGACCTTCTGATCTACGCAATTATGAACAACCATGCACATTTCACCATCCAGGTCGGAAATACCCCCCTTTCGAAAATAATGCACCATCTTCAGCAGGGATATGCAACTTATTACAACCGCGAACATGAGCAGTCCGGACATGTTTTTCAGAACAGGTACAGGGCCTTCCTCTGCGAGGATGAGCGTTACCTTCTGGCCCTGCTCCGATATATACACCTCAATCCGGTAAAGGCAAAGATAACCCGCGATCTCGACTACCCCTGGAGCAGCCATGCCTACTATGCCGGAAAGAAAAAAGACAACCTGGTGAACACATCCCTGATCCACGGTATGTTTCGCCAGGGAGCAAGCATAAGCCCGGCGGAAGGATACCTCCGCTTTATGAGGCGGGACGAAAATCCGCCCCAACCGGGCTACCTGTCCACCCTGCAGGAAAAACCCGCCGATGTTGCTCTGCTCTTGAATGACAAGGTTCTCAAGAACATTGATGAGATCGCGGCCCCTTTCGGGATCACCCGTGAAATACTTTTTTCCCCTTCGAGATCCGCGGAAACAGCTGCGGCGCGCAAGGAAACTATCCTGGCGCTATATCACAACCATAACTGGCAAATCAGGGACATCGCTTTGCTGCTCAAGGTCAGCCGCTCCTATGTCAGGAAAATACTGGCCGGTCGCATCCGCTTAAAGTAAAAGTTACTCCCGCCCGGTGCCTGGCACCAAACGCAACTATTGTTTCTTTCGGTGCCCGGCGCCGGTGGTGATGGCGCCGATCCTGAAGGCGGGCACATCCGCCCGTTCCAGCGCGTCAATGATCGCCCCGGCTTCCTCCGGCGGCACCACCAGGACAAAACCAATACCCATATTGAAGGTGCGGGCCATCTCTTCGGGCTCCACCGGACCCAGTTTTTCGATGAGGCCAAAAATAGGCGGCGCCTTCCACGATGAAGTATCGATCTCCGCCTGCAGCCCCTCCGGCAGGATCCGCCGCACATTTCCCGCCAGCCCTCCGCCGGTGATGTGAGCCGCCCCCCTGATCCGGAAGCGCTGCAGCAGCGGCAGTATCCCGGGCACATAGATGCGCGTCGGCCGCAGCATCTCCTCGCCGAGCGCGATCCCCCCCAGTTCGGCAGGCTTATCCTCCAGCGCCAGACCCGCCTGCTCCAGCAGCACCTGCCGGGCCAGCGCAAAGCCGTTGCTGTGCAGCCCTGTCGAGGCCAGCCCGATCACGGCATCTCCTTCAACAATGGTGCTGCCGTCGACAATCCGCTCCTTTTCCACCACGCCCAGGGCAAAGCCGGCCAGATCATACTCGCCGGGCGGATAGAAACCGGGCATCTCCGCCGTCTCCCCTCCCAGAAGGGCGCAGCGAGCCAGGCGACAGCCCCGGGCCAGCCCCGCCACCACCTGCTCCACCCGCTCCGGATCCAGTTTCCCCAGGGCCAGGTAGTCAAGAAAAAACAGCGGCTCCGCGCCCTGCGCCAGGATATCGTTCACGCACATGGCCACGCAGTCCTCGCCGATGGTATCATGTTTTCCTGCTGCAAAGGCCACCTTCAGCTTCGTGCCCACACCGTCGCATCCCGATACCAGCACCGGTTCGCGGTAGGCCTCCCGGTCCAGGGCGAATAGCCCGCCAAAACCGCCCAGATCCGTGAGCACTTCCTTCCTGAACGTGGAGCGGGCCAGCCCCTTGATCCGCTCCACGGCAGCCTCTCCCGCTGCTATATCCACCCCGGCTCGCCGGTAGTCAATCCCCTTGCGCATGGCAATTTTCGCTCCGTTTTGGAAGTTACTCCCGCCCGGTGCCTGGCACCGACGGCAACTATTACATCGGTTAGAAGAAGAGGGGGGCGAAGACAAGGGCCACGATGCTCATCAACTTGATCAGAATGTTCAGCGATGGGCCGGCGGTGTCCTTGAAGGGATCGCCCACGGTGTCGCCCACAACGGCGGCCTTGTGGGGATCCCCGCCCTTGCCGCCGTGCGCTCCCGCCTCTATATATTTCTTGGCATTATCCCAGGCGCCGCCGGCATTGGCCATGTAGATGGCCTGCAGCACGCCCACAACAAGTGAGCCGCCCAGAAGCCCGCCCAGCGCCTCTTTCCCCAGGAAGGGGATGAGCCCGACAGCCAGCGGCACGATCACTGCCGAAAGGCCGGGGATGATCATCTCTTTAAGCGCCGCACGGGTGCTGATATCTACACAGCGGGCATATTCCGGCCGCGCCTTCCCCTCCATCAGCCCGGGAATTTCCCTGAACTGGCGGCGGATCTCCTCGATGAGCGAGAATGCGGCGTTGCCCACCGCCTCCATGGTCCGCGATGTGAAGAAGAAAACGAGCATGCCGCCGATAAAGAGGCCGGCAATAACCCTGGCGCTGTTGATATTGATCACATCCAGCCCGGCCACCTGGGAGTACGCGGTAAAAAGAGCCAGCGCCGTCAGGGCCGCCGAACCGATGGCAAAACCCTTGCCGATGGCGGCGGTGGTATTGCCCACCGAGTCGAGCTTGTCGGTGATCTCGCGCACCTCTTTCTCCAGTCCGGCCATCTCGGCAATGCCTCCGGCATTGTCGGCCACGGGGCCGTAAGCATCCACGGCCACGGTCATGCTGACAGTGGATAGCATGCCCACGGCGGCAATGGCGATACCGTAAACCCCGGCGCACTCGTACGAGACCAGGATGGCCACCACGATGGCCAGCACGGGGAAGACGGTGCTCTTCATGCCCACGGCCAGCCCACTGATGATATTGGTCGCCGGACCCGTCAGCGATGACTTGGCGATGGTCTGCACGGGCTTGAAATGATCGGAGGTGTAGTACTCGGTGATCCACCCTATGGCCACCCCGGCCGCAAGCCCCGCCACCACGGCATAGAAGGGCCCCATCTCGCCCAGGAGCGATCTGGTGATGAAGAAGGATACAACCAGGACAGCCAGGGAACTGATGATGATGCCGCGCTCCAGCACGGAGCTCAGCCGGGCGCCTTCCCTGGCCTTGACAAAGAATGAAGCGAAGACCGAGGCCAGAATGCCCACGGAAGAGACCAGCAGCGGCAGCAGCACCCCGGCAAAACCGTACTTGGAGACAACGCCCACCGTCATGGCGGCGATCATCGCCCCCACGTACGATTCAAAAAGGTCGGCCCCCATCCCGGCCACATCACCCACATTGTCGCCCACATTGTCGGCAATGACGCCGGCGTTGCGGGGATCGTCCTCGGGAATACCCGCCTCCACCTTGCCCACCAGGTCGGCGCCCACATCGGCCGCCTTTGTATAGATGCCCCCGCCCACACGGGCAAAGAGGGCAATGGAACTGGCCCCCAGGGCATAGCCGTTCACGATGGCCGGATCACGAATCCAGAGGTACAGGGCTCCCAGGCCCAGCAGCCCCAGCCCGGCAACCATCATCCCCATGATCGTGCCGCTGGAAAAGGCGATGGTCAGCGCCGCCCCCACGCCCGAGCGGGCGGCATGGGCGGTGCGCACATTGGCCCGCGTGGCCACGTTCATGCCCACATAACCGGCCAGCGCCGAGAAGAGCGCTCCCACCACGAAACAGACCGCAGTCAAAGGATTGATGAAAATTCCCAGCACCGCGGCCAGCACAACAACAAAGACAATGAGGTAGCTGTACTCACGGCGCAGAAATGTCATGGCCCCCTCGTAAATGGCCCCGGCAATCTCCCGCATCTTTTCATTTCCCGCCTCGGCCCGGTTCACCTTGAACCAGAGCAGCAGGGCGAAAAATAGACCGATGATGGCGGCCGCAGGCACCCCATACAGAAATCTCTCCATCTTTCAAATCCTCCTTCAATATACAATAAGCAATTCAAAATACAGCCGGCACTGTGATTTATTTACCTAACAGCGGCTGAAATTCCTGCTGCACCATAAATTTTTATCGCCAACCGCCTGTTCACGGCGTTCTCTGCGCCGGGCACCGCAGTTTCACCGGCTAGCGAAGGGAATAGCATCCGGTAAAACAGGAGCGGCAAAGTCCTTCCGCGGGAAGCCCCACCGCCGCTACCGTCCCCTCCAGGCTGAGGTAGCCCAGTGAATCGGCGCCGACCTCCCCGGCAATGGCCGCCATGCTGCGCCGGTAGGCAATGAGCTCGGGCGAGGCGGGCATATCGATACCGTAGAGGCAGGCATCGATGACGGGGGGAGAGCTGATGCGCAG
>JAPXLS010000083.1:0-9438 GCA_033809435.1 Bacillota bacterium
GGCCAGATCATGGTGCCCCAGTTCAATGCCGATCTGGTCCTGTACCTGATCCAGCAGTACAAGCCGGCAATTTTTCCCGGAGTGCCCACCGCCTTCATGGCCTTGATGAACCATCCCGAGGTGCAGAATTACGGGCTGGATTCCATCGACATCTGTGTCAGCGGCGCGGCGCCGCTGCCGGTGGAGGTAATCGAGCAGTTCGAACTAAAAACAGGCTCCAGCATACTGGAGGGATACGGGCTTTCGGAAGCATCGCCTGTTACACACAGCAACCCCTTTGTGGGAGTGCGCAAGCCCGGCAGCATCGGCATACCCCTTCCCAACACCGACTGCAAAATTATGGATCCCGATACCGGGGAAAAGGAGATGCCTGCCGGCGAGGAGGGCGAGCTCATCATCAAGGGGCCGCAAGTGATGAAGGGCTACTGGAACCGACCCGATGAAACAGCCCGCACCCTGCGCAACGGCTGGCTCTATACCGGCGATATTGCCCGGATGGATGAGGATGGATTCTTCTACATCGTTGACCGGAAAAAGGATATGATCATTTACGGCGGGTACAATATATTCCCCCGCGAGGTGGAAGAGGTGCTTTATGAACACCCCAAGGTGGCCGAGGCAGTCTGCATCGGCGTACCTGAGAAATACTTTGGAGAGGTGGTCAAAGCCTTCCTGGTGCTCAAGGCTGGAGCGGAGGCCACTCCCGAGGAGATCATCGATTTCTGCAGGGCCAGGCTGGTCAAGTACAAGGTGCCCCGCTATGTGGAATTCCGCAGCGAGCTTCCCAAATCCATGGTGGGCAAGATCCTGCGCAAGGATCTATCCATCGAGGAACAGCGCCGCCGCCGGATGGAGCTGGCCAGGGATCGGCAGTAGTCATTGTTCAGGGGTGGCGGGGAGCCCTTCCGTCTCCCCCGGCAGCAGGCGCAGTTGCTCCAGCGGTGACCGGATCAAGTCCCTTCTTGGCCTTCATCTTCCCCTCCATTTTCAGCTCCATTCTCATCCCCATTTTCATCTTCTTCGGGCACAATCGCGAAGCAGGCTTTCAGGCTGCGATTACCCTGTACCGTAAAAGTATATTCGGCATTATCGCCAACCCTGGAGCCGTTTTCCATCCAGCAGTCGAAAACATATCCTTCATGGGGGATGGCCTGCAGGGTTAACCCGGTTCCGTACGCATAGGCACCGCTTCCCATGACTTCGCCGCCATCCGCAGGCTCAACTTCGACGGAGACGCTGTACCCGGCAGGTTTGAAATTGGCCGTCAGGTTGCGATCGGCGGTTAACTTGAGCAGCATATCCATGTCGGTTCCGATGCTGACGCCATTCTCGGTCCAGCTGACAAAAGCATAATGCTCTCCGGGTTTGGCCGAGATTTTCACGGTGGTACCGAAGTCATGCCTGCCGCCTCCCTTGACCTGTCCTGCGCCTTGTGGATTGACCAAACAGATCAAATTGCAATGGCTCCGGTAAGAAGGCAAATGTTTGGCGGCAATCAGCGGCAGGGCCCTGGTCCGGGGCCAGATTCTCTGCAAATCGCCCATATTCAGGTAACCCGTTGAAAATTCCCCAATCTCCACGGTGATGCAGGGAATCTTCAGATCATGGACCACCCAGGCCGTCAGATGAGAAGAAAACCCCGGGGTAACATATTCCTTGTCGATTTTGTAGCCCGAATAGGCGGACATGGGCCCCAGCAGCTTCAGATCCCTCTCCCTGTGGGCGCCGCTCTGGTAATAATACCAGTAAAAAATATTGCCTGTAGAGTGATAGTTCAGAACCGCCTCGTAGCCGCCCCACCGGATCAGATCCCCCAGAGCCCTGCTTTCCGGTTCGCTTTCCCTGGAGGGACCCGGGTACTCCTCGTACCAGGGCTTCCGGGGCGTTCTGGCGCTATTCCTGAAACTCGCCCAGCCGTTCGATCCCGCCGAGTACTGGCGGTTCAGATCCACCCCCCGGATGTTGGATTTCCACCGGGTGAAGTTATCGGTTTTCCCGGGCTTCATGGAAAGAAGCCCGGCATGTCTTTCCTCGGGAAAGGCCGCCAGCCCGTACTGCGCCAGAACCACGCCGTCTGGATTTTGCATGGGCACGAAAACCAGCGTATACTGATCCAGGACCTGTCTGACGGGATAACCGTCCACGGCGCCGCCTCGGCTGTAAGCCCCGGCAAAGGCCTCTATTGTTCTGATCAGCAGCGCGCTGGTGAGCCATTCCCGGGCATGACATCCCCCCACCAGCAAGATCTTCCTCTCTCCAGTGCCCAGGGAGAGGGACCACAGATCCCGCCCCTCCACGGAAGCACCCACACTGCCCACTTTGATCAGATCCGGGTGCTCGTCCCTCAGCGAATGCAGCCTGGAGGTCATCTGCTCATATGTATAGAGGGACGAAGCCGGCAGCGGATAAACAGAAGCGATTGTCTCTTTTTTCTTCACCGGGGAGTCGTCTTCCTGCTCTCCCTCCTGCTCCCCCTCCTCCGTCTCTTCCTCCGCTTCATCAACGGCGGCAGCTTCAGCAGAAGCTGCAGGAGAACGCGTATCCCTGTAAAAGCCGGGGGCCTCGCCCCTGTAATAAGCCTCGCTTTCGCATGCGCAGAGACCCTCGTCGGGCCCGGAGAGCAGTTCACCCGTTCCGGGAACGCCCAAGACAATGAAGAGCATCAATGCAAGAAAGGTCACAACCAGACAGGCCAACCTTACATTTTTCACCTTTCCACCTCCGGGGTCAGGTCTTGAAATGTTACTTTTCATCCATCATTTTCCTTATGGCCTTGCTGACGGAAAAATAATGAAGGCCCGGCATTTCAGAAATATCCTTAAGTGTATAGCCGCAATTAATATGCGCATCGCAGATCTTTTCATTTCTATCGCCCTTCGCCAGATTGAATGCTTCCGCAAAGAAAGATAGTTACCCTTAACCACCGGAATAGCTTTATATCTGCCCTGGAAAAGGTGTCCCACCTGTTTATGTCTCTTGTTAAAATACCGGGTATAGATACCGTTGATCTGCCTCATGATCTGGGAAGGATTGGCTCCGGGGGTCCCGGCAGGAAGATGGCAGTGGTTGGGCATCATGCAATAAGCGTGACAAAGCCAGTGGTAGCGCTCGATAGTCTCACCCAGGATATCAAGAATTTTTTCACGATCTCGATCATCACGGAAGACATCGCACCGGGCATTCCCCTGCGTGGTTATGTGATGATAGACCGCCCCGGGAAATTCAATGCGCAATGGTCTGGCCATGGTAATTATATATTAACATGGTAATAATTATAATACAAGGATACAGAACTCAAATCAAATCAAAACTGTATCTAAAGGGAGCCGATATTGTCCAAAATGGTTATTTTTCAAGACCTGACCCCCGGGGGGTCTATATTTTTTCCCGGAAGAGGCGATTCAGCTCCCGGGGATCGGCGCGACCCCTGGTCATGGCCATCACCTTGCCCACCAGGAAGGCCAGGGCCTTCTCCTTCCCTTTGCGGAAATTGTTCGCGGCATCGGGATTTTCCGCAATAACCTGCTCCACCAGCGGCTCCAGTGTCTCCGCACCGGATATCTTGCCCAGCCCCCGTTTCCGGACCAGCTCCCGCGGCGAGGCGCCGCTCTTCACTGTCTCCGCCAGTAGTTCTTTGGCCACTGGGCGGTTGATCTCACCGCTGTCCAGCAGCTCCAGCAGCTCCACCAGCAGCGCCGGGGCAAGCTCATCCACCTTTTTCCCGCTTTCGCGCAGCTGGTAGATCAGATCCCCCTGCACCCAGTTGGCCAGGTTGCGATAGTCGCGGTAACTCCCCGCCGCCGCCTCGAAGAAGTCCGCCAGTTCGCGGGTGCCGGTGATTATCAGAGCCTCTTCGGGCAAAAGTCCGTAGCTCTCCTGCAGGCGACTGCGTCTCCGGCGAGGCAGTTCGGGGAGCCGCTCCTGCATCGCTTGTATAAAGGAGCGCTCCAGCATCAACGGCGGCAGGTCCGGCTCCGGAAAGTAACGATAGTCGGCGGCCCCTTCCTTTTTGCGCATAACCACGGTGACCCTGCGAGCATCATCCCAGTGGCAGGTGGCCTGAACCACCTCGTCCCCCCCGGCAAGGATCCGGGCCTGCCGCCCGGCCTCGTAGTTCAGAGCCTGCTCCACCGCCCGGAAGGAGTTCAAGTTCTTCACTTCCGTCCGGGTGCCAAATCCGGTGGATCCGACCGGGCGGAGCGAAAGATTGGCATCACAGCGCATGGAACCTTCTTCCATCTTGACATCGGAGACACCGGTATAGAGCAGCAGCGTGCGCAGCTCTTCGAGAAAATAGCGGGCTTCCCTTCCCGAGCGAAGCTCGGGGGCGGTGACAATTTCCAGAAGCGGCACCCCGGCCCGGTTGTAATCAACAAGGGAGTAGGCGGCGTCCAGGATGGAGTCACCTGCATGAATGAGCTTGCCCGCCTCCTCCTCGAGATGGGCCCGCTCCAGGTTGATCCGGCGGCTTCCTCCGGGAAAATCTATTTCCAGGTACCCGCCCCGGGCCAGCGGTTCATCGTCCTGTGAAATCTGATAAGCTTTCGGCAGGTCGGGGTAAAAATAATTTTTTCTGGCAAAGACGCTCCTCTCCTGCACCCGGCAATTCAGGGCAAGAGCAGCCATAACGGCGTATTCCACGGCCCGGAGATTCAGCACGGGCAAGGTACCGGGCAGCCCCAGGCAGCCGGGGCAGCAGTTCGTGTTCGGTTCCGCTCCGAAAGCGGTACTGCAGCCGCAGAATATTTTGGACAGGGTCTGCAGCTCAACGTGGATCTCCAGACCGATGACAGTTTCATATTCCATTTTTCATACCTCCTCGGCTACTGAAGACGGCGGGATCTGCGGACGCAGCGGTCCCTGGCCGCGTGTCTGCTCCAACAGGTGAGCCGCCCGGAGAAGAAGCCCTTCCCTGAAAGGCGCCGCCGTAAGCTGCACCCCCAGGGGCAGTCCTCCGGCATCAAATCCATATGGGACAGATAGTGCGGGCACTCCGGCCAGCGGTCCGGGGAGTATGCAAATATCGGCATTGTACATGGCCAGGGGATCGCCGGACTTCTCGCCCAGTTTAAAAGCCGTTGTCGGGGCAACCGCCCCCAGCAGCAGATCGAAGCGCTGGAATGCCGATTCATAGTCGCGGCGGATCAGGGTGCGCAGGCGCAGAGCCTGGACATAAAAGGGCTCGTACTGTCTTTCCCGCAGAATATGTGTCCCCAGCAGGATCCTCCGCTTGACCTCGGGGCCGAAGCCTTCACCCCGCGACAGGCTGTACATTTCCGTCACATTATCTCCCCCGGCACAACGACCGTATCTGAGGCCGTCGCAGCGCCCTAGATTGGAGGCGGCCTCTGCCGCACAGATCAGGTGGTAGGCTTCCAGACTGCTGCCGGTATGCGGCAGGGATATTTCCTCCACAACAGCGCCGTTCTCCGCAAAGGCGGCAGCGGCCCTGTTAACGGCGGCGATGATCTCCGCACTGAAATGCGCCGGCATGTTTTCCACAAGCAGCCCCAGCCGCAGCCCCTTGACCCCCTGCCGCAGTGTTGAAAGGCAGGCGGCAGCGGGTTCAGGAGAAGAAGTTGCATCGGCCGGATCCGGCCCGGCAAGAAGATCGAAGAGCAGGGCCGCATCGGCCGCTGTCAAGGCCAGCGGCCCGACCTGATCCAGGGAGGAGGCCAGCGCAATGAGCCCCGCACGCGATATCCTGCCGTACGTGGGACGCAAGCCCAGCAGGCCGCAGAAAGCGGCGGGCTGCCGCACCGAGCCCCCGGTGTCCGAACCCAGGGCCAGCGGCGCCGAGGCCGAGGTGACGGCGGCGGCGGAGCCGCCGCTGGAGCCCCCGGGAACCCGCTCCGGATCCCAGGGATTGCAGGTGGGGAAAAAGGCCGAGTTCTCCGTGGAGGAACCCATGGCAAATTCATCAAGGTTGGTCTTCCCGAGAATGGGCATTCCCGCAGCGCGGGCCTTTTGGACCACGGCTGCATCTTCAGGAGGAATATAGTCCTCCAGAAAGTGCGAGGCGCAGGTGGTACGTACACCAGCCGTGCAGATGTTGTCTTTCACCGCCAGGGGAACCCCCGCCAGAGGGTGCAGCGCCTCGCCGCGGCTCCTCTTTTCGTCAACCGCCCCGGCCGAAGCGAGGGCATCCCCGGAGGTCCTGGTAATGTAAGCACGCACCAGCGGCTCCACCCCGGCGGCGCGATCGATGAAACTTCGCGTTACCTCCACCGCGCCGACCTCTTTCTTCTGCAGCAGCCGGCTTAAATCCAGCGCCGTCATCTCGTAAAGTTTCACCGGATCGCTCCTTTCACCTGTTCACCGTCCCCGCCGGGATCAAAGCTCCTCCGGTTCATCCCCGGCGATGCTGGGAACGCGGAAATAGTGCCCGCTCCTGTTGGTCGTGTTTTCAAAAACCCTGTCTGCATGAAGCGAGGGCTCCACCCGGTCCTCCCGGAAAGGAATGATGGATGCAGCCGGATGAAGGGTGGGCTCCACCCCTGTTGTATCTACCTCCCGGATCTTGCTCAATTCCTTGAAAACAGCGCTCAATTGCCCGGCAATCTGCTTTTTTTCTGCGGGGTCCAGGTAGAGACAGGCCAGGGCCGAAAGCACCTCCAGCTCCCGTTCCGTCCCCGGATCAACGGCCATATCTGCATGCCTCCTCTGCATATTGCATGGAATGCAAAAGAAAATACACCTGCATTATACATTAAGGGCGGCGATCTTTAAAGGGTGCGCGGATAGGGCGGCGGGGCGGTGAATCAATCGTCCAGCGGATCGGGATGCACGATGGCTTTGCAGTTGAACTTTTCTTCCAATCTCTCCTGGACCCCGTGGGTGATCTCGTGGGCACGGAGCAGGGTAATGCTGTCGGCAACCTTTACATGCAGCGTCACCGACTTGTACATGCCGTAGTCATGAACCTCCAGGTCGTGAACATCCTGCACCCCCTCCACCTGCAGCGCCTCCCTTTCCAGGCTGCCCAGCAGCTCCGCCGAGGGGGTGGCGCCAATGAGTTTATCCAGGGCCCGGCGTCCGATGTCGCCGCCGGTGTAGATGATAAAACCGGCCACGATAAATGCGCCTGCAGGGTCAATCCAGCCGATACCCAGGTAAGCGCCGCCCACTGCCGCCAGGACCAGGGCGGAGGTAAAAGCATCGCTGCGGTGGTGCCAGGCATCCGCGATGAGCGCTTCCGAATCGATAAGTTTTCCTATGTTGGCGGCAAAGCGATACATGAGCTCCTTTGCCAGGATCGACGCCAGGGCCACAACAATCGCCGCCATGCTGGGCTCCATGGCCCTGCTCCCGGCAAGGCGTCCGTACGCGTCCCAGATGAATCCCAGGCCGACGCCGATGAGAGCCAGCGCCACTGCCAGGCCTACCAGATATTCCACGCGACCATGACCATGGGGATGTTTTTGATCCGGCCCCTTGTTCGATATTTTGAAGCCGATGATCACCACTGCCGAGGTGATGATATCGGAAGCGGTATGCACTGCATTGGCCAGCATGGAGATGCTGCCGGTGCTGATGCCGATGATCAATTTCAGCAAAGCCAGGAGGGCATTGCCCAGTATGCTGACCCAGCCGCCGATGTAACCGAGGCGCAGTCTCTCCCGGGGCAGGTCAGTATCCCTGCCGCCGGCCAAAATATGTTGCATGGTTCTGTCAAACCGCTTCATCATGTCAATATCCCTCATGAAATGGCCTCTTGTCCCGCCCGCCGGACAGTTGCCGGCCTGCTGGAAAAAGCCCGGGCTCACTGACCGGCAGCCTCTTCGCTACCAATATACTATGCCGGGCCGGGCAATACAATTATTCTTTATTGAATGATCCCCGGCAGCAGCCTTTTTGCCTTCTCCCTTATAGCACGACCCGGCCCGGGGGAAAATAGAAACAATGCGGTAAAGGGGTGAGTCCAATGGGGACTGTAGTGATCGTAGGCGGAGGCAGCGCCGGTGCTCCGGCAGCGCGTACGCTGAAAAGAAGGCTTGGCGCCGGACACCGGGTGATCCTTGTTGAAAAGGAAGAGAGGCTGTTAAACAGAGCCGCCCTGCCGCTTTATGCCGTGGGCAAAAGAGATGAGGGGCAATTCACCAGGAGCCGTTCCCTGCTGAACCGCCATGGAGTGGAGCTCATCGCCGGAAAGGTGGTGAAAATCGACAGAGGCAAAAAAAAGGTCTGCACCGCCGGAGAAGAGATGGAATATGATCTGCTCCTCATCGCCGCCGGGGCGGAGCCTGAAGGGATGGATCCGCCGGAAATAGAAGGGGCGGGTATGGATATGCAGACTTTTGCCGGGGCCAGGAAGCTGCGTGATGTGCTGCCCCGTTTCCAGGGGACGGAAATAGCAATTGTAGCCGCCTCCACCAGGATAAAATGTCCCAGCAGCCCTTACGAGTACGCTTTGCTGCTTGAAGACTGGTTTTACCGGCGGGAGCGCAGGCGTGATGTGAGCATCACCCTGTACACCCCGGAGCGGGCCCCCCTGGACATGTTCGGCAAAAGAGCATCCGATGCGGTTGCCGAATTGCTGCTGAAACGAAATATCCGTTTCCATCCGGGGTACCGGGAGGGCGGGATCGATGCCGGCAGCAGGACGATCACCGCGGGAAATAACAGTTTCCCCTTTGATCTGCTGCTCTACTATGCCCCGACAGCGCCGCCGCCCTTTATCCGGGAAAGCGGTCTGGCCGGGGGGGGCGGCTGGCTGGAGGTGGATCACCGCACCATGGCGCTGCCAGCGGATGACTCCATTTTTGCCGCCGGGGATATTACAGAAATTCGAACGCCCTCCGGAGAGCTGGTCCCCAAGCTGGGAGCGGTGGCCCACCTGCAGTCACTTGCCGCCGCCGCAAACATGGCCGCCCTGATGAAGGGTGAACAACCGGGCAGCGCGTACAGCGGTTTTGCCGGGTGAATTATCGAGACGGGAAGGGGGGCCCTTCCCTTTGCCGGCAGCCTTTACAGGGAGATCATAAATTTTTTACCCTTTCCCGTGGGCAGGCTCTGGAGCTCGCTGAAAACCCTGCTTTCGGAACGATGGTGGCTGCGGGATCACAGTTAGACGGAGGCCGCTGTGACAAAAGCGCTGAAAAGAAGTTCCGACGCCGGGTGCTGCAGGGATTCGGGATGCCACTGCACCGCTACAAGAAAGCGGTCATCGATGCATTCCAGCGCCTCAACGACCCCGTCGGGGGCGACGGCCGCTTTCCTCAACCCCGGAGCTATCCGGGCCGCGGCCTGATGATGGAAGCTGTTGACGGCAATGGAGCCCACCCCCAGAATACGGGACAGGCGGGTTCGGGGCAGGATTTCTACACTGTGCGAGGAACAGCTGCGGGGGGCTTTCTGCCGGTGCTGCAGGGAGCCTGTTCCACCGAGATCCTGGACCAGGCTTCCGCCCAGGGCTGCGTTCATCACCTGCAGGCCGCG
>JAPXLS010000084.1:0-9374 GCA_033809435.1 Bacillota bacterium
CAGATGGTGCGGGCGCTGGGTGTAAGCACCGACCTGACCAAACTTGTCGGGCTGGCCCTGGCCAACGCCCTGGTGGGCCTGTCGGGAGCGCTCATCGCCCAGTACCAATCCTTTGCCGATGTGGGCATGGGTATCGGCATGGTCATCATCGGGCTGGCCTCGGTGATTATCGGTGAAGCTGTCTTCGGCGTCTCCAACCTTCTGCGCAGGCTGGCTGCCGTTGTCCTGGGATCCATACTCTACCGGCTGGTCATTGCCCTTGCTCTTGAACTGGGCATGCCGCCCACCGATCTCAAGCTCATCTCGGCGGTAATTGTCTGTGCCGCACTATCCATGCCGGCCATCAGGGAGCAGTATTCCTCGCTGAAAAAAAGAATTTCCGCCAGGTCCGGCAACAAGGGGGTGCCACTGTAAAATGCTAAAAATTGATTCTGTCAACAAAACATTTGATCGGGGCAGTGTCAATGAAAAGAGGGCCCTCCAAGAACTCAGTCTCTCTCTTGCAAAAGGGGAATTTATCACCGTCATCGGCGGCAATGGAGCCGGCAAATCAACGCTGATCAACTGCATTTCTGGAGTTCACGACATTGACAGCGGCAGCATTTTCCTTGACGGCAGCGATATTACCTTCAGCCCGGAGTACAGGCGTTCACGAATGATGGGCCGCGTTTTTCAGAACCCGCTGCTGGGAACCGCCTTTGACATGACCATTGCCGAAAATATGGCTATCGCCTGGGCCAAGGGAAAAACGCACGGGCTCACCGCCGGCATTACCGGATCCGACCTGAACCTTTTCCGGGAGCGCCTGGCCCTGCTGGAGCTGGGGCTGGAAGGGAGGATCAACCAGAAAGTCAAACTGCTCTCCGGAGGGCAGAGGCAGGCGCTGACCCTGCTCATGGCCACCCTGGCCCGGCCAAAGCTTCTGCTGCTCGATGAGCATACCGCCTCGCTCGACCCGGCCATCGCCAAAAAAGTGCTCGCCCTGACGAATAAATTTGTCACCGAAGGCAAACTGACTGCGATCATGATCACTCACAACATGAAGGCCGCCCTTGAATACGGCAGCCGGACGATCATGATGCACGAGGGAAGAATCATCCTCGATCTTGCCGGAAAGGAAAGGACGGAGATGACGGTGGAGCGGCTGGTCAAATACTTCGAGAGCCGCAGTGGTACCCGCCTGGAAAACGACCGGCTGCTTTTGGCCTGACCGACCGCTGCTCGGCCACGGGGACGGAGGCTTTGGCTGGTCCGCCCGGCCACGGGGACGGAGGCTTTGGCTGGTCCGCCCTGCCAGATCCAATCATGGGAGCATGGTTTTCCGGGTCAGCATCCAATCCCGCAGGTTAAATTCCATCATTATATATTTTTCAAACCTTCTCATTTATTAAAGGTAAAATACTCCCCGGCAGGGAACTAATATCTGGGCGATATCACCGGATAAATTCCCTTTGGGAGGGGGATACCGTTGGCCAGGCGGGCTAGGGTAAAAAGCGCCTCGGGTGTTTATCATGTCATGATCAGAGGCATCAACAGGGAACCGGTATTTTATGAGAATAAAGATCATTTGCGATATCTGGAAATCCTGGGCAAAATTAAAAAAATGGCTCCTTTCATCATTCATGCTTATTGTCTGATGCACAACCATATCCATATACTCCTTCAAGAACTGGGGGAATCTGTGGGGGACACCGTGAGGCGCATTGGATCTGCCTATGTCTACTGGTTTAACCGTAAATATGAACGGGTTGGCCATCTGTTTCAGGGGCGTTTTCACAGCGAGGCTGTATCTGACGATTCTTATTTTCTGACTGTTTTGCGATACATTCATCAAAACCCCGTTAAAGCAAAAATAGTACAGCACTGCAGCGAATATCGATGGAGCAGCTACAGCTCTTATGCAAGAACTATTCAGGGGGACACTGCCCTGGCGGATACTGCTTTTAGCCTTTCCCTGATAGGCGGGCAGGAAGAACTGATAAGATTTATAAATACCCCAAATAACGATAGATGTCTGGACCTGGAAAGTGTGATTAAACTGTCGGATAGCGAGCTTCTCTCCTTGATTGAGAAACTGTTGAACGGAGTCCCCATATCTAGCCTGGCAAAGATGCAACCGGGGGAGCGTGATCAAATTCTGCGGAAATTGAAAGACCTTGAAGGGACATCGGTTCGACAGATAGCCCGCTTAACAGGCCTGGGAAGATGGGTGATCGCCAATGCCTGACCAGCCAAAGCCTCCGTCCCCGTGGCTGGTGGGGAATTGCATGACCACCGCCATGGGCATTCTGCCCCACGTTGATGTGGAAAGGGCGCTGCAGCTCTCTCTTTCTCTCGATATTCCTTTCTGGCCGCAGCTTCCCGGTGTCAGTTTTTTTGAAGATATGTATGCGCAGGCGTCGGAGCATTTTCCGGGGATCACGCTGGACCTCGAGCAGCGCGATATTCACTTTTCCCTGGAGCAGTTTCACCTGGAGCTGGAGGAGTACCTGCTTCACTGGGAGGATGAAGCCTATTTCAGGCTTTCGCCCGGCTACAGCGCTGTTTACCACAAATTTATGCAAAAAGATCTTGCCGCCTACCCCTACATCCGCGGCCAGAGCATCGGCCCCGTCAGCTTCGGCATGAAGATACAGGACCATGAGAGACGCCCCATGATCTACTATGATGAGGTGCGGGAGATTATCTTTGATTTCTTTGCCCGCAAACTGCAGGCCCAGTACAATGATCTGCTGAAGATACATCCCCGGCCCTTTGTCTGGGTCGACGAGCCGGGCCTGGAGATGCTGTTCATGTCCTACACCGGTTACACCAGCGAGAGGGCCTTGGCCGATTACCGCCTTTTCCTGGACAATTTTCCCGGCCCCAGAGGAGTGCACCTCTGCGGCAACCCCGACTGGTCCTTCCTGCTCAATCTGGATCTTGATGTTCTTTCCCTGGATGTTCTCTCCCACGGCTACATCTTTTCACGCTACCGGGATGAAATCGGTGCCTTCCTGAACCGGGGAGCCATTATCTCCTGGGGGATCACTCCCACTCTGACGGAAGAATTTCTTCAGGAAGATCTGGAGTCGATGATTGGAAGGATAGAGGGGCTCTGGTCGCACCTGGAAGCGGGCGGCATAACCCGGGAGCAGATCCTCGGGCAGGCCTGGTTTGCCCCATCCCGCTGCTGCCTGATCAATGCGGATCGGGAGGCCACCGTGGAGCGCTCCTTTCAAATACTGAAAGAGGTAGCCGCGCACTTTAAAAAAGGGCTTTGATCCAATACCCTGCCGGTCAAAGCTGCTTACCAGAGATGGGGCAGCAGCCTGAACCTGACCTTGCGGGCATAGTCACTGTATCCGGGCAGCTGCCCAAGCAGCAGCTTATCCTCGAGATGGGTGCGGATCACGATGAGCACTATTGCCAAAAAGGCCGGCAGCAGCGCCGCCCGGGAACCCGAAATCAAGGGCAGCGGTAGCGTATTCAGAGCCATGCCCAGATACCCGGGATGGCGGATATAGCTGTACGGACCCCTGCTCACGGCATACTGCCCGCGCTCCTTCTGCAGGCGCATGGTCCCCTCGAAAAAAGGATTCTCCAGCATGGCCCAGAGCACCAGTGCTGCACAGATAAGCTGGAGAAAAAGACCGGGATATATCCAGGCGGCGGGGATTGGGGTCCAGCCAAAGCGGCCGCTGTCAAGACCCGATATTACGGGCAGGGCAACAAGATTGGCGATAAAAAGAAGGAGCAGCAGGTTCCTGTCGCTGCTCTCCGTTCCCTCTCCCATGCGGCCCCTTTCATTCAACAGCCCCGGCGACCGGTAAAAAAGAAAAAGATTGCCGCACAAAGAAAGCGCCAGTGCCGAGAGGTAATAAATCCAACCCCGGAAAAGATCCAGCCTTCCCGCCGAAATGAAAAAGAAGCAGGCAGAAATCGTGATCATCCGCAGGGGAGTAAGCAGGGCGCTCCATCCCACCCTGGTCAACCGCTCACCCGATCCGGCCATATCTGCCTTCCTCCCTCTTTACAGCGCTCCGGCATCTCACCATCAAGCCGGCCCGCGGCCGGCGCCTCATAAAGAGAAGCACGGGACCTCCCATTTCGGACCCCCACATTTCCCCGTTTTTTCGGGATGGGCCGCCCTTATCTGCATTCGCTGTCAAGCCCCTGAAGGGGCAGGATCCCCTCGGGCAGGCCCTCTCGCGCTTTCTTCCTTTTCAGGCGATATATTTTTTTCACTTCCCTCATCTTGCGCCCCTCCACGAAATAGGCCGTGGCGGCCTGGCCCATGGCCCAGGTAGCGCCTGCGGCGATTGTACCCGAGATAAAATTGCCGCCCCCGGGAAAAAGCTTCACCAGCGACCGGGCAATTTCACGCAGGACAAAGGCGGCCCCCACATTCAGGCCCAGGGCGCCCATGAACTCCTTTACACCCCTGCCATCAAGCCGCCGACCGCAGATGTAGCCGATTCCAATGATCATTCCCACCTGAATCCCGGTAATCACCGGCATATCGGCCACGGGAATGGGCTGCGCCCCTGCCGCTCCGGCCAGGGTCACCGCGGCAGCGGTTATCCTCCGGGCCAGCTTCCGCTGAACAGCCTTGATCCGGGAGATACGGACCAGTTCCAGCTGGGCGCTGCGGGGCAACTTTTCGGTAAGAAACTCCACCAGGCAATCAACATTCCAGCACCGGTTCGAAACCACCCGGCTTTCCTCAAAGCGCATGTACGCGCTCGTGGGGATCACGGCGACCCTCTCACCGGCCAGGAGGCTCAGTTTTTCCTGCAGGCGACCGCCTGCTTCCCGAATATTATTCATTTTGATTTCATGCTCGTAGGGGGGCAGGATCTCTACCGGATCCAATTCGTCAACCTGGGTCACCACACCGACCACGGGCGCACGGTACCCACCCGTTTTCTCGATAAGCCTGAGAATTTCTGAAAGGTTTTGCAGATCTTCATCGATCCGAGCGTCCACTTCCTTTGCCTTGCATAAAAAAAGGATGACATCAGGACATTTTTGGGCAACCGAAGCGGCGATCTCCCTCAGTGCATCGGGAGCGGAAAAGGCCTCGGCAGGCCCGGAGCCTTCCCCCAGCCCCCTGGTATCCAGAATGTCCAGTTTTCCCTGCTCCCCGGCATACTCGTACCATCTCCCGCGTCCGGTGGTGCTTTTCACCGCACCCACCGCCGCCATCTCTGCATTGAAGATGGCGTTGATCAGGCTTGATTTGCCTGCCCCCCTTCTGCCGACTACGGCAATCCGCGGCGCCCGCGCTTCCATGATCAGTTCCTCCAGCTCTTCAAGCCCCTCCCCGACCCTGGCCCTGAAGGGCCCCGGAAGGGGATCCCAGATTTTTTCACGATACTGCCCGATCAGTTCTCCAACCTGGCTTTTATAATCTATCATAAATGTATTCTCCCGGTGCAAAAGATCTGATGGTTGATTTCATGGTGTAATTCAACAACCTCGCTTTCTTTTCCTTCTCACGGGATTCTTGCCGGTCCTGACACGCCGCATCCCCGCCGCTGCATAATAATTTTCATCTCCGCGGCCCGCCGCGCATATTGAATAGATCAGGAAGCGCAGGGAAGAAGGCTTGCGGAGAGGAATGAGCATCCATGAAAAAAATCAGGGTGTGCGTGGTCGGCTATGGCAATGTGGGCCGTGAGGCAGTTGAGTGCATCAGGCAGGCCCCCGACATGGAGCCGGCCGGTGTGGTCAGGCGCGTGGCTGATGGAAGCGCGGTGGGCATTCCAGAGGTCACCCGCGTGGAAGAGCTGGGGTCCGTCGATGTGGTCATCCTGGCCCTTCCTTCGCGGCTCATCCCTGCTGCGGCGCCCCTGTACCTGCAAAAAGGGTTCAACACGGTGGACGGCTATGACATTCACGGTGAAGCAATGCTCACTTTGAGAAATAACCTGGGAACCTGCGCAAGGGAAAACAGAGGGGTGGCAATAACCGGCGCCGGATGGGATCCGGGAAGCGACTCCATCATCCGGATGCTTTTTACGGCCATCGCTCCGGTGGGAATTACCTACACGGACTTCGGCCCGGGCATGAGCATGGGCCACGGTGCAGCGGCTAGATCAATTCCGGGGGTGAAGGATGCCCTGTCGCTGACGCTGCCCCTGGGCTACGGGCGGCACCGGCGGGACATTTACGTGGTGCTCGAAGAAGGGGCTGATTTCGAGAAGGTTGCCGCCCGGATCAGAAGCGATCCCTACTTCAGGGGTGAAAGAGCGCAGGTGATGAGCATGGACAATATTGCACAGTTCAAGGTCACAAGCCACGCAGTTTGCATAACGCGCCGCGGTAGCTCCGGTTCTGCCAGGAACCAGCTGCTTGAATTGAGGATGAAGCTGACCAATCCTGCGGCCACCGCCCAGATCATGGTGGCGGCTGCCCGCGCCTCCATGCGCCTTGAGCCGGGCGGCTACGTGCTGGGAGAGATCCCCCCCCTCCACCTGCTGCCCGGCAGCGGTGAAGAGATTATCAAAAATATGGTCTGAGGATTGGATCAGCAATCTGCTATTCGGCGGCTTTGCGGGCATACCTGGTCATATAGATATGACGCATCCACAGGGTTTTGGCCGGGCCCAGCGGAGGGGCACCGCCGAAGAGAGCGGTGCCGATAAGGGCCCGGCAGCCCTTGTCAAGAACCTGAGCCGCCGCAGCGGCATCGTTTTTCGTGGGACCGCAGCAGAGAGCACCATTGCCTTCAATCATGACGGCATAGCGGCCCCGCAGTTTTCCGGCAATGACCGCGGCAGCTGCAGGCAAGGGGCTATCCGCCGCAGTCCGGGCGCTGACGCCGACTATCTGTGCAAAGTCATCAAGCAGCGGGTAAACGGTCTGTCCCCTCCGTGAAAGGGTGAGGATATCGGGCGAAAGGGCATGAATGACGGCCCCGATACCCCCGAACCTCCGGTAAATCAGGCGGTGGATTTCAGCCTCCGGCGGTACAGCGGCCCCCTTCGAAGCACTTTGCAGGCTGATCTTCAGCGAACCATTTTCGCTTCCCGGAAAAAACCCGCCGGCGCCTGCTTCGGGATAAAGTACAAAATGGTCTCCCCGCCTCTCGCTGCTGTAAAGCGGCCTCCCTGCAGATTTCCCCGCCAGGGGAGCCTGCGGCGACAGCTCCGCCAGGTAGTAGGCCCTCAGTTCATCCCAATCTCCCTTTTTCCTCCCGCTCAGATGCAGATAACGGCGCATGATGTAATCAGCGCAGATCTGCTCCAGCCCGGCAGCTGTGCTGAAAGCTTCGTCACTGTTTGCCCCCAGACAGAGCGCCCCGTGATTGGCCATCAGGAAGGCCCTGCCTTCCGAACGCCTCAATGCAACAACAATGTTTTTTCTTAGCCTGCATGTACCGGGGAGGCCATATGCGGCGCATGGCACCCGGGAGCCGCCTGTTAGTGAGACGGCTTCGGGATCGGTCACCTCTATGTCGCGATGGAGCGCGCTGACCACGGAAGCGAATATCTGATGGGTATGAATAATAAAGCCGATCCCGGGCCGCCGGCTGTAAACTGCGGCGTGAATACCCTTTTCGGAGGAGGGCTCTATCCCGCGGTCATGGCTGCCGTCGGCAATATTTACCTCAACTATCTCAGCAGGAGTCAGGGCCTCGTAAGCCCTGCCGCTGGGCGTGATCACAAACCGGTCACCATCGAGCCGGGCGCTCACATTGCCCCAGGTGCGAACGATAAGCCCGGACTCGATCAGCCGCCGCCCCGCCTGAAGCACATCTTCCTTCGCCTGCCGTACGTTCACTTATTTTCCGGGAGCAGCTTGCCGAGCGCTTCCCGGTGTACAGCCAGATCTTTTTCGCTGAAAAGGACAAAGCGAACGGTTTGCACATGCTTGAGCGAGGGCGCAGTCCCGGCAATGGCGCTGCAGGCCACCGCCGCAGCCTCTTCCACGGGATAACCGAATATGCCGGTGGAGATGGCCGGAAAGCCAATGGAGGAGAGTCCGTTCTCGTCAGCCAGCCGCAGCGCATTGCGGTAGCAGCGGGCCAGCAGTTCCGCCTCGGGCCTGTCCCGGCCGTACACGGGCCCCAGGCAGTGGATCACATGGCTGTTGGGCAGGTTGTGCCCGCCGCTGATCACCGCCTCACCGGGCTTGATGGGGGCCATGGAGCGGCATTCTGCCTCCAATCCGGGTCCGGCGGCCCGGTGGATGGCCCCGGCCACGCCGCCGCCGGTTCTCAGCTGCGCATTGGCGGCATTGACGATGGCGTCAAGATCGGGCTGCTCCACGATATTGCCCCGGATACATTCAATCACTACACCGGATACTGTCTTTTTCATCTGCATCACTCCTGATTTCAGGTGATAAAAAAACCGGCTCTCCGCCGTTGTGGCCCGCACCTGCAGGGTCACAGAAGATGCGGTCATGGCGCCTGCCCATGCTGTTATCGCGGTTGATCAGCTCGTAATAATCATCCCACCGGCGGAAAGGAATCCCCGCGCCGGTGCAGGACCGGGCCAGGTTGTCGCGAGCGAAGACTCCGTCGGCATAGGCCGCGGCGAAGCGATCATTGCTGCCGTCCCCCACGTAGATCACCAGCCGGCCCTCCTTCTGAAGCCCGATCACATGGGCCGCCTTGCAATTGCCGCAAACAGGGCAGCTCGCATGAGCATGGGGCGTCAGCGTCCTGAGGCGGCCGCCGCCGGGGAGGGTCCGGTTGCGGAAAATACCGGCTATCTGCTCCCTGCAGCGGTGCATTTCAAGTATGGGCTCTATATATATGCCGAAGCCGTCGCTGGCAATATAAACGGGACGGTCCCTGGAACGGGCAAATTCCAGGAACTCTTTAAACCCCGGACGCAGGGCGGCCCTGTCTGCGGCGAACTCCAGCAGCTCCCCCCGCTGCGGCGGCAAGCAAGCGGACATGCGCTCCAGCCATTCTTTCATTCCAAATTCGCCTCGCCTGTAAGCGGCGCTGCATTCCAGGTAGCGTTCTTTACCGTAATGACGGGCCAGAGCCGAAGTGATATCCTTTTCCGTCACAGTGCCGTCGAAATCGAGAACATAAGCAATTTTTGATGCCGTCAATGAATCTACACCCTTCTCATATTTTCCTGGAAAGATCCGGGGCATTCCGGCAGGCCGGGCTTTCTCCCCTTACACTATAGTAAATCTTTCCGGCCGGTTCAAGGGCAAAACCTGTGACACCGAGGAGAATGGCCCTTTGGGGGGATTGACGGGCGGAGCAAGGTCAGGGATACTTGGAGCATGCTCAGATATCCCTTTACATTCCCCAAGGTCAGCGGGCGCCTGGTCAGACGGGTAAATCGCTTCGTTGTCGAGGCCGACATAGACGGCCGCCGGGAGCAGGCTTACCTGGCCAACCCGGGCCGCCTGTGGGAGCTGCT
>JAPXLS010000085.1:0-9327 GCA_033809435.1 Bacillota bacterium
GCCTTACCCCGGCAAATTCTTCATAGGCCTCCGGCGTGCTCAGCTGCCGCTCCACAGTAAGGCGGGTAAATTCTTTTTGCGCATGAATCGCTTTATCAAAAGCCCGCCTTGCTGCGGAGCTGCTCCGCCCCAGCCTGCGGCCCGCCTCCAGGAAGGATCTGTAGGTATCCCTGGTGTTTTCACGCCAGTTGATCCGGGGGGAGATGATCCGGTCGGGGCTCAAATCCAGGCCGCTGCGCAGCATGGCCGGAAGGCCGATATGCTTGGGGCAGTAAAAACTGTAGCGATCCTTGCTCACCAGGGTGGGCACAAACAGACGGTCCGCTCCCCGCTCCAGCAGCTCCAGGCAATGGGGAAAAGCCAGCTTGACCGAGACGCAGGGTTCATCAGTAGGACAAATGGAGAGCCGCTCCAGCGTCCCCGCCGTGGTGGGGCTGGAAAGGAGCGTCTCGCAGCCCAGCTCCTCCAGAAAGGTTTTGTAAAAAGGAAGGTAATAGTAATAGGAAAGCGCCCGTGGAATTCCCACCCGCATTTTCCATCCTCCATCCCCAAGCAAAAATCATAGCCTATTCTGACCAAACCGGGCCGGGGCTATTCAAGGCGAAAGGATCCCTCTTACCCGTATATATCAGGGGTACCATCCTGTGATATACATCCTTGATATATACAGATGTGAGTAAAATGTGAGCGGGCGGAGGCTTGCACACCGGCATGGGATGTATTAAGATGGCATTATTCATGGAAAAAGGGGGAAATGCAGTTGGCGGTGATCGTTCCATTCCGGGGAGTGCGTTTCAGCGAGAAGGTAATCAAAAATCGGGATCTTTCGGATATAATCGTCCCGCCCTATGACATGATCACCGCGGTGGAGCAGGAGCAGCTTTACCGCAGAAGCCCCTACAACCTCGTTCGCCTGGAATACGGAAAGCGCTTTCCTGAAGACAGGGAAGGCAACAATCGATATACGCGGGCGGCGGCGGAAATGGGGCACCTGCTGGAGGAGAAAGTGCTGGTCCTGGAAGAAGAGCGCTCTTTTTACCTTTACCGGCAGGGTTTCACCCTCCGGGGGCGCACCTACCGGCGGACCGGTATTATCGCCGCCCTGAAGCTGGAGCCCTATTCGAGTCGGGTTGTTCTGCCCCATGAGGATACGCTGGCCGCACCAAAAAGAGACCGCCTGGAGCTGCTGCGCAGCTGCCGGGCCAATTTCAGCCCCCTATTCGGGCTTTTTGGCGATCCCCAAAGAAGATTCGGGAAGCTGTGCAGCCGTCCGCAGCGGGAAAGGCCCCTGTACGACTTTGTCGACCACAAGGGTGAGAGCCATACCCTCTGGGCGGTAAAGGAGCAGGGCTTTCTGGAGGCGGCGGCACAGTTGTTGGCAAAGCAGCAGGTTTTTATTGCCGACGGCCATCACCGCTATGACACGGCCCTGCAGTATGGGCGCGAAAAGGGCGCAGGGGCCCATGCCGGCAGCGGCTATGTTCTGGCCGTCCTGGTACCGCTGGAGGATCCGGGCCTGGTGATTCTGCCCTTCCACCGTCTTCTGGACGGGCTGTCGCAGGAACAGCTTGCAGAGCTGCGTGCCCGGGTGGAGCGCAATTTCCATGTAGAGAAGCGGGGAAACCTGCAAGCACTGGATATGGAGATTTATTCTTCGGAAATTGCCTCCAGGGGGAAAGAGGCGCCGGCAATGGGTTTGCTTCTGCCGGAGGGAGCAGCGCTGCTCAGGCTAAAAACGGATGGAACCTTCGGCGAGCTTGATGTCGCCCTCTTGAAGCGCCTTATGCTGGATCCCATCCTCGGCGAGGCCGCGCCGGAGAGCCACCTGGATTTTTCCATCGACATCGATGATGTGCGGGATGCAGTTCTGACCGGAGGGGCGCAGGCCGCTTTCATCCTGAACCCCACACCCCTGGCCTCGGTCACCGCCAGGGCCCTGCGGGGCGAAAATATGCCCCAGAAATCAACATGCTTTTATCCCAAGCTGCCGAGCGGCCTGGTGATCCACCATCTGGACTTGAGCCATTCCCGTTAACTGCCGGAACGGCTCTCCAGCACCTGGCCGAGCTTTTTCCAGAGGAAGGGATTTTTTTTGCGCAGGGCCACGGGCCGCCCCTCCTCGTTGACAAAAGCATGCTCCGTGCCTCCGTGAGCCAGCAGGCGGCCGGCACAGTGCACTTCGTACAAAAATGAGATTCTGGCAGCATGCATACTTTCAAAGAGAGTGGTGATCACCAGTTCATCATCATAGCGCGCCGGGAAGCGGTACTCGCAGGAGGCCTTGATTGCCGGAAGGAACAGTCCGCTTTTTTCCAGATCGCGATAGGTCAGCCCCAGGGCGCGCAGCCACTCGGTCCTGCCGATCTCGAACCAGACAAAATAGTTGGCATAGTAGGCGATGCCCATGGCATCGGTTTCCTTGTACCGGACCCTCAGTTTTGTTTCACTCCTGCGCATGGCCATACCCCCCCCGGGCCGGTTTTTCCGGCTTTACAATTCAACTAGAGCACACTGGCCTTTCCCCGGTAAACCAGTCCCCTGGTGCTGTCCACGGTGATGGGATCACCGGAGCGGATCAGCCGCGTCGCCTCCTCCGCTCCCACAAGGGCCGGTTTGCCCAGGTGCAGGGCCAGGATGGCGCCGTGCGAGGTCAGACCGCCTTCCTCGGTAATCACTGCCGCCGCTCTCTCCAGGGCCGGTAAAAAGGAACTGTCCGTTGATCTGGCGATGATGATCTGACCCCTTTCCACGGCCTCCAGCTCCGCAGGATCCCTGATTACCACCGCTTTGCCGAATACCGCCTTTTTCCCGATCCCCGTCCCTTTCAACACGATTTCACCCACTGTCTCCACCCGCAGCAGGTTCGTTGTCCCGGAAACACCTACCGGCACACCTGCGGTGATCACCACGAGATCGCCTTCCTTGATCAATCCCGCCCTTTTCGAGGCGCCGATGGCATTGAAAAACATTTCGTCCGTTGTTTCCGCGGGAGGGCAGAGCACCGGGGTAACCCCCCAGGTCAGTTTGAGCCCGGCAGCGACTCCGTAACGCGGTGCCACCGCTATGATCGGGGCCCGCGGCCTGTGCTTCGAGACCATCCTGGCCGTGTGTCCCGATTCCGTGGGGGTGATGATCGCCGCCGCTTCCAGATCCTCCGATACGCTACATCCGGCATAGCTGATGGCATCGGTAATATTTTTTTCCGCTGCAGACCCCGCGCGGGCCGGTAATTTTTCAGACAGAAGCGCCTCTTCGGCCCGGCTGCTGATCCGGGCTATCGTCTTCACCGCTTCAACGGGGTAGGCGCCCACGGCGGTTTCACCGGAAAGCATTACCGCATCGGTGCCGTCAAAAATGGCATTGGCCACATCGCTGGCCTCGGCCCTGGTCGGGCGGGGCTGGCTGACCATGCTTTCGAGCATCTGGGTGGCGGTTATTACCGGCTTTCCCGCCCTGTTGCACATGCGAATGATCTTCTTTTGCAGCAGCGGCACCTCCTCGGCAGGGATCTCCACCCCCAGATCACCCCGCGCCACCATCACCCCGTCGGCAACCTCCAGGATCTTATCAAAATTCTCCAGGCCGCTGTCATTCTCGATCTTGGCGATAATTTTCGCCTCGCTGTGCTCCTGCTCCAGGAAACGGCGCAGCTCCAGTATATCTTCGCAATGGCGGGAAAAGGAGGCCGCCACGAAGTGCGCCCCCATCTCCAGGGCTATCCTGAGATCGGCGCGGTCTGCTTCACCCAGAGCGGGCAGCTTGATCACAGTCCCGGGCAGGTTGAGCCCCTTGTTGCTCTTCAGAATGCCGCCGTGAAGCACCCGGCAAAAAATATCCCCGCCTCGAATCCCCTCCACCTGGAGCGTGATCATGCCGTCGTCGATCAAGATCAGTTTTCCTGCGCTGAGATCCTGCGGCAGCCCGGGGTAGGTGATGGAAACTTTCCCCTCATCACCCGCACCGGGAGTGGTGGTCAGGATAAGCGCCGCTCCTTCCTTCAGGAGGATCCCCCCGCTGCGCAGGGGGCCGATCCGCACTTCAGGGCCGCGGGTATCAACGAGAAGGGCCACTATTCTATCCAGACGGCGGCTTACATCGCATACGGCGGAAAATCTGCGCCAGTGCTCTTCGCCCTTTCCATGCGACAGATTCAGCCGCGCCACATCCATTCCCGCTTCAACCAGGGCGGCCAGCACCCCGGGATCTTCAGAAGCGGGACCGATGGTACAGACTATTTTGGTGCGCCGCATCAGGATCAGGCCACCTCCTTCAGAATCGGGACGCCGCAGGCGCAATCGCTGCTAGAGAGCCAGGACAAGCGACAGCTCATACAGATCCCTGGATAATATTTTCTTCCCGGTAAATGTGTTCAACAGGGGCACGGGAACAATTTTGCTGTTGCTGAGAGCAGTCATCACTCCGCTGCAATCGCGCCGCAGCAGCTCCACGGCAGCGGCACCCATGCGGCTGCCCAGAAGCCGGTCCGCCGCCGAGGGGCTGCCGCCACGCTGGATATGGCCCAGAACAGTGACCCGCGTCTCCAGACCCGTCCTCTCATGCACCTGTTCACCAATTCGATAGGCGCTGGCCGCTCCCTCGGCCACCAGGATCAGGCTATGTGTTTTTTTGCGGGCAACGCCCTTCAACAGGCGCCCGCAGATCTGATCCAGATCCGTTTCGATCTCGGGAATGATCACCGCCTCGGCTCCGCCGGCAATACCGGCCGCCAGGGCGATAAATCCGCTCTCCCGGCCCATTACCTCGACAATGAATATGCGCTCGTGCGAGGTGGCCGTATCGCGCAGCCTGTTGACGGCATCAAGAATGGTATTTACAGCCGTGTCAAAGCCGATGGCGCTGTCGGTGCCGTGAATATCGTTGTCGATGGTCGCCGGAATGCCCACCGTTTTTACCCCCAGATCCTGAAGCGCCTGCGCTCCGCGGAAAGACCCGCCGCCGCCGATGATCACCACTCCCCCGATTCCCGCTTCCCGGAGATGGCGCACCGTTTTCTCTTGAACGGCCCTGTCGTTGAATTCCGGTGCCCGCGCGGTGTGCAGAATGGTCCCCCCGCGGTGGATTATCCCGGCCACGGAGCCGAGGGTAAAGCTTTTCATTACCGCTCCGCTGCACAGCCCGCTCAGACCCCTCTCCACGCCGTACATCTCGATTCCATGATAGATCCCGGTGCGCACAACTGCCCTGATCGCCGCATTCATTCCCGGAGCATCTCCGCCGCTGGTCAGGACCGCGATTTTTGGCATGCCCATCCCCCCTTTGCTAGAGTGTTCTACAGTCCCGGTTTCAACTCTTTCAGCCTGACAGTATCCGGTCCCAGCAGCTGTTCCAGCTGCGCCAGAAAAACTCTCTCCCCGGAAGCCCGGTAATTTTCATCAAGCAGAAGCGTCTTCTTCTCTCTCTCGAAATAAAGGTAAACCGGCAGCTTTCCTTTGGAGGAACGCAGTATTTTACGCAGCTTTGCCAGGACAGCCCGATCCGCGCTCTCCGTAATTTTTAGAAAAAGCTGTTTCGTCTCCCTGGGCAGCGGTACCGCCGATTCGGCTATGAGCTTGGCCTCTTCGTCCTCTTTCAGATCTATCTTTCCCTTTACCAGAAGAAGGCTGTCCTCCTGGAACATACCTCCGCATTTTTCACAAAGATCGCTGAAAACGATGACCTCCACGCTGCCGCTCAGGTCCTCCAGCCTGACAAAGGCCATGGGCCTTCCTTTTTTCGTGTAGATAAAGCGGGCGCCGGTAACGATTCCCGCCACCCTGGCAATACCTTGATCCCCCGGCTCCTTCAGGGAGGCGCAGGGGGTCAGTCCGGGCATCCGCTCCAGCAGGGGGCGGTACTCCTCGAGAGGATGTCCGGAAATGTAGAAACCGAGGATCTCTTTCTCCAGGGCCAGCCTCTCCTTGTCCGAAAACTCTTCAATATCGGGCAGGCGGTCCCGGATAAGCTCCTCCTTGCTCTCCCGGTCCATGAGCGCAAACATGGTCATCTGTCCGTTCTGCCGTTCCCGCTGCATGACCTGCCCCCCGGCGATACTCTCTTCCATGCAGGCCAGGTACTGGGCCCGGTGTCCCCCAAGGCGATCAAAGGCACCGCACTTGATCAGGCTCTCCACGGCCTTGCGGTTGCAGAGGCGCCCGTCCACGCGAGCCGTATAATCGCGCATCGATACAAAGGGCTTATCCAGGCGGGCTTCAAGGATTGATTCGATTGCTCCCGCTCCCACATTTTTCACTGCGGCCAGCCCGAAGCGGATGCGCCTGTCACTGACAACGGTAAAGTTGATCTCGCTTTCATTGATATCGGGAGGCAACACTTCGATATCCTGCCGCCGGCAGTCTTCAATATAGAGAGCCACCTTGTCGCTGTTGCCGCAGTAGCCGGTCATGAGCGCCGCCATGAATTCAACGGGATAATTGGCTTTCAGGTAGGCGGTCTGGTAGGCAATAAGGGCGTATGCAGCGGCATGGGACTTGTTGAAACCGTAGGAGGCAAATTTCAGGATAAGGTCATAGACCTCGCGGGCCAGCTTCCGGGGGTAGCCCTTTTCCAGGCAGCCCCGGACAAAAATCTCCTGCTGCTCATCGAGAATTTGCTTCTTCTTCTTGCCGATGGCCCGCCGCAGCAGGTCGGCCTGGGCCAGGGAAAAACCGGCCATGGTGGCGGCGATTTCCATGATCTGTTCCTGGTAGACAATGACGCCGTACGTCTCCTTCAGAATGGATTCCAGCACGGGATGGGGATAATGAATGGGCTCGCGGCCGTGTTTGCTGTTGATAAAGACGGGGATCTGCTCCATGGGCCCGGGCCGGTACAGGGCGACAACGGCCACGATATCGGCAAATTTGTTGGGGACAAGCTCGCGAAGCACACTGCGCATCCCCTCGCTTTCCAGCTGAAACACACCGGTGGTCTCTCCCTGTGAAAGCAGCCGGTACGTGCCTTCATCATCCAGGGGGATTTTCTCCAGAACGATTTCACGGCCCTGGCGGCGGCGCACGTGGGCCAGGGTTTCTTCAATAACGGTCAGCGTCTTCAGGCCCAGAAAATCCATTTTCAGCAGGCCCAGCTGCTCCAGAGTTCCCATGGGGAACTGGGTCACCACGGTCTGATCATTTGTCTTCAGCAGGGGGACATGATTCACCAGCGGCTCCCTGGAGATAACCACACCGGCGGCATGGGTGGAAGCGTGGCGGGGCAGCCCCTCCACCGCCCTGGATGTGTCCAGCAGCCGGCGGTAGCGCTCCTCTTCATGATAAATTTCCTTCAGCTCCCGGCTCTGTTCCAGGGCCCGGCTGATGGTCATCCCGATCTCGTTGGGGATCATCTTGGCCACCCGGTCCACCTCGCCGTACGGGAAGGCCAGCGCCCGGCCCACATCCCGCACCGCTCCCCTGGCGGCCATGGTCCCGAATGTGATGATCTGGGCCACCCTCTCGGCGCCGTACTTGCCGGCAACGTAGCTCAGGATGCGATCGCGCTTGTCGTCGGCAAAATCGATATCGATGTCGGGCATGGAGATCCGCTCCGGGTTAAGAAAGCGCTCAAAAAGCAGGACATTGCCCATGGGATCGATGTCGGTGATCCGCAGGCAGTAGGCCACCAGGCTGCCGGCGGCAGAGCCCCGGCCCGGCCCGACGAGTACGCCGTCGCTGCGGGCATATCTTATAAAATCCCAGACAATGAGAAAGTAGTCTGCATATCCCATCTGGTTGATGATCTTCAGCTCATAGGCCAGCCGCCGCTCCAGCTGCTCCGTTATTTCCGAATAGCGCTCCCGGAGGCCCTTGCGGCAGAGCTCCTCCAGGTATGCGGCGGGCTCCCGCCCGCCCGGCACTTCATAGGCGGGAAGAAAAAGGCGGTCAAATTCAAAATGAACACCGCAGCGCTCCGCAATACGCAGTGTATTTTGAATGGCTGCGGGATGTTCTCCGAAGAGCGCCGCCATCTCGGGGGCGCTCTTGAAATAGAATTCATCCGTCTCGAACTTCATGCGGTCGGTATCATGAACGGTCTTGGCCGTCTGGATGCAGAGCAGGACATCATGGACGGCGGCATCCCCGCGCTGCAGGTAATGGACATCATTTGTGGCCACCAGTCCGATGCCGGTGCGTCCGGCAATGCTGCAGAGTTCCCGGTTTACGCTGGGCTGCTCCGGAAGGCGGTGATCCTGGAGTTCAAGATAAAAATTGTCCGGACCGAATATGTCCCGGTACTCTCCGGCGATCCCGGCGGCGGCTTCCCTCTCGCCCCGCACCAGCAGTGCGGGGATCTCTCCGCCCAGGCAGCCGCTCAGGGCGATGAGCCCGCCGGCATTTTCGGCAAGCAGCTCGCGGTCAACGCGGGGCTTGTAATAGAATCCCTCGAGGTAACCGGCAGAGACAATCCGCATCAGGTTGCGGTATCCGGCCTGGTTTTCCGCCAGTAAAACGAGATGATATTGATGGTCGTCCAGTTTTGGTTCTTTCTGAAAGCGTGAACGCGGGGCCACGTAAACCTCGCACCCGATAATCGGCTTGACGCCAGCTTTGAGGGCCTCCCTGTAAAAATCGACCACACCAAACATGGACCCATGGTCGGTGATGGCCACTGCCGGCATTTTTAGATCCGCAGCCCGCCGGACCAGTTCTTTGATGCGGGCCGCGCCGTCGAGAAGGCTGTATTCAGTATGGCAGTGCAGATGAACAAAGTTTTGGTTCGACAATTTTCACACTCCAGTTGCTTTGGGCTTCATGCCTTATTTCTACTTCCCGGCAACTATTTCCTTTCACCGGCATATTAATTTGCTGAAGGGATGATCACCGATGAAGGCGGATCGCTTTTTTGTTACCGCTCTTTTGACCTTCTGCGTGGCCCTGGGAGTAAACCTGGGCGGCAGTCTGGCAGGTTCGCTGGGCGCTTTTTTGATGCGCCGGCCGCCGCTGAAAACCATGCTGGAGCTTTCCGGGGAGCTGAAAATCTGGGCCCTTGTCGCCGCCCTGGGGGGTACTTTCGGGGTGATCAAAAGTTTCGAAGCCGGTTTTTTCGGCAAGCAATTTGCCGGACTGCTCCGGCAGCTGCTGATCATGGGCAGCGCATTTCTGGGCGCTCACCTCGGTTATCTGATCATCGCGTCGCTGGGCGGGGAGCGCTGACCTTGCGCCGGATAACAGGAGTTTTTATTCTGGCGCTGCTCGCCGGCGGAATGCTCATCCACCTGCTCTATGCCCGCCGTCTGGAACAGCTCTACCGGGATAAAGAGAGCCTCAAGGTTCAGCTGTTTGAAACGACGGAAAGGCTGTCCAGAATTGAGGAGATGTGGGCCGACGAACA
>JAPXLS010000086.1:0-9193 GCA_033809435.1 Bacillota bacterium
AATCGCTGCGGGGGCAGCTGACAGCAGAGATGGTCCACTGGTGCGGTGGCTACCTTGCCGCAGTGGAGCGGGCCAAGGAGGAAGCCGGAGCACTTGATTTCCAGGATCTGCTGCTGCGGGCCCGTGATCTGCTCCGCGATTCCAGGGAAGTGCGCGGTTATTTTCAGCGGCGGTTTCGCTATCTCCTGGTGGATGAATTTCAGGATACAGACCCTCTGCAGGTAGACATCCTCTTTCTTCTGGCGGAAAAGGAGCCCCGCGCCGGTTCCTGGCAAGAGGCTGTTCTGAAGGAAGGAAAGCTTTTCCTGGTGGGGGATCCGAAGCAGTCCATCTATCGTTTCCGGCGGGCCGATATTGAAATTTATCAGGCCGCCCGGCAGATCATGCTCCAATACGGTGATGCCCTTGCCATCAGGCAAAATTTCCGCACCCTTCCGGAGCTGATCGAATGGGTCAACGCCGTTTTCAGCATTCTCATAGAGGAGCAGGGCAGCTACCAGCCCGCTTATCAGCCCCTCAGTGCTTTTCGGCCGCCCCATCTCAAGCCCTCGGTAATTCTGCTGAACCCTTCCGGGTCCCTTGACGAAGCAAGGGCCGATGAAATACGGGCCGCCGAAGCTGAAGCGGTGGCGGAGTTCATCCAGGGCGCCGCAGGAAAATGGAGGCTGCCCGCCGGGGGGGGGGACTCCCGCCCCCTGAAGTATGGAGATATTGCCCTTCTGTTTCCCGCCACCACGGGGATATATCATTTTGAAGAAGCATTGCGCCGTCAGAAGATCCCCTACCGCCTGGAAGGAGGGCGCCATTTCTATCTGCGCGAGGAGATCGCTTTTCTAAAGAATTTGCTTGCCGCCATAAGCAATCCCTATGACCGGGTGGCCCTGGTGGCGGTGCTGCGCTACTGGGCCGGCATCCCTGACGAGATGCTCTTTCAATATATCGAAAGCGGCGGCAAGTTAAGCTTCTTTGCCGATGCCGGGACAGAATTCCCCCGGCTTCAGCAGGCCTTCTCGCTGCTCCGCAGGGCTCATGAGCAGCAGCAGGAGCTCTCCATTGCCCTGCTGGTGGAGGGACTCCTGGAGAAAACATGGTTCTGGCAGAGGGCCTCCCTGGGGCCGCAGGGCCGCCAGGCAGCGGGCAATCTGCGCAAGGCTCTGCAGATGATTCGCGCCCTCGAAATGGAGCGGCCCCTCACCCTGAAAGGCTATGCCGGCTGGTTGAACCGCGTGGCCGAGGAGGGGCGTGAAGAGGCGGAATCGCTGATTCACGATCCCGGCAGTGACTCGGTCCAGCTTCTGACGATCCACAAGTCCAAGGGCCTGGAGTTCCCCCTGGTTTGCCTGGTGAACATGGGCGGGCAGAGCAGAGGGGTAACCAGGTTTATGGCTGACCGGAGCAAGGGTTATTATTACATCAAGCTGGGTGAGCTGGCCGGAACGGGGGTGGAGGAGGCGGAGAAGCGAGAGGCGCTGCGCCTCGAGGCCGAACAGATCCGGCTATTCTACGTGGCGGCTACCCGGGCCAGGGACTATCTGGTTTTGCCGCGATTTTGCAAAAAGGGTACAGGCGGATTCTGGTCGCACCTCGAACGGGCGGAGGAAGAGAACGCCGATCTCTGGTCCGGTTCCCTTTCGCTGCAGGCGGGGTTGGTGAGCCGTGGATCACAGACCGCCGCCGGCCCCGCAGGTGATCAGCAGGGTGGCGATGACAGCGCCTTGCTGGATGGACTCATTGCGCAGCGCCGCCGCTGGAGTGAAGAACTGAAAGAGATCGTTGCCTCCGCTGCAGCGCCCGGACCCTTTATCAGCACCGGCGCCCTGGCCGGGGAACTTACAATGGAGCCCGCCCGGGCCCCTGTCTTTGCTGACCCTGCTTCCGCCCTGTCCGGTGATGGGACCGCCTTTGGCTCCGCCTTTCACCAGATCATGGAACGGATCGATCTGCGCCGCCCTTCCCCCGAGGGGATTGCTCTGGAGGTAGCCCGGGCGGCGGTCCAATGGGAGATCGGCAGGGAGGAAGAGCTCACCGGCCTCGTGCGGGTCACCCTGGAACACCCGCTGCTGCTCCGGGCCCGCCGTTCAAAATATCTATACCGGGAGCTGCCCTTTGCCTATAAATTTGAAGGGCTTCTCATCGAAGGCATCGTTGACCTCCTATTCCACGAGTCGGAGGGGCTGGTCATTGTCGACTACAAAACAGACGCCGGCAGCGAGGCCGAGCTGGAGCGGCGCTGGGACAGGTACAGGTGGCAGGGCTCTGTCTATGCTGCGGCCCTGGCAGAGATAGCGGGTCTTCCCGTCAGTGAGGTTTCATTCATTTTTGTCCGGAAGAATGTGGTAAAAAGTATTTACAATCCCGATCTTGATCTACTCCGCAAAACACTGCGAAAAAACATAAACAAAAGAGGTTGCGAATATATATGGAAGAAATAAGGCCGGGTGTCTGGATCATTTATGCTGAAAACAAAGGCCGTTTTCCCTTTGCGCATTCGCTCTACCTGGCAGGTGAGCGCCCTGTACTCATCGATACCGGGGCCGGACGGGGCTTGCTGCAGCTTGCCGGAAAGGTGGATCATGTCTATTTGAGCCACTATCACCGCGATCATGTCAGAGCGAACGACCTGTTTGTCGGGGCTTCCTTCTCCATCCATCCCCAGGATGCTCCGGGAGTCGCTTCGGCCGAGGGCTTTCACCGCCTCACCGGGCTGGATGGGTCCGGCGGATCATACTGGGAAACTTTCAACCAGAAGGGGTTTACCGCTGTTCCCCTTACCGGAGAGCATGATGAGGGGGACAGGGCCGATCTGGGGGGCGGCCTTACCCTGAGAGTTGTCCATACGCCCGGCCATACCCCCGGGCATTGTGCCTTCCTGGTGGAGGAGTACGGCCTTATCTTTACCGCCGACATCGATCTCTCGGCCTTTGGTCCCTGGTACGGCAACAGCGCGTCAAACCTGGAGCATTTTCAGGAATCCGTGCAGAAGCTCCGTTCCCTGAATCCCTCGCTGCTGGTTACCAGCCACAGTCCTCCGGTACGGGAGGATATTGATGGGAAACTCGAAAAATACGGAGCGGTCATTGAAGAACGCCACGAACTTGTTTACAGCCTGCTCCGACGGGAGGCGATGACACTGGAACAGCTCATCGATCTGAAGCCTATTTACGGACGCCACCGGGAGCCTGCGGCTGTCTACCGCTATTTTGAAGGAAGGATGCTGTTACAACATTTGGAAGTGCTGCGGGGCAGGAGATTGGTCGATTATGCCGAAGAAGAAGCATTGTACAGGGCCAGGTAGCATCCCTGTTCGGGCAAGCGGTGCCTTCTTCATGTGGTAATTCTTAGTTGTTGTCAAAAGGATACATCTGAATTATAATGATCTTGAGGGCAAGAAAACTTTTGATTCGGCAGGGTCTGAAAAATATGAAAGTTAAGGAATATCTGAAAAACAAATTAAGCCAGGGCGCGGTTCACATCACGCTTATCGATCCCTCCAGGCAGCTCCCCGAAGCGGCGGGCCGCCTGGCCCGGACCGCACAAGAGGTGGGGAGCGATCTGGTGCTTATCGGCAGCTCCTCGCCCACCGGTCAGCGTGTCCTCATGGAAACTGCGGCGGCCGTCAAGGAAAAAACCACCATTCCTGCGATATTTTTACCGGCAGGGACTGAATCCGTCAGCCTCAACCTTGATGCCTTGATGTTCCTGAGCACTTTGAATTCCCGCAAAGCCGGTTTTATCAGTTTAACCCATGCCTGCATCGCCCCGGTATTGAAACGCCTTGGCGTGGAAACCATACCCGTCGGTTACATTATCGTGGAACCGGGGATGAAGATCGGTGAGCTTGCCGAGGCAGATCTGGTTGCCCGCGACAACTTCTGGCAGGCCATCGGTTATGCTTTGACTGCCGAATTCATGGGTATGGAATACGTTTATCTCGAAGCCGGCAACGGAGCGGCCCAGCCTGTTCCGGCCGGGATGATCCGTGCAGTTAAACGTGAGCTCTCGATCCCCCTCATCGTCGGCGGAGGTATTCGCACCGCCATCGATGCCCGCCGGATCCGTCAGGCCGGCGCGGATATAGTGGTCACCGGCTCGGTTATCGAAAACGCCGGCTACCGCGAAAGACTTCGCTCCATCCTCAGCGCCCTCAAGGAGTAACGACGCGGTGCCATTCCCGCATGCTGTATTGTAACGTCTGCCTGCGCTTCTGCAAACAAATAATATCCATGTCTGCTCCCTGACTTGATCCGGGAACATTTGTGCCCGGTCGCTGCTCCGGGCGCCAAGTTAACAGTCGATGAAACTGACAATCTCTTTCCCCACCAGAGCCTTTCCAAAATGCCACGCCGAAACCTGCACCATTATCCTGCTGAACGCCTTTCCCCATTACCGCGCTGAAAACCACTCCATAATTCAACCGGGCGCTTCAAAAGAAGGTAATTCACCGTTATTGTAGAATAATTTACAATAGTGGATTATCTTATCAAATGGGCTGCTTGAAGTCAATACCGGCTGGAACATTGAACGGAAGGTGAAGGCGGTGGCTCCGAAACTGATAACACCAAGGCGGCCCCAAATGTACCGCTGTTTGATTATTCACCGGTACATCCAATCAGGCAGCTATCCCAACGCCAACCGTCTGTCCGCCGATCTGGGTGTTCACCGCCGCTGGGAGGTTGTGCGTAAAAACGACCGCAAGGTAGTTTTAACACCCTTTGGTGCGGTTGAATTCAAAAGACGTTACTACCGCCACCGCGACAGCAAGGAGTACAAGTATTTGGTGGATGAAAAGTTTGGCATTACGCCGCATCAGAAAGTGGGGACCAAGCAGCCGCCCCATGGCCTGGAGCGTTACAGGCGCCGGCAATATGGCCAGTATGCGGGCGGTAAGGGCAAACAAGGAATCAGTCCGCGCACATTACCTGGCTGCAAAGGAACCGTCTCCTGCTCTGGTGGAGATTGATCAGGAGGTAAAAAGGGAGTTGAGGCGGGTAGAAGAGAAAATACTGGGCAAGGAATTCATTGCTAACATGCCTCTGTTTGGCGGAAAGAGCAGTTTGACGCGGGATGCATTGAGAGGTCTAAAGGTTATAAATGCCCTCCCAAATAATAAAACTTACCGATAGGAGTTTGTCAAATGAACCTAATAAATAAAATTACAATCGATCAGAGTATTTGCCACGGTAGGGCTTGTATCAGGGGCACCAGGATACCCGTTTATGTAATTCTTGATAACCTGGCGGAGGGAATGAGCTACACTGAAGTTTTAGCCAGCTATCCCTCTTTAGAGAAAGAGGACCTGCATGCCGCCCTGGCCTATGCCGCCTTGATTGCCAGGGAGGAACGCTTTCCCCCTGGGAAATCTTGAACTGGTGGTGCCACGAAGGAAAGTCCAGTAACGGGGGTCAGGCGGGACCATGGCCGAAAGTGGAAAGACGGACGGCGGTTTTACAAGGTTGAATTACAGTAGCCTCAAGGAGCTGTTTGTAAAAGAGATCGAGGCTAAAATAATATCCGGGCAGCTCAAACCCGGCCAGAGGCTGCCTCCCGAACGCGACCTGGCCGGCTTGATGGGGGTCAGCCGGAGCATCGTTAATTCCGGAATACTGGAACTGGCCTCGAAGGGTTTTGTCAGGATCATCCCCAGGCGGAGAGCCGTCATCGAGGACTACAAAAGTGAAGGGACTCCCTCGATTCTGGGATCCATCATGAGCAACAACCATGGAAAGTTGAGCCCCCGGCTTTTTGACAGCATGATGGATACGAGGTTCTTAATCGAGGTTGAAAGCGCCAGATGCGCAGCGGAGAAAAGGAAAGATAAAGATCTTCATTTTCTGCAGGCGCGCATAGGTGCCGTGGAAAAGGAGAGGGATATCGAAGCCCATGTAAAGTTCAATTACAATTTTCACCACCGCATCACCATTACATCGGGCAATGTGGTTTACGCCATGATCTTTAAATCCTTTGAGCCGGCCTGTATAAATCTGATCCGCATCTATTTCGGGTCGGGAGATTACACGGGCAGTTCATTGTCCGCTCACAAGGATCTGTTCGGAGCGGTAGCAAAGAGGCGGAAGGATAGGGCGGGAGCGATCATGGAGCGGATACTGATAGAGGGAAGAGGCAAATTGGTTCACCTGGCTGTAACCCGCTGATTCAGGAATGGGGACAGAGGTGGGGGAGCCAGGGCCGCTCTATTCAGCGCCGCATTCGCCGCCGCGGCCGGTGAGCGTTTCCAGGGCATGGCCCAGCACCGGTTCGAGGACGGCGAAGCATTCCCGTACCGCCTTGGGGCTGCCCGGAAGGTTGATGATGAGCGTCCGCCCGCTGATCCCGGCCACGGCGCGGGAGAGCATGGCCCGGGGGGTGGCGGAATAGGTCTCGCGGCGCATCGCCTCGGCAATGCCCGGCACCAGCCTGTCGGTCACCTCCAGGGTGGCCTCGGGGGTGATATCGCGCGGCGAGAGTCCGGTGCCGCCCGAGGTGAAGACGGCATCCATCCCTTCCGCGGCCATGCGTCGCAGCTCGGCCGAAAGCGTGGTGCGTTCATCGGGCACAATTGTACTGTGTTCGATATCTCCCCAGGGCAGCAGCAGCTCGCCCAGCAGGGGGCCGCTTCTGTCCTCGCGCTCCCCGGCGGCGCCCTTATCGCTGACAATGATCAGGGCAAAGCGGTAGCCGGGGAGCTGCTGCAGGCTGTCCCCCGATTTGATCGGGCCGCCCTTCAGCACCTCGGTAAAGATACCTTCACGGGGCATGATGCAGTCGCCGGCCTGTTCATAGATGGCGCAGCGCTGATGGCAGACTTTCCCGATCTGGGTCACCCTCAGAATTGCCTCCGGACCGGCCTGCAGGCGCCTGCCGACGGGCAGACTGACCAGGTCAATGCGGCGGGTGGTCAGGTTTTCGGCAAAATCACCCGGGCCCACATCAAGGCCCTTTGCGCGCATCTTTTCGATGCTCTCCATGGCCAGCAGGCTCACCTGGCGGTGGGCGAAACCGGCGTGGCCGTCTCCTTCCAGCCCGCTGCCCTTGACCAGGAGCCCCGCCCCCACATTCTTTTTGCGTTCACCTTTATCGGCGCTGATGCAGACAGCAATAATTTCACCCATTCTGTTGTTCCCGGCAATAGCGGCCGGACCGTCCCCCCTTTTTCTCCAGCAACATGATATTCTGTATGGACATGTTTTTATCGACAGCTTTGCACATATCATAGATGGTCAGGGCGGCGGCGCTGACGCCGGTGAGCGCCTCCATTTCCACTCCTGTCCGGCCCTTCAGCTTCACCTTGACCCCGATCCTGATTTTGCTCTCCGCTTCATCAAGACTAAAATCTACATCCACACCCGTGATATTCAACGGATGAGCCATGGGGATGATCCGCCCCGTATCCTTGACCGCCATGATTGCAGCCACCTGGGCTACGGCCAGAACATCGCCTTTTTTCATGGCGCCTGCTTTGATCCGGGCCAGGGTTGAGGGGGCCATTACCACTTCTCCTGCGGCATAAGCCTCCCGGTGGGTGCTGTCTTTATCCGAAACATCGACCATCCTGGGACGCCCTGCAGTGTCGAAGTGGGTCAGCTCTCCTTCCATCCCGGCGCTTTCAAAAAATTTCTTATACATAAAATCGGCCAGGCCTGCGGTGTCATCGAGACTGAAAAGGGGCAGCGGATGGGGCAGATCCAGCTCCGCCATGTCGCTGACCAGGGCGATGACACCTTCGGGAAGCAGCGGCTTTCTGTTTACAGCGCTGCGGACCACCTCGATCTTGGGATAGGGGTCCTTCTTGCCCCCCTCGAAAAGGATCAGATCGAAATCTTGAAGCTTTGCCGCAACGGCGGCGGAGCCGCCGCAGGGAGCGCTGCCGATAAGAATATATTTTTCCGGGGTGGTCATCCCCACCACCTCCGCACCGGCCTGTGCAAAACGCCAGGTGTCTTTGCCCGGGATATCGAGGTTATAGTGATGCACCTCGCTTTTCAACGCAGCCACTCTCAGTCCCCTTGCAGACAGCTCCGGCAGCAGCTTTTCCAGAACGGTGGTTTTCCCTGTCCCGGATCGGGCGGAAACGATATTTATGATTACCGGCGGCAAGCCCATCACCTCTTTTCCAACATACTATCCACCAGTTTTTGACATCCCCCGCATTGCATGCATCTCCAGCGGGCCCGCTCCCTTTTTGGCGCTCATGCAATGCTTTTCCGGTTTAAGCCGGACTACCTTTTGCAGCAGCTCCTGCATTGCCGCCGGATTTCCCAGGGCCGGGCGGACCGAATGTTCCTCCTGCCAGTAGAGACAGCTCTTGAGATATCCTTCAGCGGTGAGGCGCAGCCGGTTGCAGGTACTGCAGAAATAGCGGCTGATGGCATGGATCAGCCCGATCGTGCCCTTGCCCCCGGGCAGAGTGAAATTCTCCGCCGGTCCCACCCCGGCAACGGATTCGGTGGGTGTAAGCGTCAGCCCCATGGCCGCCGCCTGTTCCTCCACATAGCTTACGGGCAGGTAGTAATTGTGACGTTCGTCTCCCTGCGCCCCGATGGGCATGTATTCGATGAAACGCAGATGCAGTTCTTTTTCCAGGGACAGTTTCAGAAAAGCGGGCACTTCCCGGTGATTGATTCCCCTCATCAGGACAACGTTTATTTTAACGGGCTTCAGCCCCTCTTCCAGGGCGGCCTCGATTCCGGCCAGGGCATGTTCTAGCTCGCCGCACCTGGTGATCCGGCGGTACACGGCGGGCTTGAGGGAGTCGAGACTGATATTCACCCGCCGCAGTCCCGCCTCCTTCAGGGGCCGGGCGAGATCGGGCAGCAGGATCCCGTTCGTGGTCATGGCCAGATCGGTGATCCCCGGCACTTGCGATATTTTTTCCACCAGGCAGGGCAGCCCTTTGCGCACCAGCGGTTCCCCCCCGGTGAGGCGGACCCTGGTTACACCCAGGGCGGCGCCGGCTTTGACAACCTCGAGAATCTCCTCATAGGTCAGGATACGGTTGTGTGGTATAGTTTTTACCCCTTCCGGGCCCATGCAGTAAAGACAGCGCAGGTTGCAGCGGTCCGTTACCGAGATCCGTAAATAATCATGCCTGCGCCCGTAAAGATCAGTCAGAGTCATATTATCCCCTTCCCCCGCTCGAGATCTCTGCAAAACTACAGCTTGATGCATTATGGTCTCTAAACCACAGCCCATCAGG
>JAPXLS010000087.1:0-9146 GCA_033809435.1 Bacillota bacterium
CTCCGGGGAAAGCCTGTGCAAAACCCTCAAGCGCGGTAATTCTCTCCCTGGCGTAGGCCGCCTTCTGCAGGGAGAGCTCCGCCACTTCGCGCAAACCCGCCGGCCCCATGGCCGCCAGGTAGACCGCTGCGGCAAGGGCATTCAGAGCCTGGTTGGAGCAGACATTGGAGATGGCCCTCCCCCGGCGAATGTGCTGCTCGCGCGTCTGCAGGGTCAGCACAAAGCCTCGCCGGCCCTCACCATCCACGGTTTCACCCGCAATGCGCCCGGGGATCCGCCGGATCAGCTCCTTTTTGGCGGCAAAGAAGCCGAGCAGGGGACCGCCAAAGGAGGGGGCGCCGCCCAGGCTCTGGCCCTCGCCGGTAACGATATCGGCGCCGTATTCCGCCGGGGCCCGGCAGAGGGCCAGTGAAATGGGATCGGCTGAGAGCACCAGCAGGGCACCGTGCCGGCGGGCCAGCGCAGCGGCAGCATCCATCTCCTCGAGCAAACCGAAGAAGTTGGGCTGTTGCAGCAGCAGCGCCGCGGTGTCGTCATCAAGCAGATCCTCGAGCCGCGCATTGTCCGTGGCCCCTTCGTGCAGGGGCAGCTCCAGCATCTGCAGGTCGCGCACTTCCAGGTAGCTCTGCAGAACGCGGCGGTAATGCGGGTTCACCGAGCGGGAAACGAGCACTTTGTTGCGCCGCGTCGCCGCGCAGGCCGCCACCGCGGCCTCGGCCAGGGCCGAAGCTCCGTCATAGAGGGAGGCATTGGCCGCACCCATTCCGGTGAGACGGCAGATCAGGGTCTGGTACTCGAAGATGGACTGCAGCACCCCCTGGCTCATCTCGGCCTGGTAGGGGGTATAGGCGGTATAGAACTCGCTCCGCCCCGTGAGGTGCGACACCACGCTGGGGATGAAGTGATCGTACACGCCCGCTCCCAGAAAAGAGGGGTATTCCCGCAAATGATTGTTCCTGGCCGCCAGATCGCCCAGGTGGGCCAGCGCCTCCATCTCGGAGAGAGGGGGCGGCAGTTTCAGATCCTCCCGCAGGCGGATCTCCCCGGGAAGGGCGCTGTAGAGTTCATCAGCCGAGGCGGCACCGATGGCGGCCAGCATCTCTCGCCGCTCTGCAGCTGTAAGAGGCAGGTAATGGCTGCCGCCGCTCATTTTTCTGCCTCCTCCTTCATGAAGGCGGCATAGGCTTCCCCTTCCAGCAGTTCGGGGTTCGCATAACCGGAAGCCACCTTGATCTTGACCACCCAGGCATCGCCAAAGGGATCCTCATTCAACAGCTCCGGCCGGTCCTGGAGCGCCTCATTTATCTCCACCACCTCGCCGTCCACCGGTGCGTAAAGGTCGGATACGGCCTTGACCGATTCGAGCACCGCCAGGCTCTCTCCAACCCGCGCCTGCCGCCCTATTTCGGGCAGCTCCACGTAAACAACATCCTTGAGCATATCCTGAGCATAGTCGGTAATCCCCACCGTGGCAGTATCTCCTTCGAGAAGAACCCACTCGTGGGTGCGGCTGTATTTCAATCCTGCCTTCACTTCCCATGTCATGACGATCCCCTCCTGTAAAATGGTAATTTCACAATCCGGGCGCGATGCGGCTTATCCCGGATCACGACCTCGGCCTCGCTTCCCGGTGCTCCCTCTCCGGGCGAAAAAAAGGCCATCCCGATGGATTTGTTCAGCGTGGGGGAATAGGTACCGCTGCTGACGACGCCGATCTCCTTGCCGGCGGCGAAAACACGGTAGCCCTCCCTGATCACACCCCGATCCAGCAGGGTCAGGCCGCCCAGCCGCCTGGCCCGGCCTGCCTCTTTCTGCCGCAGCAGGGCCTCGCGGCCGGTAAAATCGCCCTTGTCAAAGGAAACAAACCGATCCAGGCCCGCCTCCAGCGGGGAGATGGACTCGCTCAGCTCGTGCCCGTATAGGGGCAACGAGGCCTCGAGGCGCAGCACGTCACGCGCCCCCAACCCCGCCGGCGTCAGACCCAGATCGCGCACCCTGCCCGCTTCCAGCAGCTCATCCCAGAGTTTTTCCGCCCTGTCCGGTGAGCAGAAGACCTCAAAACCGTCTTCCCCGGTATAGCCTGTTCGCGAGACCATGCACTTTATTCCGGACAGTTCGACTTCGGAAATAAAATGATAGTAGCGCAGCTGATCCAGCGGGGCCTGCGTCAGGGCCTTCAGCACAGCCAGGCTGTTGGGTCCCTGGATGGCCACAAGGGCCGTCTCGGGCGAGAGGTCGCTTAGAGTTACCCCCTCCCCCACCTTTTCAGAAAGCCAGGCAAAATCTTTTGCCGCATTGGCCGCATTGACCACGAGCATGTATTTCTGCGGCCCGCAGCGGTAGACCAGAATATCATCCACCGTTCCGCCTTGCGGATAACAGACGGGGCTGTAGACGATCCGGCCGTCTTTCATTTTGGAGATGTCGTTGGTCAGAACCTTCTGCAGAAAAGCAGCCGCCCCCGGCCCTTCAACAACAAATTCGCCCATATGCGAAGTATCGAAAAGGCCGGCCATGCGCCGCGTCTGGCGCACCTCGGTAATGATCCCCTCGTACTGCACCGGCATGAGCCAGCCGCCGTACTCAACCAGGTCGCCTTCAAGCGCCTGATGTTTTCCGTAAAGAGGGGTTTTTTGCAAATCGGCCATCTGTTTCACCACCTTGGTTGTAGTATTCCCGGCTGCTTCCCCATCGGGAAGCAGCTCCTCCGAATTCCCGCATCTGGCTGCCGGCAGATCACCCCCAGTTCCACGCTTTGTTGTAATAATAAAGGCAAAAGCAAAGGACAGCGGAAAACCGACCGGCTTTCCCCTGTCCTCTGTCCTTTCACCTGAGAGATTTGACTCCCGGCATGCCGGGAGAATTTCCCCGTCGGTGTCCCGCACGATGCAGGAACTCTCCAGAGGCGCGTCCCCTGCCGGTGCTGTTACCTGAGAGTTTCCTCCCCGGCCGCCAAAGCCGGAGAATTGCTCCTTCGGTGTCCCCCGTTAAAGGTCCTCTCCCAGCAAGTTCATACGCAATACATGTCTATTTTAACAGATAAAGACAGGATGCACAACTTCAAGAAAGGAAAGCTTTATCTGGCAGCCTTCTCTATTTTTTTATCCTGTCGATATAGCTCAGCAGCTCCTTTTCAATTTTCTCATCCAGGGGGGGCGCCTGGTACTGTTCAAGCAGCTCCTTGTAATGCTTGCCGGCATTGACCGCGGTATCAGGAATTTTACCGCTAAAATAGGCTTTGCGCGAGCTGACCAGCGGTTCACGCATATCCCTCATATGCCTGAAGGTATGCTCTTCACCCAGGTAATTGCCGCCGCTGCCCACATGCAGGATGGTCTCCTTACCCAGATGCTCCTCGTCCACGGCAATTCCTTCAAAATATTTTTTTACCATGCCGCAGATCTCGTCATCGATGATAAATTTCTCGAATGACATGGTCATGTAGTTTTCCAGCAAGCCGGCGGCATGCAGGATGAAGTGAAAACCGCTCTGCACCGCCGCCATGAAGAGGAACATGGACTCGTAACCGCTCTGGGCATCGGGCAGCAGGGCATCGGTCAGGGAACCGCCGCCCCTGGAAGGTACGCCGTAATAACGGGCCAGCTGGGCCGTGCCGGCAAACATAAGCGCCGTCTCGGGGCTGCCGATGGCCAGCCCGCCGGTTTTGAGGTCAACAACACTGGAGGCTGAACCGTAGATCACGGGTGTGCCCGGACTGACCAGCTGGGCCAGGGTGATGCAGGCAATTACCTCGGCGTTCTGCTGAACCAGGGCAGCAGCCAGAGTCACCGGAGCTGTTGTCCCGGTCATGCTCAGGGAGGCTATGACCATGGGCTGCCTGTACCCTGCATATACCAGCAGCGATTCCATCATGCGCCGGTCAAGCTGCAAGGGGCTGTTGGTATTGATCAGTGTCAGGAGAACGGGGTGCTTTTTGACATAGTCAGCCCCCCCGTAAACAATTGACGCCATCTCCACGCATTCATGCGCTTTTTTCGCCCCCAGAGCACTGCCCATCAGGCATTTATCGGTGTATTTGACAGCAGCATGAAGCATCCGTGCATGGCGCAGCTCGTCAGGGATATCGGTAGGCTCCACCAGCACCCCTCCGACGACATCTATATTCTCGCTGGCGCCGCTGAGTTTGGTAAAAGCGATATAATCCTCATATGTGGAGGTTCTCCTCTTGCCCAGCTCCAGGTCCATCACAAAGGGGGCACCATATCCCGGGGAAAGGACAGTGTTGGAGCCGCCGATGAACATATTATTCTCGGGGTTCCGCGCATGCAGGGTAAATTCGCCCGGGGCGATTGCCAGCTGTTCCTCCACCAGTTTCCCCGGCAAAAATACCTTCTCCCCTTCCATCTTTGCCCCATTCTTCTCCAGTATCCTTCGTGATTCCGCATGGGCCACCTCTATGCCGTTTTTTTCAAGGACTTCCAGCGAGGCCCTGTGAATCTGCAGAAGTTCCTCCTGGGAGATCACATCAGTATAAGCGATTTTCCGGCCAATCATGTTTATGCCTCCTTTGGCGGGTTGAACCCGCCTGTAACTGCACCGGGGGCAAGGGGCTTGTCATGGTGAAGAATCATCGATTATCAGGGGCTGCAGAAGCCCCGCGCTAGTCGAGTAGCCCCGCCCGCGACGCCTTCAGATATTCCATGCCGTAAGCATCCCTGTTCAACAGCACCTCCGCTGTTTTGATGGACTTGATGATCTCCCGATCCAGGGGATCGATGAGCGCCGAGTCCAGCCCTCTTTCCATGGCCATGACCAGGAAGGTCCGGTTCAGCAGGGCGCGATGGGGCAGACCAAAGGATATGTTGCTCAGGCCGCAGGTAATATGGACTCCCTTGTTCCATCCGGCAATGCCGGCGATGGTTTCCAGGGCCTGAAAGCCGTACTCCCCATCAACGCTGATGGGTTTGATCAGGGGATCGAAGAATACATTTTCCGGAGCCACTCCGTCTCTTTCCAGATCGGCCATGAGCTGTTCCGCCACCTGCAGCCTTTCTGCCGATGTCTCCGGCATCCCCGCATCGCTCATGCAAAGGGCAAGAACTTTTGCTTTGTATTCCTTGACAAGAGGTACAATTTCCTCGTACCTCTGTTTTTCCGCTGTGATGGAGTTGATCAGGGGTGTGCCGCGGTGCACTTTGAGGGCCTCCCTGAGCGCCTCCGCCCTGGGGCTGTCCAGGGCCAGCGGTTTGTCAACTGCGTCCTGTACCGTTTCTGTCAGCCAGACCAGGTATTCGACCTCATCGTAGACAAAGGCACCGGCATTGACGTCAATATAGTCTGCTCCGTGCTCGGCCTGCTTCCTGGCAATATCCTGAATATAGCGGACATCTTTCTCCTCGATTGCTTTTTTTATCGATGTTCTCGTGGAATTGATCAATTCACCAATGATAATCATAATGTATGATTTACCGGGTTGTCCCGGCTCTCTTCACCTCTCTCCCGTAATTTCCTGGGAACGCATATCGCCGCTGCCGCAGATAAACCCCCTAACTCCATGGCCTGCCCACTGCGGATATTTCAATGATGCTTTCAATAAAGATCCGGTGCTCCATCCCTGCCCCGGCTTCCTCTCCCTCATCGGCAGGCGCGGTAAGGCTGCTGAAACGGTCTTTCCTATCGACAAAAACCTCGATATCCGAAGCACCGGCCGCCGCCGCCTGTTCGCGGGCATATGCCTTCCCCTCCTGCAGCGCGCAGGCCCCGGCATCTGCAAACTCCATGAAGGCCTTGCGCCCCCAGGGGGCATGGACGATAAAACCGCCGCCCTCTCCCGGCTTGATCAGGATCAAGGCCCGCTCCACGGTCTGACCGCTCACCGTCCCCACCGCATTGGCCACCTCTGCCGAGGGCGGCAGAAACAGGTGAGCACACAACCTTTTTGCCGTCTCCGGGAAATAAGCCTGTACCGGGGCGCCGACGGCGATGAGGGGCAAGTTGATCTTTGCCGAAAATTCGATGGTCCGTCCTGCACGATCATGGGCGAGCATCTCTCTGAGGAAGTATTGGCTTGCCGGATCATCTATTTCCGGAGCGCGGCTCTCCCGCCCGGCCAGTAGCCGGCCGATGATCAAAGCAGCTATCTTGAAGTAGATCTCTTCCATGACTACACTGCAAAAGATGTCCGGGCTGGCCTTAAATCTCCGGGCCAGTATTTTGACGCCCAATCCTGCCGCTTCACGGTTCCATTGGCTGAATGCTCCGGTAACATGCAAAATATCGGTGGGCGTAACGGAGGCCCGGTGCAGCGAACCCACGTTAACCAGCCGTCCCCAGGGCAGCAGATCAAAATCCCTGCCCAGCTCTTTGCTGATATAATAAAGCGTATGGGGAGTCTCCCGAATCAGGCTGATGATCTCCCTTTCCGCATCGGATAATTTTAGATTAAGGGGATCCTTGATGTATACCAGGACAGTGGTGGGCAAGGTAGTAAATAGATCATAATCTGCTTCTCGTATTTCCTCCAGTTCCCGCACCAGGTGATCATACTGCGAAGCAATCCAGGATAGCGGAAAAACCCTCTGTGGCCCAATGGAAATAACACCGCTTCGATCCACACTGATGAGGCTGTCACCGCCCAGACCGATGGTGGTGATTTCAGCAGCCCTGACCCGGGTCAGCCAGCCGCCCACCCTGGCCCCCCTGCTGTCTATGGAAGGACGGCCCTCCTGGAGCAGGGCCAGGTCCGTGGTGGTGCCCCCCATATCAATGACAATACCATCATCAAGACCGGTGAGGGCCATGGCCCCGGTGATACTTGCCGCCGGTCCGGAGAGGATTGTTTCAATGGGCTTCTCCCTGGCCTTCTGTTCGCTGATCAAGCTGCCGTCGCCCTTTACCACCATCAGGGGAGCACCCAGCCCTCTCCGGGCCATGCTCTCTTTCACCGCCGTCATCAAATCGGTGATCAGGGGCATCAGCCTGGCATTCAGAACAGCCGTTACGGTGCGCTCATGGAAACCCAGATCGGAGCTGAGCTGGTGGGCGCATACCACCGGGTAGCCGGTCAGTTCGTGGATCAGTTTCTCAACAGCCAGCTCCTGTGCGGGATTTCTCACACTCAGATATCCCGAAACGGCAAAGGCATCCACCTTCCCTTTCATCGCTTCGACGGCCCCAGCGGCTGCCTCCAGATCCACTTCCTTCTTGAATTTCCCCTTGAGGTCGCACCCGCCCCCGATGGAAGCATAAAACGGGGTGGGCAGGCTTTGATCCTGTTCATGCCCGATCAGGATCAAGCCCACCTCCGCCCCCTGCCCTTCTACAATAGCATTCGTTGCCAGTGTGGTGGAAAGGGAGACCATCTTGATCCGGTCCAATTCAGCCCTTTCTCTCCGGTTCAGCAAATTGTCGAGGCATTGCTCAACGGCCAGGGTCAGATTATGCCTGGTGGTGATCACCTTGGTTTTGGCGACAATCTTCTTACGATCCAGATCGAAGAGGACGCCATCGGTAAGGGTGCCGCCCGTATCTATCCCCAATGCCAGGTTAACCATATTTACCCCACCACCTTGACAGCTGCTCTTACAGTTCCAATTTATTTTCCGCTCTCTGGATAATATCCTTCATTTTCTGCTGAACATCCTTCGGGAGCGGATCGGGTTCGTAATTTTCCAGAATATCGATAACCCGTTCATTGCTCCTTTGGAAAAGTGTCTTCGATCCGTCGCCAACCCAGTTTTCGTAGATCTTTCTGGTAAAGAGGCGCGGATACCAGGTCTCTTTTCGGAAATGCTCCATGGTATGTTTTTCTCCCAGGAAGTTGCCGCCCGGTCCCACCCTGTCGATTACATCCAGGGCCAGTGTCTCCTCGTTAACTTCAATCCCATTGACCACTTTACGTGCATAGCCGATGAGATCGTCACAGATGGAGAGATACTCCAGCGAGGAGCAGTTCCCGTGCTCAATGTAGCCCACGTCATGGTTCAGGTTGGCTCCGCCCTGGGCGGTAAGCATGATCGACAGCGCCGCCTCGATCAGGGCCTGTTCATCAACAGCCTTGGCGTCCGTGCAGCCGCAGGTGCCGAACATGGGCAGATCCAGGAAATTCGAAATATCCGCCAGCGCCGCCTGCATCAGGTCAAACTCGGGAGCACCGTAGGCAAATATGGTGGTCTGCATATCCATAACCGTGAAGACCCCGCCCATGATAAAGGGGTTGCCCTCATTGGTCTGCTGGTTGAGCACCAGCCCGCTCAGGCTCTCGGCCAATCCGGTAGCCATGGCGCCGGCCAGCGTTGCCGGAACAGTCCCGCCGGCCATGATGCATGGAGTATAAACCACCGGCAGCGATTTCTTCCCAGCCAGGATCAGCTTCTGAGCGGCATCATTGGCATGCTGCAGCGGTGAGATGGGCTCGGCGTAAAGGGTCATGAAAGGATTGTTCCGCAGCGCCTCCTCTCCGCCGGCAATAAGCTCGCACATCTCAATGATATCACCATAACCGGCCAGGTCAATAGCGGTGATCACGATAGGCTTGGAAGTATTCAGGACCATGGCCTCGAACTGATAGCGGTCATAGACAAGCTGGTGAACATCCTGCACAATCCCCAGGGACATGACAAAATCAAGGTTGGGAAGGGCATCGATCACCTTGGCCGCCATGCTGACCGTTTTGCGGCTGGCCGGGATACGATTCTGGGTATAGGGATCGATGAAGAAGGGGGTGTCCGATCCGGTGCCGAAATAGGCGTTGCCGCCCTCCATTTCCATGACCGGTTTGCCGGTACGGCTGTTGCACAACGTGACCTTGCGGGGTACGGTATTCAGCGCCTTCTCCACCAGCCTGAATGGTATCCGGACGCGATTACCGTCCACAAAACAGCCTGCCTTTTTCATTATGTCCAGGGCTTCGCCGTCAAAATAAAGTGCACCCGTTCTCTCCAGGATCTCCATGGCCGCACCGATCAAACGGCGGCATTGATCGTCTGAAAGAACCTGAAAGGAAGCAGAAGCACTTTCCTGAAAACTAGTTCTCAGCATATTTCATTTCTCTCCTTCCCGATTTTATTTCTTTACGGCCAGATCAACGGCGAGGTCCTTGGCCGATGCCGCATCGGGCGCCCAACCATCTGCCCCGATCTCCCTGGCAAAGTCAGCCGTCACCGGGGCGCCGCCCACGATTACCT
>JAPXLS010000088.1:0-9081 GCA_033809435.1 Bacillota bacterium
CCGTCCTTCTTCCACCAGGGCGGAAAGTCTCCGCTTCAGCCGGGCCGGCCTGCAGATCCAGTAAAGATAGCGCCGGTAAAGTCTCTCTTTCCATCCGTCAAGCGCCATATTCTGATCTCCTCCTTGTCCGCTCCGCCAGGATCCTTCCGCGATTTCAGCGGTAAAGCTCGGGGAGCAGGCCCCGGTAGGCCCCGGGATTCAAATAATCAAGCAGGGGATAGTCTTCTTTAACCCTCAGGCGATCCGCCTCCTGCAGCTCCGCCAGGGCGTAGGTTTTTTCGGCGCCGCTCCGGTCCAGATAACCGGAAAAGTCGGGAGTCGCCTCGCAGGGCCCCATCACCGCGCATGGCGCACCGAAAGAGCGGCCCCCTAGGCTTGCCTCGAGCTGCGCTTCAACAGCCCAGAACTGGTTCTGCTGGACCTGGGCCCAGATCCCCGCCGCCTGCGCCGATCTTTCGGAAACAGCGGCCAGGGCCCCGCTGTGGAGAACGAGCCCGGCCCCTTCAAGCGCCAGAATGCGACCGACCTCGGGATGGCGGGCATCGGTGCCCGCAATAAGCCCTGTTTTCATCCCTCCCAGGCTGAAGAGATGCAGCTCTTCCCCCCGGCTCAGGCCCAGGGCACGCTCTTCGCGGCCGAGATGAGTCTGACGCTGGCGCCCGCAGATCTCGCCGCCGGGTCCGAAGCAATAGCAGGTTTGATAATATCGCCCGCCCTCCTCCTCAACCGTTGTCCCCGCCGCCAGGTAAAGCCCGTTTTCGCGGGCCAGGCGGCCGTGCATACCCAGGTACCTTTCATTCCATTCCGCCGAGCCCTGCATGAATTGTTTGAAGGATGCGGCAAAATCATGACTCCCGCCGGCGGAGCCTCCCGCGTAAAGAAGAAAGGATATATGGGCGGGCAAAACGGCCAGCTCTATCTTCAGCTCGTTGAAAAGCGCCGACAGGGCGGCAGTGTACTTTCCGGCATCATCCGTCGGTATCCCGGCAAGGGAAAATGCGGCAACTCTCATCATGAACCAGCCTCCTTGGCGCTGCTGCGGCTCCCGGATGCCGTCCGATCCGGCTGCTTCTTATTTCTACATTCCTCCGGCAATTCCTTTCAGGCGGTATTTCCCGGGAAAAATTGAAGCAATAATGAGGGCCCCTGCATGCGGCAAAGGCCCGGGTTCATTGATCCGTTTTTCGGCTAAGATACCTTTATGATTGAACATCCACATCTCTATGGGCAAGCAGATAATATACATTGTACCCGGCAACGATCAGCCCCAGGACAAGGTTGTTCCAGGCCAGGGTGGACGGCGTAAGGATGTTGGTTACATTTGCCAGAGCCAGCCAGAGGCCGACAACAATATGAATTATGTGAAAGGTGGTCATCATCTCTATCTCCCCCCTTTCCGATGCATGATCCTGCCGGGCCCGGCAGGTGCCTGACCCTAGAAAAGGGACTGGATAAAGGGAAAGAGGTAACGTGAAAGAAAGAAGAGCACCACAATGAGGCCGATGAGCCAGGCCCCGTACTTTATGGCCGCATACCCCAAGCCCACGATCCTGTTTTCATCAATATCGTTCATGTTTCCCCCGCCTTTTGTTGATTTATCCTTAGTTTGCAGAGCAGGAGTCCCATTTATACCACCCGGGGGATAAGAGAAGGGAGAGAAGCAAAAAATAGAGCAAGAAAGCGAAAGGGGGGAAAGAAGTGGCCAAAAAGTACAATCGGGGACGGCAGCAGAAAAGAAATATAGATCGCCGGAAGCTGGACAGGTACCGCGTGGAGGTGGCGCGGGAGCTGGGCGTGGAACTGCCTGAAAAAAACAAGAAAGAGTCTTCCCGGGGGAATACCTCTTCCTATAGCTCTGACAGCAGCGAAAAATTGAATTGATCCGGGCCCGGGGCAGGAAAGTCAGTCTCCTGCAAACCGCTCCGGAGACTGACTTTTTTCCCGGGTTTGCGTCAGCTCAAATCTTTTCGGCAATAGCCAGTCCCATGGCGGCGGTCCCGGCGCCGCCCTTCAGATCGGGGGTGACCGCCTTGCCCTCACGGAGCACCTCCTCCACCGCAGATTCGATCCGCTGCGCCGCCTCCTCTTCACCCAGATGACGCAGCATGAGCGCTGCGGAAAGGATCGTCGCCGCCGGATTGGCCCGGTCCTGCCCGCTGTATTTGGGCGCGCTCCCGTGTACGGGTTCAAAAAGGGCCGCGTCATCACCGATATTGGCCGAAGGAGCCATCCCCAGCCCCCCCACCAGCCCGGCGCAGATATCGGAAAGAATATCGCCGTAGAGATTCGGCATAACCATAACGTCATACATATGCGGCTTTTGAACAAGCTGCATGGCCATATTGTCCACGATCCGTTCTTCATACTCGATATCGCTGTACTGGGATGCAATCTCGCGGGCCGCTTCCAGAAACAGCCCGTCGCTCAGCTTCATGATGTTTGCCTTATGTACCGCCGTAACCTTGCTGCGGCTGTTTTGGCGTGCATACTTGAAAGCAAATCTGACAATCCGCTCCGAGGCACGCCGGGTAATGATTTTGATACTCTCCGCAGCGTCGGGGCCGACCATATGCTCCACACCGCTGTAGAGATCCTCCGTGTTTTCCCGGACCACGACGAGATCAATATCCTTGAAAGGCGAGTTGACGCGCGGGAAACTCCTGGCCGGGCGCAGGTTTGCATAGAGGTCCAGCGCCCGGCGAAGGGCCACATTTAGACTGCGGAAGCCTGAACCTACCGGCGTGGTCAGGGGCCCTTTCAGGCCCACCCTGTTTTTTTTCAACAGGGCAATTGTCGCCTCGGGCAGGGGTGTGCCGTATTCTTTCAGGGCGGCCTCGCCCGCGGCGGCCTCCTGCCAGGCTATTTTTACCCTCGTTGCTTCTATTACCGTCAGCGCCGCATCAATAATTTCCGGTCCGATGCCGTCGCCGCGGATCAAAGTCACTTCATGCATTGTGATACCTCCCGGAGCACGCTGCCGGCACCATTACACAGCTTCGCTTCAGAGAAGAAGCTGCCGCACCGGCCCGGCTGCCATTTTTATTTTTCACTTCCATACAGCTCCCGGTAGCTGCGATAATGATCCAGTGTGCGCCGCACAAAATCACGGGTTTCCCCAAAGGGAATCTGTTTCAGGTTGGCCTCGCTGCCGTCCCAGATCTCGCTCTCGAGCCAGCGCTGCACATGTCCCCGCCCCCCGTTGTAAGCCGCCAGGGCGATTGTCTCGCTGCCGCCAAACTGCCGCAGCAGATCGGCAAGGTACCAGGCGCCCGCGGAGATGTTGTAGCCGGGTTCGAAAAGCTTGTCTGGATGATAGCCGCTTTCATTGTTTCTCTCGGCGATCCAGCGGGCTGTTGAAGGCATGAGCTGCATGAGGCCCCTGGCCCCCTCCGGGGAGACGGCATTTTCCTGGAAGCCGCTTTCTGCACGGATCACCGCAGCAACGAGCAGGGGATCAATCTGCTGCGCCGCCGCCGCGGCCATGATCTCTTCCCGGTAGCGAAAGGGGTAGAAGAGCCGGCCCAGGCGGGGGCTGCCCAGCAGAGTGCAGGTCAGGCCGAAGATGACCATAAAGGCAATCAGATTAATCAGCCGGCGCAGGATTCCTGTCACCACCGTTGGTTTGCTCATTCTTTGGATGCCCGCCCCGGCGGCTCAGAAGATCTTCCCAGAAGCGGTCTACCTGCCGTCGCGTTTCTGTGCGGCTGCCGCTGTTGTCGATGATCTCGTGAGCGCGCGCCTTTTTTTCCGCCAGGGGCATCTGCGCCCGCACTCTGGAAAGAGCCTCGGCGGCGGAAAGGTTGTCCCTTGCCTGCAGGCGCGACAGCTGGATCCCTTCGGGAACATGGACCAGCAGCACAAGATCCACCAGCCGTTCCATCCCCGCCTCGATCAGAAGGGGCACGTCATAGACGACCACGGCGCCCGGATGCCGCCGCCTGATCTCCTCCATGCGGGCGGCAAATGACTCCATGACCCGCGGATGGATGATGCCCTCAAGTCTTTGCCGGGCGGCGGGATCGCCAAATATGATCGCTGCCAGGCGAGCCCTGTCAATGGCTCCCCCCGCCCCGGTAATGGAGGGGCCGAGCCATTCCCTGATCTCATGCCAGGCCGGCTGCCCCGGAAGCACGACTTCGCGGGCTGCGGCATCGGCATCAAGAAGAAGGGCGCCTTTTTCGACCAGCATGCGCGCCACCGTGCTCTTTCCGGAGGCGATACCCCCGGTCAAACCGACAATGATCATGATCCGCTTCTCTTCCGTTCCGGGCTAGAATAGATTCATTATACCAAGAAAAATAAGAATTGCACCCCCCAGCAGCGGAATATATGCCGGGGCCACCTTTCCGGCGGCGGCCCGGCCGAAGGCAACCCCCAGGGGTACGAGAACGAATTTGGTCAATCCCACGGCGAGAACGGTGGACCAGAGGGGCGCGCCGATGAGCGCGGCGCCAAAACCTGCGGCAAAGGCATCGGCAGCCAGGGCCAAACCCAGCAGCAGCGCCTCACCTGCGCTCAAAATGCCGGAGCGGTCCAGATCCGCCGCCTCGGGCCGCCGCAGCAAATAGGTGAACCTTTCCGGGCGGCGGGGCTGCTTCGCCCCGGCCTCCCCTCCCGCTCCGGGGGCGGGATCATCCTTTGCTCCCTTATCAATGTAATGCTGTGCAATCGCAACTATACCAAAAAGGATCAAAACGGTTCCACCGACGGCGGTGATGGAGCGCAGTGAAGCCAGGTACATGAAAGCGCTTCCGGTGAACATGGAGAGAGCAATGGCGCCGGCCGAAAGCAGGGAGATCACCATAAGAGATGTGAGTGGAATTATCAGCCGCCGAAGGCCGCAGGAAAAACCCACACTGAAACCGTCAATACTTACCGCCAGAGCCAGCAAAAGAGGTATGCCCCATCCCACTTTCAGCCTCAGCCTCCCCCGTTTTCTTCACCCTCCCATCATATGAGCAGACTGCCGAAGGGGTGAAGAACCCGGTGACTTCCGCTGCGGGGCGCTGAATTTCAGCCGGCTGGAGATATGCTTTTATTTTTGGCAGTGGGAGCAGAAGTAGGTGCCGCGGCCGGCGGCAACGGTTCTCTCCACGAGGCGGCCGCAGCAGGGACAGGGTTCCCCCTTGCATCCGTAAACTGCCAGCTGCTCCTGGAAGGAACCCGCTTCGCCGCGGGCATCGCGATAATCGCGGGTGGTGGTGCCGCCGCAGGCAATGCCCGCGGCCAGGACATGGCGGATGGCCCGGTAAAGTGCGGCCCCCTCTTTTTCGCTCAATGTGGAAACAGGGCGGCAGGGGTGGATGCGGCTGCGGAAGAGGCTCTCATCGGTATATATATTTCCCATTCCCGACACAAAACCCTGGTCCAGAAGCAAGGGTTTGATCCTGGCGCGGGGCCTGGACCGGAGCAGTTCCAAAAAAACGGGTTCATCGACTTCATCCCACATATCGGGGCCCAGCCGGGGCAGCCCGGCCGCCTCGCGCTCCTCTTCCTTTTCCAGGAGCCAGAACCCTCCAAATTTTCGCTGGTCATGGAAATGGAGGGCGCCGCCGCCGGCAAAGGGCAGCTCCACCCGCAGGTGCCTCGCGCCGTCAGGGCAGCCGGCAGCGGCACCGTCTCCATCCCTGTATATCAGCCGCCCCGTCATCCGTAAATGGGCCGTCAGGATCCCCCGATCGAGGAGAAAGTAAAGGTATTTACCCTTTCGCACCGTCTCCCGGATGCGCCGCCCCCTGAGGCGGTGCCGGAAAGCATTTATTTCCGGATAGAATATGGCGCCGGGAAAATGGATCAGCGGCTCTGCAAACCCTTTACCGCGGACCAGCGGGGCCAGCTCCCGCCGGATGACCTCTACTTCGGGCAGTTCGGGCATGGCTACCTCCAGACAGCGATGCTGTCCCAGATTTATTTTGAGCGGTTCCACGGCTCCACCTCGGCCCAGTTGAGACCGCATTTCAGATCGACTTTCAAAGGTATTTCCAGGGCGCAGGCCTGCTCCATGTCCCTGCGGATCACCGGGGCAAAAAACTCCAGCTCCCTCTCATCAACTTCAAATAGAAGCTCGTCATGTATCTGCAAAAGCAGCTGCGCCCCCAGCCCGCCGTCGCGGATGGTCCGGGCCACACGCAGCATGGCCAGCTTGATGATATCGGCGGCGGAACCCTGAACGGGGGTGTTGCGGGCCATCCGCTCGGCAAAGCTGCGCCTGCCGTAATGAGAGGAGCGTATTTCGGACAGGTAGCGCCGCCGCCCCATAATGGTGGCCACGTAGCCTGTTTCGCGGGCTCCTTCGATAATGCGCTCCATGTATTCGCTGACCCCTTTGTAACGCTCAAAGTATTTCTCGATGTAGCGCTGCGCCTCCTGGCGGGACACCCCCAGGCCCCGGGCCAGCCCGTAATCGCTGATCCCGTAGACAATCCCGAAATTGACGGCCTTTGCCTTCGAGCGCATTTCCGGCGTAACTTCCTCGGGGTCGACATGAAAAACTTCGGCGGCGGTGCGGCGGTGAATGTCCTCATCCTTCCGGAAAGCATCGACAAGAATGGGATCGCGCGAGAGGTGCGCCAGCACCCGCAGCTCGATCTGCGAATAATCTGCAGCCAGAAATACCCGGCCGGGGCGGGAAGGGACAAAGGCATAGCGGATCCGCCTCCCCTCTTCCAGCCTTATGGGGATATTCTGCAAATTCGGATCACTGCTGCTGAGCCGCCCCGTGGCGGTAATGGTCTGGTTGAAGGTGGTATAGATCCGGTGATCATCTTCCTCCACCAGGGGCAGCAGCCCGGAAAGGTAAGTCCCCTCCAGCTTGATCAGCCGGCGGTAGTGCAGAATCTCGGCCACGATCTCGTGCTGCGGCGCCAGCTCCGCCAGCACCCGCGCATCGGTTGAGTAGCCTGTTTTGGTCTTGCGCAGCGCCGGCAGCTTCAGCTTGTTGAAGAGGATCTCCGCCAGCTGCCGGGGCGAATTGAGGTTGAAACCCTCTCCGGCCAGGGTATAGATCTTCGCCTCGATCCCCTCTATACGGCTGCGCACCTCCGCGGTAAGATCATGCAGCAGCGGCAGATCAACGGCAATCCCCTGCCTCTCCATCGTAGCCAGGACCGCCGCCAGGGGCAGCTCCAGCCTGTAGTAGAGCTCCTCCAGCGAGCGCTCCGCCAGGCCCGCGGCCAGCCTCTCCTGCAGGGGAAAGAGGGAGGCGGCGCCGGCTGCCAGTGCGGATCCGCGCTGCTCCGGGGAAAGCTGCTCCCGGCGGCTCCCGCGGCCCGCAGTTACCGGTGCCGGCAGGCCCGGGTAATCGCTCAAAAGCCCTTCCAGCCCGTAACTGCCGCGCCCGGGATCCAGAAGATAGGCCGCCAGCTCGCAGTCAAAGGTAAAGGGCGGCTCTGCAAGACCGCTGTAACGGAAAAAGCTGCAGAAATATTTGATCCCATGGCCGATGAGGCCGCCGGAGCAGCGCTCGAAGGCCCGGGCAAGCGGCTCCCAGAGTCCGGACCGGGGCTCGAAATCCGCCGGCCGCAGGTAATAGCAGCGCTCTTCATCAAGCGCAAAGGCCAGGATTTCGGGAGGACGGCGCCAGTAAGGATGCCCCGGCGGCTGCTCCGCCAGAAGGGCCATTTTGGCGCCTGACCCGATCCCCTCAAGGATCCCGGCCAGCTGGGCCGGCCCTTCCACATGGCGTCCGCAGGGCAGCGGGGCAGGGGCGGCTTCCACCGCTCCGGGAAAGAGTGCGGCCACCCTTTCGGAAAAATTCTTGAACTCCAGCTCCCCGAAGAGCGCCAGCAGCTGTTCATAATCGGGCTCTTCCCGCCGGCAGCAGTCCGGGGTAAAGTGCAGCGGCAGGTCGCTGCGGATCCTGTTCAGCTCCCGCCCCTTGAACAGAAGATCCCTGTTTTCCGACAGGTTCTCCTTCAGTTTGCCCTTCATCCCGGGCAGGGCGTGAAGGATCCCCTCTATGGAGCCGTGCTCGGCCAGCAGTCGCCGGGCAGTCTTGTCGCCGATGCCGGGAATACCGGGGATGTTGTCGGAAGGATCGCCCTTGAGCGCCTTGAAATCCACCCACTGCTCCGGAGTCAGGCCGAACCGCTCCTGCAGGTAAGCCCGGTTGCAGCGGTCCACCTGCGTGATCCCCCGCCGCGTCAGCAGCACCTCGACAGCGTCATCGACAAGCTGCAGAAGATCCGCATCGCCCGAGACAACCACCGCCTCGAGCTGCTCCGCCGCGGCCCTTTTCGCCAGGAATCCGATGACATCATCAGCCTCGAAGCCCGGCGCCTCGAAAACGGAAATACGCATCGCTTCAAGAATTTCACGGGTCCGGGCCATCTGCTCTCCCAGCTCCTGGGGAGTTTTCTCGCGATGCCCCTTGTAATCGGCATAGATCTGATGACGGAATGTCGGACCCGGCGGATCAACGGCCACGGCGATATATCCGGGCTGCTCCTCTTCAATGAGCCTGAAGAGCATGCTCAAGAAACCGTAAACGGCATTGGTGTGCTCCCCGCGGGCGGTCTGCATCGTTGGAGGCAGCGCATAGAATGCGCGGTGGATCAGACTATTCCCATCGATGATCACAAATTTTTCTCTCTTGTTCCCGGCCAAACCCCTACCTCCTTCGCGCGCGGCTGAAGGTTCTTTCTCTTTTCTCCTCACCGGCCACAGGGGCAAAACAAGACACCCCCATTTCGAAGCATAGCATCCCGAAATGAAGGTGTCAATGTAAATGCACCCAGTTATTTACATCCCCGGCCCGGCAGTTTTCAGGCGCCGCCGGGAGTGCCGGGGAATGCCCAATACTCCCAGAAACGCCGGGACGGCTGTCCCCTGTTTACCTTTTGCGCCGTTTTTCCGATTCCTTTTCCCGGCGGGGGCGGAAGCGGGAACAATGCCGTTCGGGGTCCCACTCCTCGCCAAATTCGACCCGGCTCTGCCTGATCCGTTCATCATCCAGCCGGCAGCGGTTATTGCGCTGATTCTCACATTTTGCGCGGCAGGGCTCGTTCAAGCCTTTCACCTCCGATGGAGTTGGTAGGTTTATTTTCTCCATTCTGGGCACAATAACAGATGGTATTTATTTCT
>JAPXLS010000089.1:0-9003 GCA_033809435.1 Bacillota bacterium
AATGGCTACAAAACAGGACCTCGAAGAAGTCAAGTCCGAGATATCCTCGATAAAAGCCACCGTGATCAGAATTGAAAACGAGCACGGCGAAAAGCTCGACGCCCTGCTCAATGGATACAAGCAAAAAGCACAAAGACTCGACCGGGTGGAGGCAAAGCTGACCGAGCATGACGAGATCATTTTGAAGAGACTGCGTTGATACCAAAATTAGTTGCGCCAGGTGCCAGGCACCAAGCGGGACTAAAGTGAGTCAATTCCTCCGTCCCCTTGACTCAAGCTGGCCGAGCACGACGAGATCATTTTGAAGAGACTGCGTTGATACCATAATTAGTTGCGCCAGGTGCCAGGCACCAAGCGGGACTAAAGTGAGTCAATTCCTCCGTCCCCTTGACTCTGACTAAGTTAGTTGCGCCAGGTGCCAGGCACCGAGCGCAACTTTCAGGCCCAGGGATCGGCGGATTTCGGCTCACGGATGTCGGAGAGCAAGTAGTTCTCCCAGAGGAACCACTGGCCGCTGCTCGGCTTTTCGCGCAGCTTTATTTCGCGCGGGCTGTCGGCGCCGGCCGAGCGGATCATCAGTTTGGCGTAGCCGGCCTCCTGGAAGCTGTAGGGCCCGGCGGAAACGGTGATGCGGTAGGGCTGCTCCGGGGTGTAGTTGTTTTCGGGCGTGGCCCCCCGGAAAAAGGAGAAGGGCTTGTAGGCCTTTCCGGCCAGGCGGTCGCGCAGGAACTGGATCTCGTAGGGGGAGAGCGGCTGCGGCCCCTTGAGAAAGTTCAGCATTTCAACGGTCATCTCCGGGTTCTCCCCATACAGACAGAGTGCCGCCACGGTGAGAGCGGCAGCCTGGTACGGTGTGCTCAACGAGGCTTCCGGCAGCGCCTGCAGCTCGTCCGTGCTCCGCGGCAGCCGGTCAAAGACAAATGTTTCACTTTTAGGCATGTTCTTTTCCTCCATTTCTGCCCTGTGGAAGGTAGGCCTCCAGGGCACCCTTCAGGTGTTCCCTGTACTGGTAGTACGTGAGGTGTGCATTCAGCTCTTTTGCCTTTTCGGCGGCCCTTTTATGAAAGGCGCTCCGGGCCGAGCCCTCGAAGCCGTACCAGATGGCCTTTTCCGGCCTCCTCTTGAGCAGCTCCAGGATGGAAAGATCACTCAGGATCTCGTTGTCGACGATATCCTTGAAGAGGTCATAGTTCTGCGGGTGGAGCGACTCCTTGATCCGGCCCAGCTCATCCACATTCTGCGGGCTGAGCAGCCAGATCTTGAGACCCTCATCTGCCAGCAGATCATCGAAGGTCATGCCCAGCTCTTCATCCAGCAGGCGCAGGGCCCGCCGCGCCGCACTGCGAAAACCGATCATGAGCCGCAGGTCCTTCTGCCCCCCGCCGCTGCGCTGCGCATTGAGCTTGCTGGAGCAGTAGCCCAGCAGCTGGAAGGCCAGGTGGGCCGCGGCGTTCATCCTGCCGGTGGCCTGCAGGACCGCTGCCACCCTCTCAAACTCCAGCCGCTCCAGGGCATAGTCCAGCTCCTCGCTGCCCTGGACCTCCCTGTACAGCTGCACATATCTCTCGATGACCGCGGTGGTGGCCGGCTGCAGGGGATCGAGGGCCTGCAGGATGGGTTCAAATATGTCCAGGCTGTCCCAGCTAACGATGTTCCACAGCAGTCGCTCTTCCTCCATGATGATCTGGGCGTCAAGCATATCATCCACTTCATCGGCCAGGGCCAGGATCTTCTCGTAGGCGGCCTCACCGCGCTTGCGGTAGCCCGCTTTTCTTACCTCCTCGTAGGGGACGCGATATTGCTCGACAAAATCACGCACCGAAAGGGGCGCAGGCGCCGGGGTGTCGCTGCAATCGGTTTTCACATTGCCCTCCGCGTCGGCGCTACCCATGCTCGCCATGGCCACCCTGGTGATGAGGGCCGAATACTCCTCCTGCAGCCCCGATTCGGCAAAGCAGCCATAGAATTGGGTGGGCTCCGCATGGGCATCCGCAAAAGCATACATCTTTTCCCTCAGCTCATCTACCTGCTGCTGCAGGGCAGGGCCGTTGATCTCGTAAGCGTCGAAGGCATCCAGGTATCCCTGGACAAAGCCCCTGGTCATTTCACTCAAAGTTCATGACCTCCTCACCGGTATAGGTATAGCGTCCGTCCTTCGAGTCGGGCGCCAGGACCAGCACCTGTGCCCGCCTGACCCTGCCATAAGAGTCCCGGCCCGCCTCCTTGACGGCCTGACTTTCAGCGGGGAGCGAGGCGCTGGTTTTTCTGAGATCATCCCCGATCTGCCGCTCCTCCGCCGAGAAGTCGGCTCCCTGGGCCGCCAGCCGGGGCACCGCCTCGACAAAGCGGCGGTAGCCCTCATCCGTTGCCGCGATGAGGCGGCGAAAGCGGGGCAGGGCGGCCAGGACGGCAAAGTCGGCGCTGGGCTTGGTCAGCTTGCCCAGCGCTTCGCGCAGGTCCTGTAGGGCGCTCTTGATGGCCACCTTGTCGGCGGCGCTGCAGCAGGAGAGGGTCACGTAGCAGTCGTAGATGGTGGAAAAGGCCTCCCAGGTCTGGATATAGGGGATCTTCAGGTTGCGCGCCGTCATTTCGTAGCCCGTCACGTACATGGCCTGCACGTCGTCTTCGATCTCCCCGATCTTTTTCCGGTAGACTTCGGCCACATCATCCATGTCGTTTTCACGGGCGCCCCTTTCCAGGGCCCCCAGCTTATCCTGGAGCAGGGCGGCGCCGGGGGCGAGGAAGTATGGCGAATTTTTGATCTTCTCGGCAGCCTCCGCCGCCGTTTCACAATCCCGCATGAACTCCACCATCTCGCGGTAGACCCGGGCCTGCCGCGGGGCGTGGCCGCTTTTTTCCAGGCGGTCCGCCATCATCCCGTACAGCTTCAGCGATTTTTCAATGTCTTTCAATAGCCGGTCCTCCTCCTGCAAAGTTCATGAGCATGGAGCTCGCAAAGACCACAGTACAGACCGCAGCGTGGATTTCAGGAACCCGGGCAGGGCGCAAGCGCCCCTGACCGGGCAAAGGAAGATTAAAAAGGGGTAAGGGGTTCTGCAAGGAACCCCTTGTAAATTCCCCTAGGCCGATACTGCTGCCGCATTTTTGTTCTGAAACGCCCCGATCAGGTACAGCACCGGTAGCAGCAGGCCTGTAACCAGACCCATTGTGCTGAAGGCCCCACCGCCGGCCACGCTAAGGATGTTGCCAAGCACAGCCAGCACCGCCGTCAAAACGCCGAATACGATGCAAAGACCAGCTTTTTCGGGCTTTGCCGCATTCTTCACGCCCACGATGCCTGCAATAAGGCTGACCACGGCACTGACAAGTGTGAGGATAGCCGCAAACATCAGCAGGCCCAGGGAAGCCTCGCTACCGAGGGCAATCGCCAGCGCACCCACGCCCAGAACGGCTATGATGCCTAGGATGATACCGATGCTGCCTCCGATGATCATGAGGATACCCGCCACCTTGAGTAATGTGTTGCTTTTTGCTTCCATTTTTCTATCCTCCCTTCTTTTTGATTTATGGTTTAAACACGAGATAACCTCGTGGTGAACCATCCTTGTGCGGATTCCGCCAGGTCAGGCGCTGCCGCTGCAGTCCCTATCCCTCCACGGCGCCACCGCAATATTCGCAGCGGCCGCTGGCATCGGGAATGGTCGTGGCGCCGCAGTGGGGGCAGAGCTGCGCCGATTTCGGCGCGTTGGCCGCCTCGATGCTGTCCCGCGTGCTTTGCCGGAGCTGCATGAGCGCCTCCTTGATCTCCTCGCCCAGGGCCTGGCTTTCCCGGTATTCCACGCTCCTGCTCCCCACGTCCGCGCCGCTGCGGATGAAGGCGCTGCCCGGCGGTGGCTCGAACCTGATGGTGCTTCTGTTGAGCCGGAAGCGGATCTGGTTGAACCAGGGGCTGTTAACATGGATGATCATGTTGAAGTCGTAGTGGTGAACGCGGCGCGGCGGGCTGTAGCTGATTTCATTGCCGTCCTTGTCCTTCTGCTTCAGCTCCTCCTGCCGCTCGCTGATATCGACATTGCAGCCCGTCACCTGGGTAAAATCCAGCACATCGGGATTCTCATCCTGCCAGCGGCTGGAGGCGGTGACCATGAATTTGCCGGCATCCTCATCGAGCAGCACCTTTGTCCCCTTGCCCAGGGCCCGGGTGACATTGAAAGCGGCCACGGCGGCCTTGTTCTCTTCACGGTAGGCCAGCTGTTCCTTTATGTCCGCCACGGTGCTGCGCCGGCGATCGCCGAAGAAGGGGGAGAGCTTGTTTGCGCAGTTCTTGCACAGGTTGCCGTCATCAAGCTTGCGGTTGCCGAGCATCTTGATCCTGTCACCGCAAACATCGCAGTATTTCTTATCAAAGAGTCCCATCTTTCTGCCTCCTATTGAATGTCTCCGTCATCGAAGGGATCACCGCACTCCGGGCAGAACTTGGGCGGATTGGCCCTGTCCTTGGGCTCCCAGCCGCACTTGTCGCACTTGTACTGCGGAACGCCCGCAGGCTTCGGCTTGCCGCACTCGGCGCAGAACTTGCCCTTGTTCACCACGCCGCAGGCGCAGCTCCAGCCCTCCTCCACGGGCTGCGGCTTGCCGCATTGCTCGCAGAATTTACCCCTGTTGCCCCCATGGCCGCAGGCGCAGAGCCAGCCCGCCGCCGCAGGCGGGGGTGCCTGGGCGGAAGGATCGGCAGGCGCCTGGGCAGCGCCTTCAGGCTGCTGCTGCTTGCCCATGGCGAAGAGGTTTTGCGAATCCATGCCGCCGGCCTTTCCGGCCAGGTTCATGCCCATGAAAGCCATGGCCGGACCCGCAGTCGGGTTCGCCGCCGCCGCCTTCATTGCATCGGCCTGGGCGCCCACCAGCGTTGCCGCCGCCATGGTCGGATCGCGCATGACGGCGCTCTTCTGCAAGTCCTTGATGATCTTCTCGTCCTCCTCGCTGGCATTGACAGAGCTCACCCCGAAGGAGACGATCTCCAGGCCGCGCAGATCGCGCCATTTTTCGGTCAGGATTTCGTTCAAGGCATCGGCCAGCTCCGCCGTATGGCCCGGCAGGGCCGAGTAACGGATACCCATGGCGGATATCCGGGCAAAAGCGGGCTGCAGCGCCGTCAGCAGCTCGCTTTTCAGCTGGCCGTCGATGGTGTCGCGCACATAATTTGCTTTCACATTGCCCGTCACATTGGTGTAGAACAATATGGGGTTTGTGATGCGGTAGCTGTATTCGCCGAAGCAGCGAATGGCGATATCCATGTCCAGCCCGATATTCTTATCGACCACCCGGAAGGGAACGGGGTTGGCCGTGCCGTACTTGTTGCCGATAAGTTCCTTGGTGTTGAAGTAGTAGATGCGCGTATCCTTGCCGGGGCTGCCGCCGAATTTGAAACGGTCCCAGGCGCTCTTCAGGGAGTCGAGGACATTGCCCACGAAAGCGCCGCCCCCGAAAATCGAAGGCTCCCCTCCGGCATCGAATGTGTACTCGCCCGGTTCGGCGCACAGGTCCAGCACCTTCCCCTGCTCCACGATGATCATGCACTGTCCGTCGGCAACGGCAATGACGGATCCGTTCGAGATGATGTTCTCCTCGCCTGCCAGGTTTGTGGAACGCTCGGTAATGCGCTTTGAGCCCTTGATGGCCAGAACATTCTCCGGCAGTGCCTCGCAGTAGAAATACTCTTTCCACTGGTCCGCCAGCACACCGCCCGCTGCACCCACCGCTGCTTTAATCAGTCCCATGTTCGCACCCCTTTCTTTGTTTTTGATAAGCCGAGATTTTCAGCCTCATAGCTCGCGTTATGCCCGGGGCACGTTAAGCATCCAGCACCAAACAGTGCCCCGGGCCTGCTGCAAATAGTTCAATGTACCCCGCCCCCGAATTGGAGCGGGGGGCCGGTGTCAGGATCAGGGCAGATAGCTGCGGATCCCGTCCGGTTTTCTATCCTCGGAGCCCGGCTCGTCGGTGTGGAAGGACACCTCCACAAAGGCCTCGTCATCATCGGTGGCGTACCACTGGTACGTTGTGATGTACTCGTTATCAACATCGATGGTCCCCTCGGCACCGTTGAAAAAGGTATCGCGAACTTCCGCGTAGTCCATTTCGCGCAGCTCCCAGGCATTATAGGCTTCACTCAGCAGGGCCTGGATCTCCTTGAGCTCTCCTGAAGTAAAAAAGGCTTCCACATCGGAGCGATCACCGGCCGAATCACCCTCCTCCGGGGTTCCTTCATCCTTGACAGTGAGCTTGAATACCATGATCACCTCATCATCCTCTTCGATTATTTCAATGGTGAGGTAGCCGTTTTCCAGCACATATTCATCGCTGTATTCCTCGCCCTCCATGGTATAGTTGAGGACGCCGTCCTCCCAGGTGCCCAGGTACAGGCCATCAAAGTTTATCTCCATCGTGCCGTTCTCGTTCAGCTGGATATAGTAGTCAAAGCCCGCTTCCCTCAGCGTTTCTTCATCATAGGTCTCGCCGTTCGTGGTAAGGGAGTAGATGGCATAAAAACCGGCATCCGTGACCTCGGGTTCGAGATCATCATCATCACTCCCTGACGGCGTTCCCTTGCCGCAGCCGGCCAGAAGCACCAGCGCCAACACCAAAACCGCCACCAGCACCAGCACGGCAAACTTGCCAAAAATACTTTTCTTTCCCTTGATTTCCATTTGTGAACCCCCTTGCTTATCAGTTGATTTTTATTTTTGCCGGCCTCGCCGAGGCTGCTTACTGCAGCAGCGATTCCAGCTTGGAAAACAGGTACTTGACACTCGTATCGTAGTAGAGAAAATCATCGATTCTGTTTTCCCTTTTTGCCCGTATGGCTGCGCTGCAGGAATCGGCGTCGCTTTCGGAACTCAGGAGAACCTGTTTACATCCCGGAAGCTCCTTTCTGATGGAGTCGCAGATGGTCAGGCACCTTTCAGCCGAGCGCCAGCTGCCCGATTCGGGTATCTCCACGACCACGACCTGCGGGGCATAGCCTACCGCAGTATGAACAGCCGAAGCATAGTTCTGGTCGGCCCAGAGCTCGAAGCTCCTGTCAGTTCCTGTCTGCGCAATCAATGCATCCGCTAATATTTTCCTGCTCATGATGAGCAGAATTCTTTTTTTCTCCAAGACATGTCACCGACCTCCCGGACAGAGAATTTCCCTGTTCTCTGACATCGCGGTATAGCTCCCAATGCGGGAGGGCCCGGCCGCGCTCCAACTGCGGCTGAAAGCTATTGTTGATAGAGAGTCAGGAGAGGGGCGGCCGCTGCAACCCCTCTTCCGAAAACAGAGCTATTTCTTCTCCAGATCGTAACTGGGCCGGTACGATTCATCGGCAGTCAAGATCAGCTTGTTCCCGTCAACCTTGAACTGGTAGCCGATCTCATCATCCCATTGCGACAGCTTGATCTGGGCGCTGCTGCCGTCCACCGTGTAGGTGCCGTCATCCTTGAAGCCGAATTCGTTTTCCATTTTGCAGCCGCCTTTTCCGTCAAAGGTCCAGGTGACGGCAAAATCTTCGCTTTCTCCCTCCCAGGTTCCCTTCAACGCATCGCCCCCGCCGCCGCCGCAGCCGCCCAGAATGAGCGCGCAGAGCAGGACAGTTGCCAGAGCCGCCACTGCAATTCTTTTACCCCTCATCTTCATCCACACCACAATCCTTTCAAAATTTTTTTATGATGCTCCATAAGCAGGATAGCAGTTTCCGGCGAAGGGCGCCCTACCCGCGGCGGGTAGTTTTTGCAAAAAAAAATCAGGCGAGCGTCTCGGCCTGATGTGCAAGTGCTGTAAAGATACCCGCTCCTAGTACAGCGGATTGATCCAACCGTTGGATATTATGTAAAAGGCCAGGTCCACCGCCCTCGTAAAACCTGTCTTGGCCAGCATGTTTGATTTGTGGTATTTAACGGTGTTCACACTGATAAACAGCTCCTCGGCTATTTCCTTGCTGGTCAGGTGCTTGCACATGAGACGCAGCACCTCCATTTCCCTTTCCGTCAGCGGGGCCTCACCCACGGGCAGGGGAATGGCCTTTGCTTCGGGATAGTATGTTTCACCCCGCATGACGCCGCGGGCGACTTCGGTAAAGTAAACCAGGCTTTTGCTCTTGAACACAAATGCATGTGCACCGGCTTCCCTGGCCCTGGGTGCATAAGTAATCTCATCAAAACCGGACATGACGATGATTTTCAGGTCGGGGAATTTCTTTCTCAGCATTTCTGTCGCCTCCAACCCGGAAGCGCCCCCCCTGGTGCAAACATCCATCAACACCAGATCGGGCCGCAGTCTCTCGCAATAGGCCTCGGCATGGGCGGCCGTCGGCAGGTTGCCAACGACCTTAAAATCGCCTGTGCCGGCCAGGGCGTAGGACAGCGAATCGCACATGGACTCGTGATCATCGACAATCAGCACTCTGTACATCTGTTTCACCTCCCGGCAAGTCAACTGTAAGCGCAAAACGGGGCCGGGTAGTCACCTCGACGGCGCCCCCGTAGGATTCAAGGGCTTTCCTGATCCCGGCCATGCCTCCTCCCTCAACAATGGGCCGGGGCGGGGTGCGCCCATTGTTGGTTACCCTCAGGCGATATTCGCCCTTTGAAAAATCGATGCGGACAAGTATTCTCGTGGCAAAGCCGTGGTGAACGGCGTTGGTCACGCTTTTTCTGATGATGTCGGTGAACAAACGCCCTTTTGCGTCATCTGCCGGCAAATCCCCCTCCAGTGCTATATCCACGCCGATGGAGCCAAAGAGCTGCCGTAAATCGTCAAGCTCCTCCTGCGGAGAGGGGGAGTTTTCGCCCCCCTTCAGGTCCTCCAGCAGCCCCTGCGAAAGGGAGCGGAGCAAAGCATGGTCCGGGGCCTGCTCGCCGTGGATGGTGCGCAAAAGCAGGGTCAGCCTCTGACCCAGAACATCGTGTGCCCGCATTTTCGCCTTCTGGGTTTCCCTCTCCCGGCTGAGGATATGGAGCCTGGCGAGAGTCCTGTCCAGCTCTTCGCCCTTGTTGATCAGCT
>JAPXLS010000090.1:0-8995 GCA_033809435.1 Bacillota bacterium
GCAGGCGCTCCTCCTTTTGCAGGTTCAGCTCCGCTGCGCGGGCCAGTGCGGGCATATCTTTCATCCCGATCTCTCCTTCCTGAAAAATGCCGGGCGGGCGTCTCTGTTCAGTCTCCCGACTTGCCGCGGCCGGCCAGGGTCTCCATGAAGGCGTGCACCCTGGTTTTGATCTGGGCGTCGGACCAGAGGCGGGGATCGGCCATGTCGCTTTCGAAGATAAGGGAGGGGATGCCCATCTCCGCCAGGCGGTTCCTGGTATGCACCTCGCCGAAGGATACGGCGCGGCAGGAGCGGGTCAGGTGCATCACCGCACCGTCCAGGCTGTATTCCCTGACCACCTCTTCAAGCATGCGGCTGCCGGCGAAACCGCCGAATACGGCGGGGTTGCACAGCTCGGGCATGGCCTCGGTGCCGTACTCGTGCATCTTCACCGCCCGCTGCCAGGTGCGCTCCACAATGGCCTCCAGCGGATCCTCCAGGTCGACCTCGAACCAGTCTCCCACGTTGTACGTGGACTCGTAGACCATGACCGCGCCCAGCGACTCCAGGTAATTGAAGAAGCCGAGGTTGAACCAGGGCGGCAGCCCGAACCAGATCAGGCGGTGTTTTTCCTCCTCGATGATGCCCGTGCCCCGCTCAACGCGGTCCCTGAGCTCGAGATAGATCTCGCGGTAAAAATCGACGGCCTCCTCCTCGCCCACCATGTACATCTGGGGGATGATGGCCGAGAAGTAGTCGGTGGAGCCCATGGGGCAGGGCACGGCCTTGCGCAGGGCCAGGGCGTCTCTCCAGTAGGCCAGCGCCTTGTGCGAAAGGGCCAGGATCTCGCGGAGCAGGCCCGGATCCAGCTTCTTCCCCGTGTGCCGCTCCAGGAATTCGACCTGGCCCTGCAGATCTTCGCGCAGCAGCTCCCTGTAATGGGCGGCGATGCGGGGATCGTGGGGGTCCACATCCCAGGGCGGCGCCAGGGGGTCGCTGCTGTACACGGGCACATCGAGAAAGCGGGTGGCGATGGCCTGGAACCACTTGTAGCGCGGCTCGCAGAGGAAACCCGAGCCCAGGAGCATAGCCGGGTTGCCCATCCCGCCGGGTATGGGGGAGGCCTCGGGCGGCTCGCCCGATTCCATCCAGAGTTTGCAGTAGCCCATGGTGTTGGTGACATAGGTGCAGAGCTCGGGCGAGTAGCCGTCACCTTCGGCTGTTTTGATGAAATCGGGGGCGACGAGGCGGCTGGCGCAGATGGTGCCGAAGTTCTCGGGCCATTCCCAGAGCAGGTCAAAGGCTTTCAGCAGTTCGGGCGGTACCCCGACCATGCACCAGGCCAGCGGCTCGTTGCTGAAGCGCCTTTCCATCGTGCGCATGAAAAACCGCGGCAGCATATCCTTCATCCTGCGCGTTGTCTCCAGGTGGCGTTTGGCGCGCCTCATTTCGCTGGACATCAGGGGGGCCTCCTTTGCCGGGTAGAAGATTCCGTACATTTTAAATAGTTCTCCCTCCAGCATGACAGTTCCTGCATTTTTGAATAAAGGGCTGCAATGATGCGGTGGCGGGATTGTTGTACTGGCTCCGGCCGGGTTGCCGGTGCAGCCCCATTGCGCGGCGCGGCGCCTGCCGGAGAGGCGAAGGGTGTCCCTTTGCCGGGGAGGGGAAAAGGTTTGCCATGGAACGGGGCGGTATCCGCCGGGGGGGTGAGGCGAAGCGATGCCGCCGGCCATTTGCAGGCAGGCGCCCGCCGCCTTATGCTCAGGGCGACGCCAGGAAGGGGATCGTAAAGAGAGGGGGCGTTTTTTAAGATGACCAGGGTGAGTTTCCTGCCTTTCCGGGAACCCCGCCGCGAACGCTGCGGGCTCTGCCGGCAGCGCCTGGCCCTGGCCTACCTGCTTCTGCTCAGGGTTGGCGAGGAGGTTGCCGGTGAGATGGAGCTCTGTGACAGGTGCGCGCAGCTGCTCAGGGATATCTTCTCGGAAGGCGGATCCGCTCTTGATCTGGTAAGGGAAGGGGGGTAGGGCCCGGTGTACGAGGTGGTTACCTTGATCGGTAACTGGGGCTTCCCCATTGCGGTGAGCATCTACCTGCTTGTCCGCATCGAGGGAAAACTGGAGCATCTTGCTGAATGTATCAGCGGCCTGAGTGACGCCATCAGGAAATCATGACCGTCCCGGGCCGTGGGCGCAGGGAAGAACCGGGGCGGCGCAGCCGCCGCCGTCCCGGTACATCTTTGTTGACTGCAGTCAGCAAAGATGATAGCCTGAATTTGATATTTCCAATATCAAACAGGTAAGCAGAGTCAGTCTGGAGTGGCGGTGGAGTTTTTCCAAACAGGATCATCCCCTGAAGGGCCGGTTAAAGGCGATTTGATGCCTCTGCAGGGATTATCTGCAGGTTGACGGCGCCTTTGTGGGTGTTATAATTTAGGGGACAACTTGATCGCATGAACGCAGCCGGATCAAGAGTAAAAAAGGGGGTTCTTGAGAGAGCATGGCGGAGGAGCAGAAAGAGACGGGCAATTTCATGAAACCGCAAAAGGTTATAATTTATGTACTGGCCCTGGTGATCATTGGGGCGGCAGCGCTGATAATTTTCATGCAGTACGATCCTGCAGTGGCGCTGGTAAACGGGGAAAAGATCAAGCGGAGTGATCTTTACGAGCTCATGTACAGGCAGGGCGGAAAGGATCTTCTGGACAGCCTGATCATTGAAAAGCTGATCCTGCAGGAGGGCAAAAAAAACGGGGTTTCCGTGAGCGAAGAGGATGTTGATGCGGAGATCAAGGAGATCATCGAACAGCATTTCATGGGCAGCGAGGATCAATTCTCCTCGTACCTGGAAAACCAGGACATCTCCGAGGAGACCATCCGCCACGAGCTCCGGGTCAATCTCATGGCCAGGGAGATCGTCCTTGCCGATCTGGAAATTACCGATAAAGAGGCCCGGGAATATTTCGAGGAGAACCGGGAATACTTCAATATTCCCGAGGAGGTCAAGGCCCGCCATATCCTTGTTGATACGGAGGAAGAGGCCCTTGATATGATCTCGCGCCTGGAAAATGGCGAGGATTTTGCCGAGCTGGCCAAAGAAAACTCCCAGGATCCCGGGTCCAAGGAGGAGGGCGGCGACCTCGGTTTCTTCGCGCGCGGCAAAATGGTCCGGGAATTCGAGGATGCCGTCTTCGGACTGGCGGACGGCGAGCGGAGCGGGCCGGTGAAGAGCTACCACGGTTACCATGTTATCGAGAGGCTGGAGCACAGGGACGGCCGGGAGGTAAAGTACGATGAAGTGGCCGATGAAGTGAGCGAGACCATGAAGGATGAGAAGATCCCGCAACTGATCCAGGAGCTGATCCTGCGCCTGAAGGAAGAGGCGCTCATCGACTATCGCAACAGCAAATAGCCGGCGGGGGGATAGCCGGGTGCAGATCCAATATTCAAGGGCAGGCCCGGGGCCTGCCCTGTTTCGCAGGGGCGGCCCAGGGGCCGCCCAAGTTTTTACGGAACGGTGAAGTGCTGCGTCAGGCCAATATGTTTTACGCAATCATTGCTTCGATCTGCTTCATGATGGTTGAAATATCCTTGCCGTGTTCCGGCGAACCGTCCACCACCAGCAAGCCCTCGCGCATGGCCGCATTGTTGTCGATCTGGCCGGTAAGCACGATAAATGCCGCATCGATGGAGGAAAAGATCATGTGCACAAAGGGGCGGCGCCGTTCGTACAGCCCCCGGCCGGCCTTGGTGCGGCCCTTGCTGATGCGCAGGTAGGCCGCCGGATGGGCCGATTGCACGGACCACTGGAAAATGCGATCGGGCATATCCCGGGTAAACTCGCGCATGCCGGCATGTCCATGGCGGTTCAGCAGCGAGAGGGCGGTGGAGGTGAAATAGAGCAGAAGTTTCACCTTGAGGGCCCGTTTGCCGGGATCCTGCGGCAGCTTGCCGGGCAGAAGCAGGGTCAGCCCCAGCATGAGCGGCAGGAAGGCGGCCAGGGTCCCGAAGTTTTTCAAGGCCCCCTTTATTTTTGGCAGCGCGATCTTGCCCGTCATCAGGGCGATAAAGGCAGCCGGTTTTTTGAAGACAAAGTCGATCTGCGGCGCGGGGTGTCTGCCCACGATGTAATCCAGCCTGCCGTCAACAAATTGCAGGTGGCAGGCCAGCTCGGGGTCATTTTCAACCTGGAACTGGATCACCCGGTTCCAGCCTGCATATTTTCGAGCCAGCTCCGGTTTCTCCTCCAGCAGCGTCTTGGTCAGGGGCAGCGCCGCCCTCATCAGCAAAATAGCTGTAAGTTTATCTTCATCGGGCATCAGAAATGGGCCTCCTTTCTCAAACTTCGTCCTCCCAGTCATCATCCTCCTCGACTTCAAGGCCCAGCATCTCCGTGACCGCCTCCATGATCCCGTTGTCGTCGAGCTTGTAGTAGCTGTACAGGTCGTCGGTGTAACCCACGATGGCAAATTCGTCCTTGAGGCCCAGGCGTTTGAGGCGGCAGGATTTGCCCGCCTCGGCAATGGTCTCGGCCACTGCAGTGCCCAGGCCGCCGTAGATGTTGTGTGCCTCCACGGTGATGATCTTGCGCGTATCATTGACGGCGGTGAAAACCGCCTCTTTATCAATGGGTTTGATGGTGTGCATGTTCAGAACCCGGACCGAAATATCCTGTTCCTGCAGGCGCCTGGCCGCTTCCAGGGCATGCAGCACGCAGGGCCCGATGGCCATGACCGTGATATCGGCGCCCTCGTGCATGGTCACCGCTTTGCCGATCTCAAAACCGTAGTCGGCGCTCTTGTACACGGTCTGTTCAAAGCCGCGGCCGATGCGGATGTAAACGGGCCCGGGGCGATCCAGGCAGGCGATGACGGCGTTGGCCGTTTCGTAGCCGTCGGCGGGGGCGATGACCGTCATGTTGGGGAATGTTCGCATCACGCCCAGGTCTTCATTGCAGTGGTGCGTGGAGCCGGCCTGGCCGAAAGAGATCCCCGAATGGGTGGCGATGATCTTGCAGTTCAGGTTCATGTAGCAGATATCGGTGCGCACCTGCTCCCCGGCCCGCAGCGCGGCGAAGACGGCGAAAGTGGAGACAAAGGGGGTCAGCCCGGCCAGGGCCAGTCCCGCAGCCATGCCGAACATGTTCTGCTCGGCAATGCCCACATTGAAGAAGCGCCCGGGAAATTTATCGGCGAATTTGCCGATCTTGGTGGATCTGGCCAGGTCGGCGGTGAGGCCGACAATGTCCTCTCTCTCCCGGCCCAGTTCGGCCAGCACATGCCCGTAAATCTCGGCCGGCGTCATATGGTCCGTATCGTACGTATGGTATGTTAAACCGGTGCTCACGAAGACTCCTCCTTTCAGCGGTGCAGGGCAGGCTCAGGCCTTGCCGTACATCCGGTCGATTGATTGTAAAGCCCTTTCCATGCCCTCGGAGTCGATGCCGCCGTAGTGCCAGGCCGGATCGTCTTCCATGTAGTCAACGCCCTTGCCCTTGATGGTGTGGGCGATGATCACCGTGGGACGGCCTGCCGTCTGCAGCGCCTCATCAATGGCGCCGCTGATCTCGCCGAAATCATGGCCGTTTACCTCCAGGGCGTGCCAGCCGAAGCTGATCCATTTCTCTTTCAGCGGTTCCAGGTTCATCACCCTGGCGGTGGGGCCGTCGATGCTGTGCCTGTTGCGGTCGACAAATACGGTGAGATTATCCACCCTGTAGTGAGCGGCGCTCATGGCCGCCTCCCAGATGGAGCCCTCCTGGCACTCCCCGTCGCCGAGGATGCAGTAAACCCGCCACGATTTTTCCTTCAGCCGCGCTCCCAGGGCCAGCCCCACGGCGATGGGCAGCCCGTGCCCCAGCGATCCCGTCGAGGCGTCCACGCCGGGAACCTGCAGCATATCCAGGTGCATGCCGAAGGGGGAGCCGGTATGGTTGAATTCCTTGAGCAGCTCATGTTTGAAATAGCCCAGTTCCGCCAGTATGGGCGCGTAGCTGATCCCGCCGTGCCCCTTGCTCAGGACAACGCGGTCGCGATCTTCCCAGTCGGGTTTCTTGGGGTCGATATTCAGATAGTGGTAGTAAAGTGTGATCAGGATATCGATCTGGCTCAGCCCGCCGCCGGCATGTCCGCCGCCGGCCCACATCAGGGTCTGGATGGTGTTCCGCCTGGCCAGCCAGGCTTTTTCCTTCAAAAGGGCAATTTTCTCTTCAGTCAAGGGCATCTCCGGCTAAAACCTCCTTGCTCATCTTTATTCTGCCGGTCAGGAACCGGTTCAAATGTTCTCCTTCACCACCTTTATTGCAGCTTCAGCGTGATTGAGCGTCTCCTCGATATCTTTCTTTTCATGCACGGCGGAAATAAACCAGTTGTGATGGGGGTGGAAGAAGGAACCTCTCTTTGTTACCTCCGAGCAGAAGATCTGCTGCCAGTAAAAATCGCGGTCTCCGGCAAAGCGGGCAAAGGGGATGGCCGGCGGGCCGGAGGTGGTGATCTCCAGGCCGTGGCGGTTGCCCAGCTCTGTCAGCCCCTCAAAAAGCAGCGTCCCTGCCGCTCTCATTTTTTCCACCGCATCCGTCCGCTCCAGCTCCCGCAGCGTGGCCAGGGCGGCGGCCATGGGCACCTGGGCCGTCCAGTACGAACCGGTGAAGAAGACCGTAGAGGCGGCGCTCATCAGCTCTTTCCGCCCCACGCAGGCCGAGATGGGGTAGCCGTTGGCAATGGCCTTGCAGTAGCAGCTCAGGTCCGGCTCGAAGCCGAAGTAATCGCCCGAGCCTTTCAGGCTGAGGCGAAAGCCGGCGCGGACATCGTCCAGTATGAGCACGATCCCCTCTGCGCGGCAGATCCGCTCGATTCCCTCCCAGTAGCCTGGCGCCGGCATGACCTGGTCGCCGAAATTGATATGGTGGTAGGGCTGGGCGATGAAGCCGGCAATCCGGCCGCGGTGCTCCCTGACCGTTTTCTCGAATTCATCGAGGTCGTTCCAGTTTACCAGGAGCATGTTCGCATGATCCTCGGGGGTGATTCCGCCGAAGCCGAGGGCGGTGCACCAGGGGGCCACGCCGTGGTAGTGGCCGCGGACCATGATGATTTTTTTGCGGTTGGTGTAGGCGCGCGCCGTCAGGATGGCGTAGGTGGTCATGTCGTTGCCGTTCTTGCCGAAGAAGGCCCAGTCGGCGGTGGGGATGAGCTCCACCAGGCGCCGGGCCAGCTCCACCATCACCCTTCCGGGATGGGTGGTGCAGTCGGCAAGGGCCTGCTGGGCCGCGGCGGCACTGTCCACGGTCCTGTTCCGGTAGCCGACGACCATGGGCCCGAAGGCGCACATGTAGTCGATAAATTCATTGCCATCGATGTCGGTGTAGCGGCAGCCCTCGGCCCTGGCCGTGTAGTAGGGAAAGGAGCCGGGAACGGTGATGGTGGGCGAAAAGTGGCCGTAGATGCCCCCGGGAATGATTTCGGCCGCCTCGGCAAAGAGCTCCATCGACTTTTTAAAGCTGTAGGGCTTCCTTTCAGTCTCGATCATCAGATTGACCTCCTCTAGTCGGAGAGGTAGTAGGCGAGTCTGTCCATGAGCGGGTTGATTCCCTCCAGGATGGGAATGAACCCGCGCAGCTTGATCCGGCCGCCGCCGACAGCGGCAAAGGTGTCGAGGGTGCCCTGGAAGGCCTGCCAGGCCGTCTGGAGATCGGCAAATTCAAAGGTGGCGTTGGGCTTTTCGGCCGGCCCTCGCCGGGGTTCGAATTTGCCGCCCTTTACCGTGAGGTGCGCAACGGGGCCGCCGGCCACCCGCATCTCGACGGTGCCGTCAGGGATGTCAAAAGAGATGGAGCGGAGCTCGGGGTCATGTTCGCCCACCTCCTTGATCCCGAAGGCCGTGGCATAGAGCGTTATCCGGACGCAGAAGGCAAATGTTTCGGCCTGGGCAAGCGTTTCCGGAGCGGGCTTGAGGTAGTGCTCCAGCCGGCCCAGGACCTTGTCGATCTGCATCAGCTTTTTTGCTTTGAAGATGCCGGCCAGGTTGGGCATGGGGCTCTTGCCGGTCCGCCCCTGGAAAACATCGTTCAAGAAGGAGGCCTCCTTGAAGGTGAGCGCAGGGTGAAGGGCCGGGGGCCCGCCTCTTCTGACTTTGACGCCGCCGTCCTTGAAGATCAGCGTGGTGGCCGGGTCACCCCCTTTGAGGCGAAACTGGAGGGAGAAATCCCATCCGGCAATCGCTTCACGGACGAGGGGGTCAAAGGCGGCCACATCCTCGAGCAGGGGCAGGATGGCCCCCAGGTGCAAACGGGCCAGCACCATGGATTGATCATGGTCCATGTTCGTCACCTCTTTTTCCTGAATGACTGCATCATATGAATATTTCGCGAATTGAGCGATAATTCCTGCTGCCCCATGCCCGGCCGGAAACGGGTCCGGCAGTACCGGGAAAGGCGGCGCACTGCGCCTGCACCCCCCGGCTTCGAAAGTTTAAACGCGCCCTCGCTCTTTCCGGGTTCCCCGTCTCAGCCTGCGATCCAGCAGAGGACGCAGCTGCATCATGGCGGTGTAGTTGGCCAGGATGATCAGCTTCTCGCCCGGTGCGGTGGCGTCCAGGGCCATCCGGAGCGCCCTTCCGGGTGAAGGTTCCACCATCATGGCTATTGTATCAAAACCCGCCTTTTGGAGCCGTAATCGTGCCTCGGCAGCCCGTGTGCCCGAGAAGAGCACGCCGCCTGTTTGCGGCCCGAGGGCGGCAAGCTGTTCAAAATCTGCCTCTCCCAGCCAGGAGATATCGGCTCCATCGGCGATATTGTCGTTGACGGCGATGAGAAAATGGATCCTGCTGTCGCCCTCCGCCTCTTCGAGCAGGGTGCGCAGCACTGCGTCGGCGCCGGCGGGGTTTTTGATCAGAGCCAGGAGGATGTTCCTGGAGCCGTCGCTGCGGCGCTCCATCCTGCCCGAGGGGGGGGCGGCGCCGGCAAAGCCCCGCCTGATGGCGCCTTCGGGCAAGCCCAGTACCGAGGCGGCGGCAGCGGCGGC
>JAPXLS010000091.1:0-8876 GCA_033809435.1 Bacillota bacterium
GCCACCACTCCACAGAGCAGCCCCACCGTGGCCGAGGGGCCCACGGAGAGATTATGGGCATCGGGCATGAGCTCATCACAGGTGATAAAGAGCATGGCTCCACCGGCGAAGCCAAGCGAAAGGCTCAGGATAAGGGGAGAAACGCTGCCGAGCATGGCCCCCACGAAAGCCCCCAGACCCATGGGGAGGCCGGCCAGGGAGGCGGCCAAAATTGTGCGAACCTTGCTGCTGCCGCCGGCATCCATGGCCGCCGCCATGCACAAACCTTCGGGGAAGTTATGGATACCGATAATCAGGGCCAGTCCCAGACCCAGGGATTCACTGGAAGCATAGCCTGTCCCGATGGCCAGGCCTTCGGGGACATTGTGCAGTGCGATGCCGATGCCAAGCAAGACTCCCATCCTTCGGAGGCGGCTTTCCAGGCAGTCCTCACAGTGCCGGTGACAATGAGGCAGCACTTTATCCAAAAACAGGAAAACGGCAATTCCACCAATCAAACCCGTTGCGCCGTAAACAAATCCACCCTGCTCGATGGCCTCCGGAATGAGTTCGAGGAAAGTAACATCCAGCATCATACCGGCGGCAAAGCTGAGAATCAAACTGAGAAGGAAGGGGGATGGTTTTTTAGTGAACAAGGTAACCAGACCCCCGCTGCCCGTACCTACAGTGCCCGCCAGCAGTCCGATAAATGTAATCCGCATGACAAAAGAAAGATCCACGGAGGCCCTCCCATCAACAAATTAATTAATCATAATTATATCTTAAAATCAGTTTTGCTGCATTCAAAAAAGGTCAGACGGGCGGGCAACAACCTACGCTCTACGCCAACAACCGATTGCGGTTGTCAGAAGGGTGTAAACAGAACCCCATATAGTGTGTTGGACGTCCATAATGGCCAGGTGAGGAATAAAAGTTTTTGAAGAAGGAATCAGGCCCCAGGCCGGGAAATCAATGTTCACAAGGGGGAGATAATTATGATTATTCTTGAACACAAGGGGAAGAGACCGCAGATAGGCAAAGATGTCTTCATCGCACCCGGCGCCTCCATTATCGGCGATGTGGTAATCGGGGATGGAGCCAGCATCTGGTTTGGAGCAGTCATCCGCGGCGATTTCGGGCGCATCCGCATCGGCGGCGGGACCAGCATCCAGGACAACACAGTAATACACGTAATGCCCGATTGCGAAACCGTTATCGGTGAGAATGTCACCGTGGCCCATGGCGCAGTGCTGCACGGCTGCCGTATTGGCAGGGGAGCAGTTATCGGTATGCGATCAGTGGTGCAGGACTTTAGTGAGATTGGGGAAGAGGCCATGATCGCCGCAGGGAGCGTGCTTACAAACAGGATGGTTGTCCCTGCCCGCCACCTTGCCGCAGGTGTGCCGGCAAAGGTTAAAAAGGAGGTTTCGGGATCTTCACTGATGTGGGTTGCCGGCAGCTCTGCCTCTTACCGGGAGCTGGCCCTGGGCTATTTGAAGCAGGGTATAGGAAGGTACAGCCCTGAACCGGGCTAGCGCCAGGTTAGAGGATCATGGAGGTGCAAAGGAAATCATCGCGCCAGGCAAAGGGGTTTTCGATCTAAAAAAGAAAAAGTGCGTCGGCAGCTGCAACACGGCCGTCGGAACAGATCACCAGAGGATTGATCTCCATCTCGCTGAAGGATCCCTTGAGCGCAGCGGCCAGAAATGAGAAACGGGACACCGCCTCAACCAGGCAGGCGGTATCCACAGGATCCCTTCCCCTGAAACCGCTTAGCAGGGGAGCACCTTTCAATTCGCCGAGCATCTCCTGTACCTGCTCCGGATCCAAAGGCGCCGGGCGCATGGCCAGATCGCGAAGAAGCTCTACCTGGATCCCGCCAAAACCGAGCAGCAGCAGGGGGCCAAAAACAGGATCGTCTTTCACCCCGGCCATCATCTCCAGATGCACCGGTAGCATCTCTTCCACCAGATATCCGGCAGGACATATTTCCGGCGCCATGGAGGCCAGATCATGATGGAGTTGCTCCCAGGCCTCGAACAGCATTGCGGCGTCGTCCAGGCCCAGCTTGATTGCTCCGGCCTCGGTCTTGTGGGTGATTTGCGGTGACAGCGCCTTGAGCACTACCGGATAACCGATCCGCAAGGCGGCAGCGGCGGCCTGCTCGAATGTGGCGACCACCTCTCCGCGGGGTATATCAATCCCGCAACAGGCCAGGATCTGTTTGGCTTCCGCCTCGTTCAGGTTGCAGCCCCTGGCAGCGGGCATCCGCGACCGTAAATATTCCGCTTGCCGCCCGATCCCGGGCGGTGGTGCGGCAGGACCTTTTTCCTTTGACCGCCTTTTTTGAAACATGGCATAGCGCCACAGTGCCGCGGCGGCACTGATTCCCTCTTTCAGCTCGCTAAAAAAGGGGATCCCGCTCTTAAAAATAATATCTTTGGATTCGTTGCCGCAGCCGGGCCAGATGATAAAAAAGGGTTTCTCCGTCTCCCTGAAAAGATCGGCCATCATCTCAGCAGAGGCCACTCCGGAAGCACGCCAGATCGCCGTGGTAAATATAAAAAGATCCACCCCGGGATCCGCCAGAATAGTCTCAATGACCGCGCGGATATCCGACATCCTTCCCAGTATGGCCGCAGTCGGATCAAGGGGATTGCCTGCCGTAGCAATTGTGGGAATCAACTGCTGCAGGGATCGAACAGTCTGGGCGGAAAAGCGTGCCAGCTCCAGCCCCGCTGCGGCGCACAGATCGGCAGCCAGCACCCCCATCCCTCCGGAGAGCGACAACACGGCTGCCCGGTTTCCCCGGGGAAAACGCCCCGGGGCAAGCGCCTTGAAAAGCGAGAGCATTTCAGTGAGAGTCTCTACTTCGAGGACCCCCTCCTGGCGGAAAAAGGCACGATAGGCCTCCCTGGATCCGGCCAATGCACCGGTGTGAGACTGAATCGCCGCCGCCGCTTCCTGCGATTCGCCGGCCTTAAGAATAAGCACCGGTTTGCCCGCCTCGGCCGCAGCCCGGCAGGAACGGCGAAGCCTTTCCCCGTCCTTGACTCCTTCAAGGTAACCGCCAATAAATCCAACCCCCGGTTCGCATATCAGGAAGTCGAGCACAGCCGCGAAATCGAGGTTGGCCTCGTTGCCGGTGCTGATCATATAGGAGAAGCCAAATTTCTCAAGATCGGCCAGGAAAATGGCCAGTATGCCGAGGCCGCCGCTCTGGGCAACAAATGCAGCCGGTCCGGAGCGAAGAACGCCGCTTTCGACAGTCAAGGAAAAAGAGGCCGCCGCCGGCTGCAGGGTATTGATGAATCCGATGCAATTGGGCCCCAGTATTGACAGATTGTGTCTCACCGCCAGTTCAGCCAGCTCCTTTTGCAGGGCTGCTCCTGCAGCACCACTTTCGGCGAAACCGCCGCTGATCACCACCAAATTTTTCAGCTGCAGGGCGGCGCATTCCCGGACCACCGCCGGAACACCCGCCGCCTCCACCGCAACAACAACCAGATCCACTTCCGATGCCTCGATCCCGGCCAGGCTTCCATAAGCGTAAAGCCCCTGGACCTCTTTCCGCCCGGGATTGACAGGGAAGATCGCTCCGGGGTAACCGTATTTTTTAAGCAGCTGCACCACCTTGCCCCCCGGCTTGGCCGGATCGGCCGAAGCACCGACTACGGCAATCCCCCTCGGCTGAAAGAATTCTTTAAGGCCGGCGGCCTCCTTCCTCCGATCACTTTTCAATTTTTCAACTCCCTGCTCTTTTCTAATATTTCTCCGTAAGGAATCCTAGTCCTTTCCCAACCCCTTCCCGGCGCCCGGGGTCGATCCCGGAGGAGGCCACAGGCTCCCCCCCAGGAAAGCACTGCGCATTTTTTGTCGGAGGTCGGGATAGCGCATGGATAGCTCATTCACCAGCGCAGCCATCTCCTGCCGCTTCGTTTTACCGCTTGCCGGACAGGGGTTTTCGATAATGGGGATATTTTCACGCCGGGCCAGGGCGGACAGGGTCTGACCGGGAATCTGAATAAGCGGCCGGATCAGGTTAATCCCGCTGCGATCAAGAAATGTATGGGGCTTGAAGGTGCTGAAGCTGCCGGTGTAGATCAGATTTAGCAGAAAGGTTTCAATGGCATCATCAAGATGGTGCCCCAGGGCAACACCGGTGGCGCCCAGCCTTGCTGCGGCCTGGTGAAGAGCACCGCGCCGCATCTTGGCGCAAAGGGCGCAGGGGTTCCTCTCCTGGCGCCGCTCAAAAACAATGCGGGCAATGGCAGTTTTTTCAACAAACAGGGGAACCTGCAGCAATTCAGCATAGCGCTGCAGTGGTGCAAGGCCAACGGGCCAGCCCAGATCCACATATATGGCCTGAAGGGCAAAGGGAAAGGGAGCCTGCCTCCGAAACAGCTCCAGAGTGTAAAGAAGCGCGCCGCTGTCCTTGCCCCCCGAAAGAGCGACAGCGATGCTGTCCCCCGCCCTGATCATCTGAAAATGGTAGATCGTCTGCTTGACCCTGGTCAGAAACCATTTGCCGTCGCTTCTTGACACGATTGCCTCCACTGCGCTTAATCCCCGGCCAACTGCTCTGATTATAGCAGGAACGGCGTTAGGTTTCTAATTTGTGATCAAGTATGCAGATTGTCCTGAAGTACAAAATAACCCGGGGGCTCACAGGATCACCTAAAAATAAATTAACAATCTATCTCTGAAAGAAAACACATTTTTAAAGAAAAGATGCTATGATTGTAACCGGGGAGGTGTAGCTATGAATAAAAACAAGCGTAAAAAATTTTTAACAATTATCTCAATCTTGATCCTGGTGCCGCTTTTATTTGCAGCGGGCTACGCACTTTCCGCCGGTGCTGCCGGGGAATGGATGCGGCAGCATTTTGGCGCCGGCGAAGCAGCTGACCCGCCCAATGATGAGCAAGAGCAGGAGAAACCCGGTGATGACCCCCCCGAACAGGATCCGGAGGGGAAAGAACCTGCCGGACCGCAGCCGGACAAGGATGAACCGGAAAATATCCCGATCATCTATATCGGGCAAATTCTGACCATTCCGGGAGGCGGCGGGAGCGGGGCCGGCGGTAAGTCACAGGTATTTGAAAAAGGAACAATATCCTCAAACGCCAAGCAAATTGCACTGACTTTTGATTCGGGCTGGGAATACACACATGCCATCCCTTTGTTGAATGTGCTCGATGAATACGGGATCAAGGCCACATTCTTTCCCCGGGCCGACTGGCTGGCCGCCCACCCGGAGTTGGGTCGGGAAATTATCAAGCGCGGCCATACCATGGGCAACCATTCCAGAACACACCCCGAAATGACGGAGAAAGCCGGGATAAGCGCCGCCAAAATCCGCGAAGAGATGCGCGAATCCACAGAGATCATCCAGGAGATCTGCGGCGTGAAACCCTATCTGTTCCGCCCGCCTTACGGGGCATACGACAGCCGACTTTTAGAAATCCTGGGTGAAGAGGGGTATCCTTACACAATCATGTGGTCCATTGACACCATCGACTGGGATGCCGGAAACATGAGGAACGTTGGAGGAGTGCAAACCCTGATCGATGAGGATTTTATTGTCAACCGGGTCCTGCAGAACAGCGATTCAAAGAAGAACAACGGTATTGTCCTCATGCACATCGGCGGTGATACTGCAGGCCACCTGACAGTAAAAGCGCTGCCCCGGATCATCGAGGGGCTGCGCAGCCAGGGTTACAGCTTTACCACTGTCGACAGGATACTGCCGCCGCCCGCCTCGGGCAATCAGAGCACGTACACCGTTCAGAAAGGCGACACCCTTTACAGCATCGCCCGCCGCTACGGCGTCACCGTGCAGCAGCTCATCGACGCCAACGACCTCTAGTTGCCACTCCGGAGCAGCCCCGGAAGGGCAGCCCAAAAATAGTACCGATGAAATGGCCGTTTGTACTGCGTGCAGGGACTGGAGCGAAACCCGGACCCTGCACGCAACAATATCATCCCGGGGGCGGCAACGAATCTCGCTTTGCAGGCTGCCGCCAGTTCCCTTTTCCGCATGGCGGGATTTTTCCAAAGTACGCCCGCGATACCCCCTAGCTTTGACGAATGAGAGAACGCAGCTGATAAGCTATAGGCAGCGCAGCTAAGCCACCTATGGCGGCATTGAGCAGTTGGGGCAACAGTAAGGCCCCTGAGGCGGCCGGGGGGAGCACCAACAGCCAGCGGGCAGCTCCGGCAATTACAACGAATTTCAGGACGGCTCCGGAAATAACACCAATAACGGAGCCTCCTTTTATTTTTTCCTTCAACGCTCCGTAAGAAATGCAGTAAACAGCATTGCCGGCCATGATAAAAGGAATGGCCGGAGCAAGGAGGGGGGGGATAATGCCCAGCAGGAGAGCCGCCCAGGGGGTGAGCAGCCCGATACCGGCGCCCCCGACGGTGCCGGCCAAAGATGTCGACAGGATCAGCATGAGGTTGACCAACGGTCCAGTCACCGGAGCCGGCAGGCGCAGAAGCTGCACCGCCAGGGTCAGCGCCAGCAGCAAAGCTACCCTGGTCAGCTGCTGTACCGAAATACGCATCCGCGAGTTCATATCAAATACACCGCCTTCAGCAAAAGTAACGGGGCCGAATCGCCCTGTATGTACATTGTTATGAGCGGGGTTAATAATCATACATCGTTAAAACCTGGCAGTGACGTTATTTTCCAGGTATGCTTCCACCGGATGGTGCAAGGCTAGGGGTGAAAACCTCACAAGGAGGAGCCCCGTTGGCAATAAAAGATATCCAGGATGAAAAACTCCATGATCGTTTGACGCGCGCGCTACGCAAATACAAGGGAAAACCGGGCATCCTCATTGCCGCACTACAGGAGGCCCAGAATATTTTCGGCTATCTACCCCGTGAAGTGATGATCCGTGTGGCCAATGAACTGACCATTCCCCTCTCTGAAGTCTACAGTGTCGTCAGTTTCTACTCGCTGTTTTCCACTGTCCCCTCGGGGAAACACCGCATCGAGGTCTGTATGGGTACGGCCTGCTATGTCAAGGGCGCAGAGAAACTGCTGCGAGAACTGCAGGATCGATGCGATGCCGGGGAAGGAAAGTACGTCTCTGAAGGTTTTTTTAGCATCGCCACAACTCGCTGCGTCGGCGCCTGCAGCGCCGCCCCTGTAATCAAAACAGGCGATGAGCTGCATGGAGACATGAGCCCTGATCGGCTACCGCAGCTTCTGCAGGAGCTGAAAGAAAAATGAGCACCCTTGTCGAAGAGCTGGTCCGGGAAAGAATAAGACCGGAAACAGAACACCGCATCCTTATCTGCGGTGGCATCCCCTGCAGTTCGCTGGGCTGCAGGCAGGTAAAGGAGGCCCTTGATGAAGAGTTGCAAAAAGAGGGGCTTGCCGGTGAAATCCCTGTCGAGGTCATCGGCTGCATCGGTGATTGCAGTCTGGGTCCGTCCCTTATTGTTTATCCCGAGGGGATCATCTACCAGAAATTAAAGCCGGACGACGCGCGAACCATTGTCCAGGAACATATTTTGACCGGACGGATTGTTGAAGAGCTACTGCATCGCGATCCGCGCAGCAATGAAATTATCCGGAAGCGTGAGGATATGCCCTTCTATCGGGATCAGAGCAGGCTGGTACTGCGGAACTGCGGGGTGATTTCAGCTCACATAGAGGACTACCTGAAATACCGCGGTTATGCCGCCCTGGCCAGGGCGCTGGCAGAAATGACGCCGGAACAGGTGATCGATGAGGTAGACAGATCGGGGCTGCGCGGCCGCGGCGGCGGCGGTTTCCCAACAGGACACAAGTGGAAAATGGTCAGGAAGGAACGAAGCGATGAAAAATTCGTCATCTGCAATGCAGATGAAGGCGATCCCGGGGCCTTCATGGACCGCAACATTCTGGAGGGGGATCCGCACAGCGTCGTCGAGGGCATGATCATTGCCGGATATGCCGTCGGGGCGGCCCGTGGTTACATCTATGTTCGCGCAGAATACCCTATTGCTGTGCATCGCTGCCGGGAGGCAATCTCCCAGGCCCGGAAGAAGAAATTTCTAGGCGGCAATATCCTGGAAACAGGCTTCTCGTTTGACATCGAGATCCGTACCGGTGCAGGCGCCTTTGTCTGCGGTGAGGAAACCGCGATGATTTCATCGCTGCACGGCACCCGCGGCGACCCTGAACCGAAGCCCCCCTTTCCCGCTCAAAAGGGACTTTGGGGAAAACCTACCCTGATCAACAATGTAGAGACACTGGCCAACATCCCCCTGATCATCCTGCACGGAAGCGAGCGCTTTGCCGGGCTGGGCACGGAGGGAAGCAGCGGAACGAAGGTCTTCGCCCTGGCCGGCAAGGTGAAACATACCGGACTGGTGGAGGTACCCCTGGGAACAACATTGCGCCGGATAATATACGAGATCGGCGGCGGGATCCCCGGCAACAAAAAGTTCAAAGCGGCCCAGACCGGCGGACCCGCCGGGGGCTGCCTGGGCGTGGAGGCTCTCGATATTCCTCTTGACTACGAGTACCTGCGTGCCGCCGGTTCCATCATCGGATCAGGCGGATTGATCGTGCTGGATGAGGACACCTGCATGGTTGACCTGGCTCGTTTTTATCTCGATTTCAATCAGGATGAATCCTGCGGGAAATGTACGCCCTGCCGGATCGGAACCAAACGGATGCTGGAGCTTTTGCAAAGGATCACCGAAGGGAAAGGGAAGGAGCAGGATCTGGAGACTCTGGAACATTTGGCTCTGCTGATGAAGGAGAGCTCGCTCTGCGGCCTGGGACGCGCCGCTCCCAACCCCCTTCTCAGCACCCTACGCCTTTTTCGCGATGAATACCTGGCCCACATCAGGGAGCACCGCTGCCCCGCCGGGGTTTGCCGCAGCCTGATGCG
>JAPXLS010000092.1:0-8784 GCA_033809435.1 Bacillota bacterium
GGGTGGGCATGCTCATCCCGGCATTCGCCACCACAACTCTTTCGGTGATCGTCTTTGCCGTTACCATCGCGGTGGGCGAATATTTCTTCCATCAATACCTGCTTAAAGCAAGCGAAGTCGAACCATAGAACCAGATCACCGGGGAACGACGGGAAAGGTGAAACTCCAGGGCCCTTCGACCTGGTAAATCGGATCGTGCAACATCAATGTTATGCTGTCCCGGTTCTCCTTTACGGGAATACTGTATTCCATTTCCCCCGACCCGTCTGTTCTCCAGTGGGAGCCGGTGCCCTTGGGCCTTAAAAAGCCTGTCGAGACGGAGAAACCGTAAAATGTTTCTGGTCCCTCCTGGGTGAAGTAGGCCACAACACTGCGGTGCCGGCCATACCGGTTTTCGCTGAATTCCCAGCTGCTCCTCGCTTTCCTTTCCATCCCATATTCCGTGCCCTGATCATCCGCGAGGTAGATCCGGCGCGCCAAATTATCGGACCGTCTCCAGTACGAATATATTTCGTCAAATGCCGGGATCTCCCGCTTGTAAATATACCGGGGGGGGGACGAGCCCACTGCGCCGGATGTTCGTTTCATTGACCTCCATGATGCAATTCTGCTATACTTGCTCCAGAATAACAGATCCGAGGTCACGCGATGAAATATTTCAAAAAAATTGCGGGTGAAAAGGTTTATCTTTCGCCGCTCAATCCCGATGATGAAGAGGATGTCAAGGCGTACACAAAATGGGTAAATGATCTTTCCCTTTCAATAGGGCTTGGTGCAGCCCACAGCATCTACAGCGTCAAGAGCGAGAAAGAATTTCTGCAGGATCTGGTCAAGCAGGGGCATCTGTACGCCATCGTATTGATGGATGGCGATGAGCTGATCGGAAACTGCTCCCTTTTTGAAATAGATCACATAAACAGGACTGCCGGCATGGGGCTCTTTATTGGGGAAGAGAGCCACAGGAACAAGGGGTATGGGACAGAGGCGGTTCAGCTGATTGTTGAATACGGCTTCAGGATGCTGAACCTGAATAACATCATGCTGAAAGTATTTGAATTCAACAAACCTGCCATCAGCTGCTATCAGAAAGCAGGTTTCAGGATTTCCGGCAGAAGAACGGGCGGCTGCCTGGTTGATGGGAACTACCATGATGAGCTGTTCATGGAGATACTGTCCAGGGATCTGAAAAGCTCATTTTTGGATGAAGTGCTTAGAAAAAGCGGACTTGAACCCCAAACACCTTAAAATCCCATGCTGAGTGCTGCCGGTGTTTTTTAAGCTGTGCCTGCGCGGCGCCGCAGCGGGGCCGGTAAAAAGTGCGCACTCTGTAAGCGCAGTTCAATATGGCGTTAAGATTATGCGGCACCGTTGTTTCAAAGACAATAAATGAAGGGAGATCATAATGGAGAAACTGAAGGGAACCAAAACGGAGAAGAATCTGCAGGAGGCCTTTGCCGGCGAATCCATGGCCCGGAATAACTATGCATATTTCGCCAGTGCGGCCAAAAAAGAGGGTTATGAGCAGATATCCGCCGTATTTCTGGAGACAGCGGAGAATGAGAAGGAACATGCCAAGATGATGGTCAAGTTCCTGAAAGGAATCGGCACCACCGAGGAGAACCTCGAGACTGCCGCTGATGGGGAGAACTACGAGTGGAGCGATATGTACAGGCGTTTTGCCGCCGATGCGCGCGAAGAAGGATTTGACGAAATTGCCGCTGTTTTCGAGGCCATCGGCAGGGTGGAGCAGCAGCATGAAAAGCGCTACCGGGCCCTGCTGAAAAACCTGCGTGAGGGCAAGGTCTTCAAAAGGGATGAAGAGGTGGCCTGGAAATGCCGCAACTGCGGTTATGTTCATACCGGCGCAACAGCTCCGAAAGTATGCCCGGCCTGCAAGCACCCCCAGGCGCATTACGAGCTCCTGGCCGAAAACTACTAGCCGGATAAACGCAGCCCGGCCGCCGGTGCTGTTGGGGTGAGGTTCCATCCCCGCCCGGATGACGGGAACCCGTGCAGGTTACAGGCCAAATTTGTTGGGGCCGGGCACGCCCGGCCCAGATCTGTACCGGGATAGACTGCAGGCGCCCGATTCTGGAACACGCTGTTCCAACCCCGGGCTAATACTACTGCAGCGGCTCGGTCACCTGGCCCATGAAAAGAATGGAGCCCGTTTTGTGGTCCACGATGCTGAAGAAGAAGGGCCGGTCCACGACCATATAAAAGGCGGGGGCCGATTCATCTCTCACCTCCACCGAGGTGGCCGCGGCGGCCTCGGTGCCTTTCTCGTTTACCTCCACAAAGGTTTTGTGTTTCACCTCGGCAATGAACATGGCCGGGGGCACCGGCTTCATCCCCGATAAATCGGCGGCGCCCGCCTGGAAAGCGATCCCCATGCCCATGGCTTTGAGGGCATCATTGAGCGACGCCTCGTATTCAAACCTGAACCGGGGCAGTCCGACAACGCCCTCCATATCCTGAAATTGTTTCATCCATGAGCCCCACGCTTCCGGGCCCAGGCCGGCATAAAAACTCTCCAGGTCCCTTTCGGGTCCGGGCAGGAAAATATACATGCGCAATCGCTGCGTTTTGCCGTAAGGCAGGGACACCGCCTGGAAGCCCTCCTGTTCCAGGCAGCTGAAGTCTCCTTCCCGGAACATGACCGGATGCTCCTTGATCTCCCCGCCGGGCATATTGAAAGGGATTTCCCGCGTCCGTTCAGGTTTAAAAGGCTCCGTCCACTCCGCCTTGAAATAGATGGCATTGATCAAGAACAGAACCGTCAGCGGGTCGATGGGCGCTTCAACAAGATCCTTGATTCTGCCTGCGGTTTGCTCTTCCACCCAGTCGTTGATCCTGGCGGCGGCGCCGGGCAGATCGAAGTCGAGCTCTGCCACCTCGGCGCCGTAGTAATCGCGGGTGCGCTGCAGGAAGTCATCATGAAAATGTTTACCCTGCCTGGCCCAGAGTGAATTGGCAACAGCCAGCTCCACTTTCGGGTCGGGGTTTTCCAGGATCGTGCGCAGATCGGCAAAGGCGGCGTTGATCTCCTCCAGCTCCATTCCCTCGAACCGGAGCGTCCCGGCCATGGCGGCGGCGGTATCACCGGCAGCCCCGTTGTAGGTCATGGCCAGGGCCAGGGAGACACCGGCGGGAGAGATGAACAGGTTTTCTTCCCCCGCTTCCCCGCGCAGTGTATGAAAGAGATCGAGGGCGAAATCTGTATTCGCCTTGATCAGGCGGGGATCCACATAATCTGCCGGCGCGGCAAGGGCAGAACCTTCCTCCGGGCGGCAGCCTGCCGCCGCCGGCAACAACGCGGTTATAAGCAGCAGCAGGGCGAGCAGCGCCGCCCGCTTGAGCGATAGTCCGGCCACAAGAATCACTCGCTTTCAAATGGATTTCTACCATGTAGACCTGGCGAAGTTGAAAAAAGTTCCCCTTCAATGCTACCATGACAGTTTATCTATCCCCTTTCGGTTTCAGGCATCTGGCCCCCGATCTTCTGTCCGGTGGCCAGCATGACCGCCCCGATGACCAGAAAACAGCCGGCTATCTGGACCGGAGTGATGGTCTCGTGGAAGAACAGCGAAATGAGGATCGTGGCTACGGGGATCAGATTGACGAAAATGGAGGAACGGCTGGCCCCGAGAATGGCCACGCCCTTGTTCCACCAGAGAAAGGCCAGCACCGAAGCGATGAGGGCCAGGTACAGAACGGCGGCAATGGCCGGCCAGCCCGCTTCTGCAAATGCCGCCGGGCCGGGCTTGCTGAAGAGGCCGAAAGGCAACAGGATCACGGTCCCCGTGAGAAATCCATAGAATGTGGTGATCATGGGCGAATGATTATCGCTGACTATTTTGCCGACAATGGCGTAAAGGGACCAGCTGACTACAGATCCCAGTGTGAGAACATCCCCAAAATTTAACTCGAGCGAGGTGAACATCTTCCAGGAACCTCCGCTGATTACCAGCGCAACACCCAGAAAGGAGAGCAGGGCGCCCCCGGCAAGGCGTGCGGTGAATTGCTCTTTCAGCAAAATGGCGGCCAGAATGGCGGTTACGATGGGATTGATTCCCACAATCAAAGCACCGTTCACGGGAGAGGTATATTTCATGGCATAGAGAAAAAAAGCATTGTATGCAAAGATGCCGGTAAAGCCCAGCAGGATAAAGTTCAGCCAATCTCTCTTTTTAACCGGCGTCCTAAATATTTCGCGGCGGCCCAGCAGCAGAAGAACGGCGGTGGCGAGGGCAAAACGGAAAAAAGCGATAGTCAGCGGGTGGAAATCGGTCAGGGCGAAGCCCGCCGCATTGAAGGTGCCGCCCCAGAAGAAAGCGACGAGGATCATCAGGATGTAAATAAGTTTATTATTGGGCATGACTTTTGCTCCTTACGGTTTATAGATGCTATCCTAATTTTTCGCCTGAGATTAACGAATCCCTGCCCCGGTGTCCGTGCATCCCGGTGCTGTTGTTGTTTGATCACCGCCGATTATGGTAGAATTATCTCGAAAAGGGGTGATTCCTTGGATGCAGGGCAGAACAGGGGAGGGCTTTTCTCGAACACCGGCGGGACGGCGCGCAATTCAACTTTATGTGGAATCGTGATGCTGGCCGGCTGGGTCTTCCCGCTGCTGGCGATACCGCTGGGCATAACCGGATTGGTCATGGGGCTGCTCAGCCTCACCTCGCAGCGGCGTGATCTGGCCAGAACCGGTATTTTTTTGAATGGACTGGGACTGGGCCTTACCGCCCTCAATGTGTTTCTGGCCGCCTATTTGCTGATGTCGGGCAAACTCGATCAGCTGCTCATGTTTCAATAAGCGGCTGCCCCTGCAAAAGGGCCGCCGGTTGAAACTGCCGGGCAATATCCGGACACACTTGCGTGAAAACAGGAGTCAACTCATATTTTTCAAAAAAGGCCGCTGTTAAAAACTTGATTATATTACCCTGCTGCTATATAATAATCCTTGAGGCGCTTGCATGTAAAAGGATGCGATTCCCGAAAGGGTAAAAAAGCCCGCACGCGCCCATATTTCCTTTTACCTTCGATCTGCGGTTTCTAAAGCTTCAGGCCATGATCCGCAGACGTTAGGGTGTAACTGGAAACGGTTATGCCTCCCATTGTGGAAAGAAGGTTGGGTTGCCGGTTGCTCATAACCTCACCGATTCCACTTTGGATCAGGTGAGGTTTTAATTTTAAAAGTTGTTGCAGGCGGCCTGTTTTCAGGCCGGATCCCGGGGGTTATAGCTTGAATTGGCTTTATCTTTTCCTCTTACCACCCTCATTAAAAGTCACCCTCTCTTGGTTTGACAGGGTGACCTTTTTTTGGGTTGGATATGCCTTCTGGCTTCTATTTGATAAACATGACCGAGGTGGCCTTGATCAGGGCTGTGATCTCATCGCCTTCCCTGATTTGCATCTCTTCCAGAGATCTTTTGGTGATCACGCCGGCAATTCTCTTTCCCCCACCGATATCCAGCTCGACCTCGGCCGTGACAACGCCAGGTGTGACCTGGATAACCTTTCCTGCCAGCTTGTTCCTGCCGCTGATCTGCATGGTATCAACACCTCCCCCCGGCTCCATTCAATCACCCGATTCCTGCCTACCTATCATTTACCCGCATGCGAAAAAATATAAGCCGGGGGCAGCGGGGTCTTGACAGGCGCATCGAATGCCGATCAACCTCGCAGCTCTGTCCTGCAAGGCACCGGTATTGCCGGGAGAGCACAACAGATCCGGTCCTGCAGGGAGCGCCGGGGGGCTCTGAAAAGGGGCTCTGAAAAATTTGAAATGATTGCCCTGCTGCGGTATAATACATGAAGGATAACTCGCTGTAAAAAATATAACAGGCAACGGAACAGCCGGAAAGGCTTCGGCTGCCGGCGCCCTTTTAACCTTCGATCTGCAGCTTCTAAAGACTGTCCATGGGCTGCAGACGACAGGGTATGACTGGAAACGGTTGTGCCTCCCATTGTGGAAAGAAGGTTATGCGGCTGGATATAACCTCACCGGATCCACTCAAGGGATGCGGTGAGGTTTTTTTGGAGGAAGGGGGTGATTGCAAGGCGGCGCATATGGATTGATCTGCCGGCGTCTTTTGGTGGGGGTTGGGCAAAAGCCCATACAATGAAGACTTCGAAAGGTGGATAAATAGTCTTGTTCAGTAAAGAAAAAGTGTTGCGCATTTTCGGGATATTCATGGCGCTGGTTCTGGTTACCGCCCTGCTTGCCGTTGGCTGTACACCCGCCGAACCCGGGGGAGAGGGTAATGGAGATGAACATGGGGAGGAGCCGGCCGGCGGTGAAATTACGCTGGCCACGACCACGAGCACTTATGACTCCGGCTTGCTCGACTACCTGCACCCCATCTTCAAAGAGAAGACCGGCATTGAAGTGAAAGTGGTTTCCCAGGGAACGGGCCAGGCCATCGAAACGGGCAGAAATGGCGATGCCGATGTGCTCCTGGTGCACGATCGCAAGGCCGAGCTGGAACTTGTTGATGAGGGCCTGGTTGTTGATCGCGTGGATGTCATGTACAATGACTTTATCATTGTCGGACCGGCGGCAGACCCCTCCGGGGTAAAGGACGCGGAAAGCGCTGTTGAAGCCCTGCAGAAAATTGCCGGCGGGGCGGCGGAGTTTATTTCCCGGGGCGATGATTCGGGGACGCACCGCCTGGAGCTGAGGCTCTGGGAAGCGGCGGAAGTCAAGACCGAAGACCAGGCATGGTATCTTTCTGCCGGTTCGGGCATGGGCGACACCCTGCGGATGGCCCATGAGAAGGAAGCATACTGCATGACTGACCGCGGCACGTACGTCTCGTTGAAGAAAGATCTGGATCTGGTTATTATCTATGAAGGCGATCCCGCCCTCTTCAACCAGTACGGGGTCATGGCAATCAATCCCGAAGTACATGCTCATGTGAAATATGATCTGGCGAAGAAGTACGTTGATTTCCTTACTTCCGATGAAGGACAGGCCCTCATCGCCGGATTCAAGAAAGAGGGAGAAACGCTTTTCTTCCCCGGCTACGGGCTGGAGGACTAGTTCAAGTTTAGCTGCAGTATTTGAACTTTTGCGGTTGTATTGAGGAGTGAACGAAATGCCCCGGCTGCTCGAAGGTATTTTTGAGGCTTTCTCACTGATCGTAAGGCTTGATCCCGAGCTGGTGAAGATAGTCCTCCTTTCCCTGCGGGTATCCGGGGCAGCCATCATTATTTCCACCCTGCTGGGCATCCCCTGGGGAACCTGGCTGGGGTTGAGGCCCGAAAAGAAAACCGCCTTTACAAGCAAGATCATCTATACCTTGATGGGTCTGCCCCCGGTAGTGGCCGGCCTCCTCATCTATCTGCTTTTCTCGCGCGTGGGGCCGCTGGGGGTGCTGGCCCTGCTCTATACTCCGACGGTGATGATCATTGCCCAGGTAACCCTGGCCCTTCCCATAATTGCCGGGCTGACCATGGTTGGAGTGAGAAGCAGGGGGAAAGAAGTTGACGAAACCGCCCGCTCCCTGGGCGCCGGGGCGCTGCTCCGCGCCTGGACCGTGGTCCGGGAATCGCGGATTGCCCTTCTTGGCGCCGTGGTCACCGGTTTCGGGCGGATCATTGCCGAGGTGGGGGCGGTGATGATGGTCGGGGGCAACATCGAGGGGCACACCCGGGTGATGACTACGGCCATTGTTCTGGAAACCAGGAAAGGGCATTATCATTATGCCATCGGTCTGGGGCTCATCCTCCTGCTGCTCTCATTTGTGGTCAACACCTTTCTCTATCGCTTTCAAAGGGGAGGTCAATCTCATTTCTAGCCGCAGCGGTGCAATCCTCGAGTTGAAAGAGCTGGTCAAGCGCTATGATCGGGAAGTTCTCAATATTGGGGCCCTGTCATTTCCCCGCAGCAAGATCTACGGGATCATCGGGCCCAGCGGAGCGGGCAAAACAACACTGCTCCGGATTATAAATCTCTTGACCGAACCCGACGGGGGTGCCATTCTCTTTGACGGCAGGCCCGTTCCCGCCGCCGGCCCGGCCCGTTTACCCCTGCAGAGACAGATGACCCTGGTCTTCCAGAAGCCCCTTTTGTTCAGCGCCACCGTCAGGGAGAATATTGCCTACGGGCTGAAGGTGCGGGGTTTTAACCGGGAAGAGATCAAGAACAGGATTGCCGATATACTGGAACAGATCGGCCTGTCCCATCTGAGAGATCGCCATGCGGGGACCCTTTCCGGCGGCGAGGCGCAGCGTGTGGCTCTGGCCCGGGCGGTGGCTTTCAAACCGAAGCTGCTGCTGCTGGATGAACCGACGGCGAATCTTGATCCGGCCAATGTTGAATTGATGGAAAGAATGATCCTCCAACTGAAGCAGTCCATGGATGTGACCATTATCATGGTTACGCACAATATATTTCAGGCCCGTCGCCTGACGGATGAAGTGATATTTCTTTATGACGGGCGGATCGTGGAAACGGGTGAAACCTCCAGGGTATTCAGTAATCCCCGGGACGGGCGCACGCAGGCCTTCATCGAGGGGCGGATGGTGTACTGATTTTTTTTGACAGACTTCTTCTTCCTGCCGCAGTTTTGCCAACAGCGCGCTCCGGCGATCGAGTTGGCTAATTCCCCCCCCTGCCGGTTCCGAATATGTTAACTTGAAATTCCGCCCTGGGAGCCATTTACGATCTTCGGAAACCCTTGATAGGTAAGGCTCTGCGGCTACCCTTAAAAACATTTTACCCCAGGGGGGTGCTTGGAATAGGGGCTTTTTGTAATTGGTTTTGCGGAAATC
>JAPXLS010000093.1:0-8465 GCA_033809435.1 Bacillota bacterium
AATAAAGTAAACGCCCAGAATCAGGTAGGAACGCAGCAGTGTATCAAAACCGAAACCGGTTTGCCCCGGTGACCCCATCAAAGGCCAGCCCAGTGCTCTGTTGTAGTAATAGCTGTAAAGCAGGGACAGCGGGAGATAGAGCCAGCCCATGGCAATATAGAGATAAAGAAATTTTCGCCTGAGGATGCGAAAGGTATAGTTGAAAATGTCACCGAATTCCAGGGGCTTCTGGTAGTCCAGGGAGCATCAACTCCTCACTGTTTTTCGGGCGCCACCTTCAGCAGAAGGATTTTTCCCTCCTTCATCCCGGTAACGATCAGGGCTCCCTCTGCTGTCTCCCTGACCTGATCTGCATAGCTGCCCACTCCGGATGTACCGTCCAGTTCGGAAACAAATGTCTTCTTCCAGACCAGGTCGCCCGAGGAGCCGATCTTGAGCAGGTGCAGATTTGGACCGGGAACGGGGTAAAAGGTAAAAGTGGAGCTGGAGATAATCCAACCGCCGTCGCTCAGGGGCGTGACAGAGCTGATATCGCCTGCACGGCGGTGCTCTCGCTCCCACTGCAGATTACCCGAATGATCAACCCTGATCAGATTCAGGGAAGGACTGAAGAGGGTCAGCAGGTTAAAATTCCCGTTCGTGCCCACCACGAGGCCGTCACCAGGGGCAGGATCGGCGGCAAAGCAGCCCGGAAGGAATCCCTCCAGAGAAAAAGAGCTGCTTTCAAGGGTATTTCCTGATTCATCTGTTTTGAATACCGAAAACACCATGGATCCCTGTACCGGGTGTGCAGCAATGCATGTGTAACCGCCTCCGGCGGAGGGTATGAGGGAAAAGCCGGTACTGATCATGGTATCAATAGAGCCCTCCGCCCCGCCCGGCTCAGGAGCAAGCGCCTGCTCCCATGCCACCTCTCCGGCAGGATCAACCTTGACCAGGTAGTAACCGGTCCGGCCCCCCGCCTTCTCTAGCGGGCCGAAGATGACGCAGCCGCCGTCGCCGGTTTTTCGACCCGCTCCTGCCCGGCAGCGCCGGCCCTGACCCACCTCTTTTTCCCACTCCGGGTTCCCCCGGTCATCCGTCTTGATAAGGGAGGCGAAAATGCGAGATCCTTCAGCAACAGGCCCCCGCTCTCCTCCCGCTTCGGCGGTATATTCTAAATAATCTCTTTCCTGCTCTTCCATTCTGTTGGCAAGCATGAAGTAGCCGCCTTGGGCGCCTTCCTCCACTGTCACCAGATCATTCAGGTTCTCTCCGTCAAGGACGGTCTCCCAGGCCAGGCTCCCGTCGGCCCCGGTTTTCAGGAGGTGGATCTTTACCGGCCCCTCCTCCACGACGGTCCCGCCTTCCCAGACCGTTGCGGCAACGATGAATCCGCCATCGGCTGTCTGCTCCACCAGCTCCCCCCGGCCCATATCGCCGCGCGTGAATGTCCGCTCCCATTCCAGGGGAGGCCCCTCGCCTTGCGCAGCCGCCGGCGGGGCAAGGCTTTTTCGCAGAGCGCGGTAAAGCAGAACCCCCCCTGTTAACACGGCGGCCCCAAAAAGAAATACCGCCGCCACTGTGGCAATCAACCACTTATCACTTTTTTTAAGCGCCATGCAGAAGAATTCTCTACGGGCGGAGATATTTCCTTTTTTTTGCGGCCCAGCTTTTCGACCCACCATAGCGCCCAGGAATCCGGCGCATCCTCCCTTCCTCTTGCCATCAGCGGCCTTCATAAAGACTGGAGCGCCAGGAACAGCGCCGCCCGTGATCTAATCGGCGGTCAGGGAAGTGGCCAGCCTGCTGTAAAATACTGCAAGACCGAGGGTATTGTACACGGCGGCGGCATAGAAAAAATTGTCCAGCCAGCTCCATTTCTGGAATACAATCATGCCGTTAAGCTCCATCAGGAAATGGTAAAAGGAGGGTGCCGCCGCGCTGAGCAGGATCAGGAGAAGAACCTGCGACAGCGTCCGGTACTGGGCCAGAAGGTGGAAATAGATGATGGTATAGGGAACCCAGGCCAGGGTCATGAACAGGGGGACGCCTGCCGGGCTGAGCAGGTCGGCGTGCTGGAAGTGCCAGGCCTGCACCATGTTTTGCAGAATATAGTATGTGGCAGTCCCCAGGATCGTTCCAAAAAGAAAACCCACCGGCAGCAGCCTCCGGATCCTCCCCCAGGGCACGAGCAGAAACATGATTGCCGTCATTACGACGAGGGCTATGGGCCCGGCCAGATTTATGAAATACATGATTGCATCACCACAAATACTATTCCCTGGAAAATAGCTGTTATACCGGGTTTTTTGAAATTACCTGATGACCCATTAATGGCTTTTAGCAAAGCCAGCCGTTCTTTTCGTCCTGCCGCACCTTTTAATAAATAAAAGGCAGGATAACGGAAGAAAACTGTTGAAAATAGTAAAGCGCATCGGGGCCGTAGAAAAATGCGATTTGAAGCGGCAGCAGTTGTCGGCGCACACGACACATTTCAAAATGCCGTTGGGAACCGGCGGGATTGTTATAAGATCCTCAGTCTTTGCCGGCCCCGGCGGCCGGATCATGATAGCATTTTGTTTAGAAGGGGGATCCCGCATGTCTTCAACATTGGGAAAAACGGCCTTGAACCATGGTTTACGCTACAGGGTGCTGGCAGCCGTCATGCTGGGCGGCATCATGGGACCCATCGACGCCAGCATTGTCAATGTGATCCTGCCCACCATTACCGGTTATTTTGAAGCTCCCATCGCCACGGCGCAGTGGGTCCCGCTCATCTATCTTTTGACCATCAGCAGCCTGCTGCTCTTTTACGGCCGTCTGGGCGATATCCTTGGATACAGACGGATCTACCTGGCGGGGCTCACCTGCTTTACCGTCACCTCGGGCCTTTGCGGGCTGGCGCCCACTATCCACTGGCTCATAGTATTCCGCGCCGTCCAGGGCATCGGCGCCGGTATGACCATGGCTGTTCCCTACGCCATTCTCACCGCGGTTTTCAAGCCCCAGGAACGGGGCCGGGCCCTGGGGATCAACGCCATCAGCATATCCGCGGGACTGGCCCTGGGCCCCACCCTGGGCGGTTTGCTCACCTCCCTGTGGTCCTGGCGTCTCATTTTTCTGATCAACATCCCCATCGGCATCGCCGCCTTGCTGTGGTCCATAAAGGTAGTTCCCGATTTGAGAGGAAAACCGGGGCGCATCGATTCCGCCGGAGCTGTTACTGTTTTTGTTTCCCTCTTTTCATTTCTTTTCTTCATAAACCAGGTGCAGAAAACCGGTATGGGACTTGTTACCGGAACCGCCCTGGCCCTTGCGGTGTGCGCAGGAATCACCTTCTTCTATGTCGAAAATCATGTGCCCCAGCCCATGGTTAACCTTTCGCTTTTCAAAAACAGAACATTTTCACTGGGCACCGCCGCCGCCCTGCTCAACTTTGCCTCGCAATACATTCTTGTTTTCCTGACCCCTTTTTATCTGCAGCGGGTGATTCATCTTCCCCCGGGCAGGATCGGCTTGCTCATGACCGCTTTCCCCCTGACAGTGATGGCCGTGGCTCCCTTCAGCGGAGCCCTGTCCGACCGCCTGGGCACCAGGGGTCCTGCTGTTGCCGGGGCGGTTTTTTGCGCTGCAGCCCTGGTCACGATGGCTTTTGTACCTGTGGCCGCACCGGCCCTGGCCCTGGTCTGGCGCCTCTCCTTTTTCGGCCTGGGCACCGGCATGTTCCAATCCCCCAATAACAGTGCAGTTATGGGCAGCGCCCCCCGGCCCTATCTGGGAATAGCCTCGGGCATCCTGGGCACGGCTCGCAATACAGGGATGGCTCTGGGCATCGCCTCGGCCGGCCTGATCCTGTACTCGCTGGTACCGGAAGCCGCTATCGCGCAGGAGCATCTGACCGGAGCGGAAGCGCTCAGCTTCCTGGGCGGCCTTAAATATGCCTACCTTTTTGGAGGCGGACTCTCGGTCCTGGCCGCCGCCCTGTCCCTGCCCCAGACCCGGCATGCACAGATAACCGGTCAAAATTGATGCTCCCCTGCCGCTATTTTGGCCGGTAATGTTGGCCAATCCATTGACCCTGGCCAATGCCGAAAATGCAATCACCTTCAACTGCGGCTTCAAAAGGGTTCTCTTTAGGGGGTAATGATCAGGCCTGCCCCGCATTTTCCAGATTTATGGACGGCCGTATTTTTACGCCTCCGGGCCGACGGGCTCCAGAGCCGCCTGAAAATGACGTAGCAGGGGCGGCTCCCAGACAATCCGGTAGCCCCTGCAGTATTCACCCGCCCTTTTCTTGATTGCGGCCAGGGCACCGGCAATTATGTCCAGGTGGGCCTGTGTATAGACCCGCCGGGGGATGGCCAGGCGGGTAAATTCGTGATCGGCCCGGAGCTGCTCTCCGCTGTCGGGGTCATTGCCCAGCATGTACGAACCGATCTCGCAGGAGCGAACGCCCGCTTCCTTGTAAAGCTCCACCGCCAGAACCTGGCCCGGGAACTCGTAGTACGGAATTTCGGGAAAGATCGAGGCGGCATCAACAAAGACACCGTGGCCGCCGACAGGCGCCTGGTAAGCTATGCCGGCATCATCCAGCAGAGAGGCCAGGTACTCCATCTGCCCGATCCTGTAGCGCAGAAAATCCTCGTCAATACCTTCTTTCAAACCCGCCGCCATCGCCTCCAGATCACGTCCGGCCAGGCCGCCGTATGTATAGAAACCCTCGAAAGCAATACAGCTTGCTTTGACTTTGTCAACCAGCGGCGAGGCGCCATCCCTGATCCCGATCAGCCCGCCCATGTTCACAATGGCGTCCTTCTTGGCAGACATGGTGAAACTGTCCCCGTAGCTGAACATCTCCCTGACAATATCCGCTATACTCCTGTCACCATACCCGCTCTCATCGCGCTTGATGAAATAAGCATTCTCCGCAAAGCGGGCGGCATCAAGGTTCATGATAAGACCATGTTTCCGGCAGACTGCCGCTGCCTGGCGCAGATTTTGCATGGAGACGGGCTGGCCCCCTGCGGAGTTGTTGGTCACCGTTATCACCACAAGACCCACATTTTCCGGGCCGAGCTCGCCTATGCGCCTCTCCAGCCCCTCCAGATCTATATTCCCCTTGAAAGGAGACCGCACAGAAAGCTTTCCAGCCTCCTCCACGGCGCAGTCAAAGCAGCGCGCACCCGTCAGCTCGACATGCGCCCGGGTGGTGTCAAAAAACATGTTGCTAATTGCGTACTTGCCCTTCCCCAGAAGATGACCGAAGAGAACTTTCTCCGCTGCCCGGCCCTGGTGCACCGGCTGGATGTAGTCGTACCCGAAAAGATCCCGCCCCGTCTCCACCAGCCTGTGGTAGCCGGAGGCGCCCGCATAGGCTTCATCACCCCTGATCACCCCGGCCCACTGATCCGAGCTCATGGCATTGGTTCCCGAGTCGGTCAGCAGATCGATGTAGCAATCCTCACTTCTGAGATTGAAAAGATTGTATCCCGCTTCCTTTATTCTCTCCTCTCTCTCCGCCCGCCCGAGCATCTTCATCGGCTCCACCATCTTGATCCTGAAAGGTTCTGCAATATACTTTGCAGCCATCAGTACCTGCCTCCCCAAGACTTTGATCATATAACAAATTCTACGGCCTGATCCCGAAACCTTTTAACCGGGAAAAGAGGAAATGTTGAACAACCCATGAACAACCCATTCCCGCCTTCCGGAACAACTTGCCTTCTATCATCCCGGTGTTTGAGATATAATCAAACAAAGTTCTCCCCAGGAGGAGCCATGTTCAAACTAGATCTACATGTTCACACCGCTGTTTCTTGCGATGCCGCCGGTACGCCGCATGAAGTGCTGCAGGCAGTAAAGGCGGCAGGACTGGATGGCCTGGCCGTCACCGAACACCACGACTACGACAGAAGCGATCTGTTCCTGGAGATGGCGCCCCGCTATGGCCTTGTCGTCTTTGCCGGCGCGGAGGTGGCGACAAGGGCCGGCCACCTGCTGGTATTCAGCGAAAACATCGGGCAATGGAACCGCTACAAGGGTTATCTGAATGACCCGCAGGAAATAATTGACGGAGCCAACGGCTGCGGCGGAGCCGTGGTGGCCGCCCATCCTTTCCGCATGGCCTTCGGCTTCGGCGGAGCGGCCATAAAGGCACTAAAAGGCCTGGCCGCCATCGAAGGATGCAACGGTGCCAACAGCGACGACGAAAACCGCCGGGCCCTTGCGCTGGCAAAAACCATGGGGCTGCCCTGTACAGGGGGCAGCGATGCCCACCATCCGCGGGAGATCGGCCGCTGTTATACTGCTTTCAAGCAGCCGGTAAGTACGCTGCCCCAACTGGTTGGGGCCATACGTGCCGGGCACTGTCACTGCCACCCCGCTCCCTAGTTCCAGGCATCAGGCGTTCAGGTTCAAAAGGTATTTCAGGGCAGTCTCACGAATGAGCCCACCGCCGTGAGCACATAGGTAACGATGACCACCAATTGAAATGTGGTGCCGCCCCAGGCACCCATATTCCAACCCTCGTACCCGGAAATTGCCTTGTACTTGCGGGAGCCCCGAAAAGCGGGTATGAGCATGATCACCACGCACAGGGCCACCCCGCCGGCGGCATCGCGCATCAGTTCGAGAAAGTCACCCGTCCCGGCCACCGCGATCAGCAGCGTGGGCAGCGTCGCTGCAAGCCAGGAAAGCCGTTCCGACCAACCCGTGCGCTCCTTGATAATCACTACCAGGGCATAGGAGGCGGACCAGTACGTAGTCAGGATGGCCAGAACCATGAAAAGAAGCCCCGTTATCTTGGCCCAGCCGCCCAGCGCTCCCGCCCAGCCGATGATCGCCACCCTGGTAACCTCCGTGGAAACAGAAAGACTGAAAAATACAAATACCGCTATTATGATCAGGTTAAAGCCCATTCCCAGAAGCACCGCTTTGGGGATGAGCTTCTTGTTCCAGGAGAGCCCTTCCACCGCCTGGGGCACTGCAAAGGGGGCGGAGAAGCAAAACATGGTCATCCCGAAAAGGGCCAGGCTGGCGTTGCCGACGGTCCCGGCAAGGGGGATGGACTTGAAAGGCACGGTGAGGGAGCCCGCAGCCAGCAGCAGCAGAATGGCCCCGAGGGCGGCCACGGCATACTTTTCGCTAATCCCCAGTACCTTCAAGCCGAAAGCAACAACGCCGGCGGCGATGAGGTAGAAGGCAATCTCGCAGATCCAGAGCGGCCAGCCCGTCAGATCAACCAGTATCTCTCCCGCTCCCACGATATAGGCGGCCTGGCTGATCAAAAAAACCAGCACCAGCAGCGTGAAAAAAAGCCACACCCACAATTTCTCATAACGCCCCTTGAACAGGTATTTGCGGAAAACCTCCACAACCTGAACGCTCCCGCCCTCACCGACGCAGAGCTCGGCGATCATCAGGTGCATGAGCAGGGAAAACAGGTAAGCGGCCAGTATGGTGATCACCACCGCGGCGGCCCCGTTCAGTGAAGCGAGATAGGGTACGGCCAGAATACCCCCGCCCACCCCGTATCCGGTGATAATGCAGCTTGCTTCGATCAAGGTAAGATTTTTTTGCGCTGTCACTGACTTCTTCCTCCTTCTCTTCAGCTCTTACGAAGCCCCCGGTGGGAAGGCTTTTTCCGGCAGGCTCATTGTCCGCTCCACTGCTGTCTTTTTAGATGCAATTCCCGATTGACCGGGCAATCTCCTTCTAATGGATCCCTGATCTATCCAGTGAATTCAAGGATTCAATTGCGGCAATCTGGCACAACAGCGCTCCATCACGAGAGCGCTATTGCAAATTATTTCTGTTTTTTCGATGCCGGTGAAAGGCGGTTTTCATGTTGCCGGCAGGAAGGGCCGGAATAAAGAGGTTACCAGGACCCCCATGCGCCCGGCAACAAGGTCCGCGCCGTACAGATGGATGGTGTGATCATCTATCTTGACGGGAGACATATTTCAGCAGTCCTCCTCGGAAACATGCTCCGGGATCCGGCAGTTACCGAGGTTCAGAATCGCGCCGCCTTTACCGATCACAAATCTGCCGGTATACTCCTCATCGCCGTAAACTTCGAAGCCCTGCAGTCCCATCTTCTCATAGGCGTCGCCCAGGTCTATTTCGCGGGCGGAATGTATTTTCTTGCCGTATCCATAAACGTCAATCGTCTCAAGTGAGTCCAGATGGCCCTGGAGCGCAGCCACGGCCTCTTCCATGGCCCGACGTCCGCCGCCTGCAGGACCGCTATAGCCCGGCAGTAGGAGATCCGTACCGCCTCGTCTTCTTCCGCATAGAAATCGTCTGCCATCACTCCCCTAACCAACATCTTTACTGCAATTACAAATAATGTAATGAGATATGATCATTATTTAAATGTGAGTAAAATGTTAGCGGGGGGAGAGATCAAGAAAACCTGCTTTTAAGCAGGAGAAGAGAGACCTCGTTCCAGAAGGTAGTGTTTGGATAACAACTACAGGAGGAGG
>JAPXLS010000094.1:0-8437 GCA_033809435.1 Bacillota bacterium
GTCCCACATAGCCCGTCCCCACAATAACAACACTCAGCCTGTCTTTCACTTTATATTTCCTCCTTCAAACGCTGAAGGTCATCGGAATAACCTTCGCCGCCACTGCACTGGGGAAAATCCGGCAGCAGAGACTTGATGAAGGCGATCGCCTCATCCCTGGTGCCGTTCCATCCGGGGCTGCTGATATTTTGCAACAATCTTTTCAGATCGATCTCGCTGAAACCGTCAGGCCTGGCCACGAATATGCTCTGATGGAGCGTCGCCTGGACCCCCTCCGCGCTGGTCAGAATCTCTTCGAAAAGCTTCTCACCGGGCCTGATGCCGGTAAATACAATGGGGATATCCTGCTCCGGCCTGTACCCGGCCAGCCGGATCATCTGCCTGGCCAGGGATACAATTTTGACCGGCTCCCCCATATCCAGGACAAATATTTCACCGCCGCGGACCAGGGCTCCGGCCTGGATCACCAGCTGTGCCGCCTCCGGTATGGTCATGAAGTAGCGAACCATCTCCGCATGGGTCACCGTCACCGGTCCACCCGAGGCAATCTGTTTCTTGAATAGGGGCACAACGCTGCCCCGGCTCTCCAGAACATTGCCGAATCTGACGGCGGCGAAGCGGGTCCTGCTCTTCTGCGCCGCCTGCTGCACGATCATCTCCGCGATCCGCTTTGTCGCCCCCATCATGCTGCTCGGATTGACTGCCTTGTCCGTGGAGATGAGGACAAAGACTTCAGCCAAGTGATCGTCGGCGGCGCGGACAGTATTGAAAGTTCCCAAGATATTGTTCTTCACCGCCTCGGCCGGGTACAGCTCCATCAAGGGGACATGCTTGTGTGCCGCCGCATGGAAGACTACCTCCGGCCGGTGCCGCTGAAATACAGCGTTCATGTCCCGTGCGCTCTTTATATCGCAGATCACGGGCACAACTTCAAGGTCCGGGTGCGCTATCTTCAGATCTTCGCAGATCTCGTAAATGCTGTTTTCGCCATGCCCCAGCGCGACAAGTCTCCGGAGGCCGAAGCCCACCGCCTGCCGGCAGAGCTCCGAACCGATGGAGCCCCCGGCGCCGGTAACCAGAACGGTCTTGCCCGAGAGGTAGCCGGCAATGGAGGCCAGGTCCACCTCCACGGGCTCCCGGCCCAGAATATCCTCCACCCTCACCTCCCGGATCTGGCTCACGGAAACCCTGCCGTTGACAAGCTCATAGATGCCGGGCAGTATCTTTAACGAAACTCCGGTGGTCTGACAGATATCCACGATTCCCCCGATGACGCTTCGCGTAGCCGAGGGAATGGCAATAACAATTTCATCGATGCCGTATTCTTCTACCAGCGCAGGGATGTCTTCGCGTTTACCCAGCACCGGCAGCCCAAACATGCCCATCTTCTGCTTCACCGGGTTGTCATCAACAAAACCTACAGGATAAATATCATCCTGGTTCTGGCGGTGCTTCAGCTCCCGGGCCAGGGTGGCCCCGGCATCGCCCGCGCCCACGATCAGGATCTGCCTGCCGCCCGCGGTTTTCCCTGCCTTAAGGAGAAACCCTCTCAGCAAGCGCCAGGAGAGCCGGGAGAAGCCGATGAAGAAGATGGTGATCATCCAGTGCAGCACCAGGATGCTGCGGGGCAGCAAATAGGCCCCCTCCCTGGCGGTGAGAAAGAGGATGAGAAAGTTTATCAGGGAGCCCCCGGTAATGGAGGCAACAATGACCAGAAGCTCACCCACGCTGGCATACTGCCACAGCCGCCTGTACAGGCCGAATATGTAAAAAAACAGAAGCAGCGATATGAGAAAAAAAGGCGCCAGCTGCCTGCAAGCATTCATGTATGTAGCGGGGATCAAACCGTCAAATCGTAAGTACAGCGCGGCATAGAGCGCCGTGCTGACCAGGACTGCATCAATAGCAGCCAGCAATAAACCCCAGCGGAGCCTGTTCATTTCATTCGCCTTCTCGGGATCACATTTGTTTCCCTACATTTCGACAGATAGATTCCTAATTCCTGCCTTTTTGCTGGCCACTTAATTTCATTTTCCATCCTTTTGATTTCGTCCAATTTATTTACGGTCCTTTGTATTCCACAAAGCCGCCTTCAACTCCTTCAACCGAGCTGCTCCTTCCACCACCCGATTGTCTCTTCCAGACCCTGCTCCAGTGTATATGCAGGCTCCCACCCCACCTTCTCGCGCAGAAGCCTCGTATCGGCCAGCAGTACTGCCGGTTCGCCTTCCGGAACGGGCCGCGCGCCCAGGCGGAGCAACCCGGCCCCATCCAACCGATCGGCAATGGTGTTAATAATTGTTTTTAACGTAACCGCCTGGCCCGAAGCGATATTCACGGGGCCCTGGAAGTCGCTTTCCAGCAGTGCGACCAGGGCAGCGGCAACGTCCTTTACATAGAGAAAATCCCGGAGCTGGTTTCCATGGGAACAGCGGGCCGGCTCGCCGCGCAAAAGGGAGGTGATCACCGACGGCACCAGCCGCTGCGGATGTTCGTGGGGGCCGTACAGATAAAAAATTCTCCCCCAGGCTGCGCTGAGGGAACCCTCTTTTACCAGGGCGTCAACCAGAACCTGCAGGGCATGCTTGCCCGCCCCGTACAGAGACCCCGGCCTGGTGGGCGTAAGATGCTCCGAGCAGTAGCCGTAGCGCCAATCATATTCGGCGCAGCTGCCGCTGACCACAAGCCTGCGCCCTCCCCCGTCGATGAATTCACGTACCAGCTGCAGGCTGGCCTCGACCCAGCGGATGTTTTCCATGGAGCCCCAGCACGAACCCGGAGCGACATACCAGGCCAGGTGCAACAGCTCTTCGGGCGCAGCCTTTTGCAGCAGCTTTTTGACCTGCAGCGGATCGGTGAGATCAGCGCGGTGCCACTGCAGATCGCTACTTTCACCTGTAATGGACCTGGCCGTAACGGCATGCACTTCGTAACCCCTTTTCAGCAACAGCTCCAGGCAGTGCCTGCCGATAAAACCTGTTGCACCGCTGACCAGCACTCTTTTCATCATCAAGCGCAGCACCCGCCCTTCATCTTGGGGCAAAGCACTGCAACCCGCCTCCTCTCCAGCCCTCAGTACATCTTGAATAAATCTCTGATCACATTGACAGCCTCATCAACCTCTGCAACCGTCCTTTCCATTTCCTTCACCTTGATGTCAGCCAGTTTTCCCTCCGCATCGATGATCACATCCAAAGAACCTATCAGTGAATCCACGGCAGCGGTGAGCTCCTTGACCGCCGGCGCAAAAACCTTCCCCTCGATATTCCATTTCTCTTCTCCCCTGCTTACCGGAACAGTCCATGTTTCCATGCTCTCGAAAGAAGGAAATCTTTTACCCAGGTGCTTCTTCTGGATGGCGCCAAGCGTTTTTTTGCCCTCACTCAGCCAGTCTATCCTCTCCCGATCAAGGGGATCACGAAACCAGCCCATCAGGTCCAGCATGACATCACCGACAGCGGGAATGATCTCGTCGATATAGTCGTTGACCAGAAGGAAATCACCTGCATCATCCTGATTCACTGTCGGTGAACAGCCGGCAAGGAATAAAATAGCCGGAACAAGGAGCAAAACTGACAAAGCCCTTTTCTTCATACCATCAACCTTCTTCATCGCTGGAGTTATAATTTTCACTTCATCATTTATAATCGGATTACCTGCATCGAGCAAATATTTAGCCCACTTTTTCACTTTTTGTCGCTTTATTGTATAATGTTACCGGAGACATCACTTCCGGATATCACGGATTTCCCATTAAAGCTATTGGGAGGAGATATTATGTACTGGAGCAATAGGAGCAAGGTCCGGGCAGGATCCTCACCTGCGCCGATTCTATTGGCGGCGGCTATCATTTTTACCTTTTTCATGATTACCGGAACGACCCTGGCCGCCCCATCAACGAAAAATAGCCGGCTTGAAACTGCCGACCCGGGCGAGATAATCTTGACTGAAGGAACAAAACTGATTATTCCGGCGTCTCTTACCGAGGCCTCCCCGCTCTCCACTGTGGTTGAACATGCCCTGCTGCCTTCCGATGCCAAGCGCATCGCCCTCACCTTTGACACCGGCTGCCTCAGGGAGAGAAGGCCGGGGTACGCGCTCAATCTAGGTTTGATCTGCGAACCGGCCATGGCAGTGCTCGATGTCCTGGATCGGTACAATGTCACCGCCACTTTTTTCCCCCAGGCCACCTGGCTTGAAGACTACCCCGAGGTGGGGCGGGAGATCGTAAAAAGAGGCCACAGTATCGGCAACCATACCCTGACCCATATCTATTTTGCAGAGATTGAATACGACGAAGCAGTACATGAAGTTCGCGAATCTACGCGGATCCTCGAAAGGGTGACCGGCTTCCGCCCTTACATCTTCCGGCCTTCTTTCGGCTACTACAATGATTTTAACCGCCAGCTCTTCGCCCGTGAGGGCTACCCCTATACCCTGATGTGGACGGTGATCACGCAGGATTCGTACCGTTTCGGCATCTGGGGCCAGCTGGTCACACCCAATTACATAGCCGAGCGGGCGCTGACCTATGCCGATGACGGCGGGATCATCCTGATGCATTCCCTTCCTCAAACAGCAGAAGCGCTGCCCATGATTATCACCGGGCTCCGCGATGAAGGTTACGAGTTCGCCACCATTTACGAGATGCTGCCGCCCCCCCCGCAGGATCTGGGACAAACTGTATACTATGCCCGGGGTGGGGAGACCCTGGCAAGTGTTGCCGGCTTCTATGGGATCAGCGTTGATGAAATCCTGGAGGTGAATATTCCGCAGATCAGCTGCGGGGCGCTCCTTGATTCAAAAATCCTGTGGAAACCCTGATGCAACCCCGGTGCACCGGCCTGCGTCTTTTTGATGAAATTATTTTAACGGCGCCCTGGTCACCCTGTCCAGACGAGCCCGCACGATAAGTCTGTGGGTGCCGCGCACATTTTTGGGATGGCAGGTCTGCAGGGTGAGCGCCGGGTAATCGGTGGAATCGATGACGCTCCAGTCGTCGGGTTCGACTATCCTGACCCATTCGGTACGGTAAATAAAACGGTAGCCCTCAACATCAAGAAAGATTTCATCGCCCTCCAGCATCTGGTCCAGGTCGGTAAAAAAGCCCCAGCGGGAGCCGCGGTGGGCGGCGATAGCCACGTTGCCCGAATCTGTGTTCGGCAGATCGCTCATCTGGAAATGCACCGGCCCCTTGTCCAGCAGAACCTGATCAAACACATCGCCTATCAGCACGATGAGATCCGTATCGGTTTTGGGTATAACCAGGCGCATCGGCTGTCTTTCGGTGATGGCTATATTATCGAAAGAGATCCCCTCTTCCGGGATCCCGCTAAAAGCATCCTCGTATGCCTTTTTGAGCTGGTACTGGTAATAGGCAATTTGCACTTTCTGATAGATAAAAAAGCCGAGCAACACCAGACCGCAGCAGATGAGCAGCACCCCGAGCGCCTGCCAGAGCCTGGAGAGGCTCCTTTTCCCGCTGCCTTTTTCCTCTTCCTGGAGCAAGTGCACGGCCCCTTCCCCGACCAAAATGTAATTCCCAACCAGATTTTCCTGAGGTTAATTTTACGGCCCCGCAGCGGGTAATGTCAAGAATTATTTCTTAGCGTTGACCGGATTTCCCGACGGAGCGGTCAATTGCTTCCCTCAAAATTCTGACCACATACTCCACCTGCTCTTCCTCGAGCCTGTTGAAGAAGGGAAGGGCCAGCACCTGGCGCCCCACCCGCTCGGTTACCGGGAAATCCCCCTCCTGAAAGCCGAAAGATTCCCGATAAAATGGCTGCAAATGGATGGGGGTGAAGTATGGTTTGCACTGCACGCCCCCCTGCCGCAGCAGATCCAGCACCCTGTCCCGATCGATCCTCCCATCCAAACGGATCACATAAACAAACCAGCTCATTTCGATATGGGGGGGAATATCAGGTGCGATTACCCCTTGCACATCTTTTAGCAGCGAGTTGTATGCTGCAGCGACTGCTGCACGCCGGGCCAGTATCTCCGGCAGTCGCTGCAGCTGGGCCAGCCCCAGGGCACAGGAAAGCTCGTCCAGTCGGTAATTGTATCCCAGCCTCTCGTGGTCCAGCCAGCCGCCGGCCTCGCTGCGGCCCTGGTTGCGCATGCTGCGGCAAAGAGAGGCGATCTCTTCACTGTCGGTGACCACGACCCCCCCCTCGCCCGTGGTGATCTGCTTGTTGGGGTAGAAGGCAAAGACAGAGCCCTCCCCGAAACTGCCGGCAGGACGGCGGCGGTACTTTGCCCCGATGGCCTCACAGGAGTCCTCGATCACCTTCAAGCCGTATCGCTGCGCAATCTCCATAATCGGCTCCATCTCCGCCGGCCGGCCGAAAACATGAACCGGCAAGATGGCTTTGGTACGGGTTGTGATCGCCCCTTCTATTTGCACAGGATCTATGCACAGACTGTGCGGATCGATGTCCACGAAAACCGGCCTGGCCCTCTCGTAAAGGATACAGTTGGCCGAGGCGATGAAACTGAAGGGGGTCGTGATCACCTCATCGCCTTCACCGATCTCCAGCGCCCGGATCAGCAGGTGCAGCCCGCTGGTCCCGCTGTTGACGGCAATGCCAAAGCGGCGCCGGGCCAGGGCGGCCATCTGTCCTTCAAATTCTTCCATCTTCGGCCCCAGGGACAGATGCTGCGTTTTTAATACACCAATTACTGCTTCAACGTCTTTGTCATCAATATCCGGCGCAGACAGTGGAACAAACATGATTTTTCCTCCTAAAGCCTAGCTTCATTCCCCAGGGTGTAATAAGGATTCCTCCTGGAAGATGCATTCTATTCAGCATGATTGCTGGAAGCAAATTGAGTGTTGCAGTAATGGCGTACAAACAAACCAAAAACTGATATAATTAGGCCCAACATCAGCGCAAAGACAATATACAGTTTTTTATTCACGGGGACAGGGATGGCAGCTCTTTCAAGATCCTTTAGCCAGCCCCCAACATCCGAAGAAGATTGCTTAGCCAGTTCCAGTTCAAGTTCAAGCATTTTGGCCTCTACCAACCATTTGCCCTTTTCCTCTAGAATGCTCCTATAAATGGGGTCATCTTCCAAAATATTTATAATCCGGCTGTCCCTTGAAACCAGATATTCCGCAATAGCTTCATCCAAGGCAGCTATTAGTTCCCGGCTGCGCTCCAATTCCCGATTTATTTGCCCGCACCGGTAGTCCGACACTGTTTGAATGATAGACAAAGCGATCTGTTTTACTGCAGCGGTGCAAACATCAGGGTCTACATGCTGCAGCTTGATCTGCAAAACAGATTCTCTGTCAGGCACAATACTTACCTCTGCAGATTGCGCAAGCAAGTACTTATCCTCGGTTAAATCTTCTACCGCCCTGGCCACTACCTGATTCTGTTCAAGCAGCGCAATCATCTCTTTATTCTTTATCTTGTATGAGGACAGGTCTAGAAGTGAGCCATATTGGTATACTGGACTGATCATAAAAATAACATATAGAAATGCAAATAGCACAAAAATAGCAGCAGTTATCAGGATGAAGTATTTCCCCCGCCACAGAACCTGTAGTATCTCTTTGGAGTCCATTCCGTCTCCCATACTCCCCTCCCACTCCTTTATCAAGCTTTCTATTCTATAAAGTGTTTCCGTACCCTTTAATCTCCTCAAAGTGTAGGAGATCGCTTTTGACATTTCATCTCTACTGCCTTACCGGAGCCGAAGGGCAGCCATAACCTTGTTGAATTCGAGAAAGGTATTTTCAAAATCCCCTTCATCCGGCAGCGCGCTGACCATCCCGAAGGGAACAAAGATCTCTGTCGCCGCCAATGCTGTCTCCCGGCTGGTAAAAATGATTGATTCAGCCCGGCAGTATGCCTTCAATGCATTTCGCCGGACCGAAAAATGAAAAATCCGCTCCAGCAAATTATCACCGCTGCCCGTCAGAGAGTCGCCAATTCTCCCTATTTCCAGGACCAGCGGTACCCTATAAAAAGAGCTCAGCGAGAAGGCGGCGCCGGCCAGGTCAAGGGGCGGCGACGAGGCCAGCACCAAGTCGGGAGGCGGCAGCCGGCGGCCCTGCCTCGCCGCCTGGCGGGCAAAGGCAGCTGAAATGCGTTCCTGCCCCTTTTTCTTCGGCCTGCCGCCAGGGTTGAGCGCTATTATGGCCATACCCTCCCGCTGCTGCAGCCCGATTCTTTTCTGACCCAGTGACAGCCCCAGTTCGGAGTTGCCGGTAATGACGGTAACCTGATGCCCCTCACCGGCAAGGCGACGCCCTATCTCAAAAAAACGCCTCCCCGGCGTTGATCCGTTAACTGCAAAGGACTGGTGTAGTATTAGAATATGCAGAAGCCCGTTCTCCCTCAAGAATAGTTCACTGTACAGATGCTTAATTCCATGCACAGGGGCTTTTCCCCTGCTTACTTATTATTTGCCCCGGGCCAGT
>JAPXLS010000095.1:0-8404 GCA_033809435.1 Bacillota bacterium
GGAGTATATCCCGGCAGAGTGCGATCCAGGAAGAGGCCGATTACCACCCAGATGAGAAAAAGGGTGCCCAGAATGACGCCAAGGTACGCCCCGCCGTAACGGCCGACAAGGCCGATGATCATCGACATCTGGGCGGCGCAGGGGATGGAGACGGCCAGCATGGTGCTGACGATCAGACGCTCCCGCCTGCTCTCGAGATTGCGGGCGGCCAGCACTGCCGGGACGTTGCAGCCGAAGCCCAGAAGCATGGGGATAACGGCGAAGCCATGCAGCCCCAGGCGGTGCATCATCCGGTCCGACATCACCGCCAGGCGCGGCAGGTAGCCGCAATCCTCCAGAAGTCCTAGCGCCAGGTAGAACATGAATAAATAGGGCAGCACCACTCCAAAAACAACGAATACACCTGTGCTCAGGATGCCCATTGATTCCTCAAGATGGATCTGCCCCGCCTGAAGCTTGCCGATGAGCAGATCATGAAGGAACCCGCTTCCGCCAAGCAGGCGGCCCAGGGCCTCCAGCAGGGGCACGTAAAGGGGCTCGAAGAAGAACCTTTCCAGCAGATGCTGGATCCCTTCACCGCAGCCGATGATTACCTTGAAAGAGAGGTACAGGCCGGCTGCTGCAATGGGAATGCCCGTCAACGGGCGAATGCTGGCCAGTTCCAGCGCCTCGAGCCAGGTGCGGCGGCGGCGGATCACCCGCTGGACGCGCTTCACAACGGAGCCGATCCAGACCCAGCGCTCATCGGGAGTAAGCCGCTCCCCAGTGCCCCGCCCGGCATGGGGCAGAGCTGCAACAAGCTCGGGCAGGCCCTTGCCGCTGATGGCCACCGTCGGGATCACCGGCACTCCCAGTATTTCTTTCAGACGGGGAATATTGAGCCTGACCCCTTTCTGGGCTGCTTCATCAACCAGATTCAGCACAACGATCAGGGGCACCCCCCGCTCGAGCAGCTGGCCCGTTAGATAGAGGTTGCGCTCCAGGTTGGTGGCATCAACCACATTGACCACCACATCGGCGGAATCCACCAGACCGGCGGTAACCTCTTCAGCCCTGCAGGAGGGTTCCAGGCTGTACGTCCCCGGAGCGTCAAGAATCTCCCAGTTCCGCCCTCCCTGCTGCAGCCGCCCGCGAGTATATTCAACGGTGGTCCCGGGATAGTTGGAGATCACCACCCTGGTCCCCGTTAGATGCGAGAATATAACGCTTTTACCCACATTGGGATTGCCCACCAGAACAACTGTTTTTTCCTTCTGCATGTTATCCATACACCCCTTGACTGGAGCTGTCCTATTCAGCGATCTCCACCAGGATGCGATTGGCCTGGCCGAACCCCAGGGCTACCTGGGATCGATCCACCCCCAGAACCACGGGCCCCCGTTGGAAAACAGCGCTCACCTTGGTCACCCTTTTGCCGGGATGAAGACCAAGCGCCTGCAGCCTGGCGATCATGCCGCGCCCGCCCTGGATCTGCCTGATCCGGCCCGACTGGCCTGTTTTCATTTCTACCAATGAGACAACCTTCATTTCTGCTCACTCTCCCCTGCAAAACCGGTATATGTTTAACTGTCGCATAATTCCTGGTCCTGCCCGGACCCTTCTTTTCTTTTAAGATTGTTAAAACCGTTGCTGTAGCCTCCCTTGATCAAAAAATCCACCAGCCGCTCGATAGTCTCGCTGCAGACGGCATGTTCCATCTGGCAGGCATCTTTTTCCGCAGTTTTATGATCCACCCCCAGCACCTCTACAAGAAAACTGCGCAAAACCTCGTGGCGCCGTTTGACCACCATACCGTAGTAGCGCCCCCGTTCCGTCAGCTCCACCGGGCCGTAGCGATCCTGGTTGATCAGGCCCTGCTCGCGCAGCTGGTTCAAGGCCTGGCTGACGCTGGCCTTGGTCAGGTTGAGCCTTTCGGCAATATCGGTAACGCGAACCGTTTCCAGCCGGCCGGAGAGATTCAGAATTTCCTCCAGATAATCCTGCATCGCAGCGCTCAGCGGCAGCGGACTCACCTTGATCAACTCCATAAGTTAGGTTAGCCTAACTATTTATACACCATAATCAAATTGGTTGTCAAGAGCCGGCGGCTGCTTTTCCCTATCCCTGCCTGGGTGCGGGGCGGGAAGGCTTTGCTCTGGAAAGAGCCCGCTTTCGCTGGGCAAGATAAACCAGCAATATGCCGCATTCGTAGAGAATGAGAAGGGGGATGGCCATAAGGATCTGGGAGAAAACATCGGGGGGGGTGAGCACTGCAGCAATGATCAGGATGATCACGATGGCAAGCCTGCGGTTCCGCCTCAAAAAGGCAGTGTTGAGCACCCCGATGCTGCCCAGAAACCAGAAGAGCAGTGGAATCTGAAAGACGAGTCCAAAAGCAAACAGGAAAGAGACGGCAAAGGAGAGATAGCGACCGATACTCCATTCAGCGCCGATATCCACAGTGGCAAAGCTGAGAAAAAAGTTCATGGCAAAGGGGAAAACCACGAAATAGCCAAAGCCCAGCCCCAGCAAGAAGAGCAAACAGATGGCTGCTGTAAGGAGGATAGCGCCGCTGCGGCGGCTTTTCCTTGCCGTCAGGATGAGCGCCACCAGCTGGTAAAGTACAAGAGGCAATGTGATCAGCAGGCCGCAGACCAGGGCCAGGCGCAGGTTGGCCATGAATGCCTCACCGGGGGTAAGAAAGATCATTTTCACCGGTGATTCCAGGCCCGCCGGCATCTCCCGGTAAGGATAACTCCCCTTGAAGATGCCGAAGAATTCTATGAAATCGGGGGTCAAGGTGGGCAGGAGCAGGATGTTGCGGATCCGCTCCACAAAAACATAACAGAGAGCCGCCCCTGAAGCGACAATCACCGCGATCAAAATCAGCCTTTTGCGCAGATCCCCCAACAGGCGGAGCCAGTTTTCCTGTATCATACTCTCCCCCGATGAAGAGCCTGTCATTTTTCTTCCGCCTGCTGAAGCTGCTCCAGGTATGCCTTGGCCGCAAGGTACTCGGAGCTCTCCTCGGATTCCTCTTCCAGGATCAGGGTGAGCTGCTTTTTGGCCTCCTGTGTCTTGCTCAGGTATTCGTCCAGCAAATAGGCGTAGTAGTAGCGATTTTTGCTGTCGATTTTCCCCGATGCCTCCAGCTGCTCAAAATGCTCTTCCAGCAGGGCCATCTCTTCACCGGCCATCTCTTCCAGTTCCGAAGATTTCATGAATCCAATCAGCATCAGGGTGGAAAGGGGATCGGGTTTTTCGTGAAGAAGATCCCGCAACACGCCGATCTCTTCGGCGATAACAGCCTCATCCCCGCCAAATTTATCATAGTAACCCAGGAGCTGAAGGCGGTGTTCGGGCTTATCCGGCTCCATCTCCACAAGATCGCGGCTGTATTGCAGGAGACTGTCCCTGTAACCCTGCAGGGTCTCCTCCGAAACACCGCTCTCCTCTTCTTCCCCGATGCGGAGCAGAATATCATAATATTGCACCAGCTCACCCAGCACCGGGGCCGTGGCGCCGATGTCATCGATATATTTTTGCAGTCTTTTGATCTCGCCCGCATAGTACTCCCGGTAAGCATCGAGATCGATCTCCCGGTCCGGTTCGGCGGCATCACCGCCGCCGCGACCCAGCAGGTGGCCCGAATATGCCGCTATGGCGGAGAGGGCCATGGCCAGGGCCAGCACCGCTGCAATAATCGAAGCCCACCGCTTCCCACGCATATCCCTGCGGCTAACTTTTTTCTTTTTTTCAGACAAGCTGATCCCTCTTCCTGAAACAGTATGCATAAATATTTCAAACTTCAATTCAGTATTATATATCCTATCTTTCATTCCTTCAACAGGCAGCCAGATCCTTCTTCATTCCACCTTTCCCTGCTCCCCTTGTTCCGCAAGCATTTCCTCCCCGGTAAAGCGAACAAGCAGGCGGCCGCAGCTTTCACAGTAAACCATGGCCCGGGGATCGTAGAGAAAGCCCCGCTGCGCCGACGAGATGAAAACGCTGCAGCCCTGGCAGATATCATCAATCACGGCCGCCAGGCCCCGCCCCTGATATCTTCCGGCCAGTTCACGATAGCGCTCCAGGTACTGCGGCTCGATGCGGGCGGCCAGATCTGCGCGCTGTTTCCCCAGCTTTTCCAGTTCACCGCCCAGGCGGGCCAGCTCCTCCTCCAGGCGCCGCCGGCGCCGCTGCAATTCCGCCGCAGCGCCGTCCCGCTGCGCCGTTAAATCATTCAACCGCTGCTCCTCTTCCTCCATGGATTCCATCATGCCGAGAAGCACCTCCTCGACCCCCAACTGCTTCCGCTTGACAGAGCGCAGCTTGATCTCCATCTGCTCCAGCTCCTTGATATTCTTCACCTCGCCGCTGTACAGCTTCCGGTGCAGTTCATCGTGCTCCGCGGTGATCGATTCAAGATCCAGCTCTCCCCTTCTTAATTCTTTGCGCTGCTCCCTGAGAAACCGGGCCGATCTTTCCAGGGCCTTTTCCAGTTCATCCAGATGCTCCGCCGCTTCCTCCGCCTCCCGGTGGAGCGGTGTATTTTCCACCTCATCCTCCAGATCCTTGACGGCCAGATCGATCCCCTGCAGCTTCCATAACAATTTCAAAGACAAGTTTTCTCACCTCTTTTCGCCATAAAAAAGGGTGGCCTTGCGGCCGCCCCTACATCAAAAGCCAACCGGCGGGCTCTATTTCCGAGGCCGCCGCGGCAGTTTTGAAACCCGCCTCCAGCAGACAGCTGTTCAGATAGTCAGTCAGACAGGCGACGACGGGGAGCTCCGTGGCTGCGTGCCCGGCATCGATGAGACCAAGACCGTAACCCCGGGCCTTCCCGAGGTCATGGTAGCGAAAGTCGCCGGAGATGAACAGCTCCGCCCCGCTCGCCGCGGCAAGATCGATCAATGAACCGCCGCTGCCGCCGCAGAGCGCTATCCGGCTGAATTTCACCCCGGGCGGCGCCCAGCAGCGCAGGGATTTCAGGCCCAGTGCTTTGCGGCAGCGCCCGGCAATCTCCGCCAGGGTGCCCGGGTTTTTCAGCAGGCCCACCAGCCCCATGCCCAGCGGCTCCCCTTTCAGCTCCAGGGCATAGAGATCATAGGCCGGTTCCTCGTAGGGGTGCGCCTCCAGCAGAGCCCGCACAACGGCCTCCCGGCGGGAGGCCGGCAGAATCGTCTCCAGCCGCATCTCATCAACCTGCTCCAACCGGCCCTGCCGCCCGATAAAGGGAGCGCTTCCCTGAAGCGGCATGAATGTACCCGTTCCGGATACCCGAAAACTGGAGTGGCTGTAATGTCCCAGTGAACCCGCTCCCGCCGCGGCCAGGGCTTCCAGCAGCTGCTTTTCGTGGCCCGACGGAATAAAAACAACGAGCTTCAAAAGCCGGTCATACCCGGTAACCTCGAGAACCTGCCGGCCCTTCTCTGCGAGGCCGAGCCGTTCCGCCAGGACATGATTCACCCCCCGGGGGGCGGCATCCAGGTTTGTATGAGCGCTGTACACGGCAATATCCTGGCGGATGGCTGCGGCAGCCAGCGCGTTTTGGGGGACGCTCTCATCCATGGTCTGCAGCGGTTCAAAGAGCAGCGGGTGATGAGTCACGACCAGGCCGGCCTTGCCGTCAACGGCTTCCTTCAGGACATCTTCGTCAAGCTCCAGGGCCACAAGCACCTTCCGCACCTCTGCCTGGGGATTGCCCACCTGCAAACCTACCGGATCGCCCGGCAGCGCCAGTGATTCAGGCGCCAGCCTTTCAATGTAGCCCGTTATCTGCTGTACCGTTGCAAACAAGGGAGCACCCCTTTCTTTCCGCACACTCTTTTTCCCTGCGCCCCCCCGGCCTGACCGGGCGGTGCATATTCCCCGAAGCGTACTGTTACATTTACCTAATTCCCCCGATTCTATTTACTTTCCTGCCCCTGCAGGAGCGGCTCCAGCTCTTTGTAGGAGCAAGCCAGCCGGACGGCGGCTGCACTGCCGTCGCCGTGACGGATCCGGGCGCCCCCCGCCTCGGCGGCAAGCAGGTACGCACCTGCAGCCGGTTCGTAGCGAGGCAGACGCAGCCTGGCCAGAGGTGCGGCCCGGTGCAGGGCCAGCACAAAAGAATCCATGAGCAGGGGGCTGTGCTGACGCGATGCGGCGTACATCCCCCCGGCAGGAACAACGTCGCAGGGCTCTCTGTCCAGGCCCACCTTCCGGATCACCGCGGCACAGTCCCCGCCGGCAGCTTTCCCCATCCGGCATAGAATCTCCTGAGACACGACATCACCTTCAAAGGCGGCCTTGAAGACCAGGACAGGCAGCAAGTACATGCTGCGGAATCTCAACGAAAGGTCATCGCGTAGCGCCGCCGACAGATGGCTGTAGTCGCCGAATTCACCGTTGAAGGCCGCCAGCACCTCTTTCTCGAGGCTGCTTTGCGGCCCCGTTCCCTCTTCGGAGCGAAAAGCGTGGTGCAGCGCCTCGCGGGCCAGATCTGCGGCGCCGCCCCAGTTGCCCGATTCATAACCCAGGCTGCGCAGGGCAGTCTGCTTCCCTTTCCTGTTCCGGGCGGCGGCATTGGTTCCAGTCCCGCAGATGGACACGGCTCCGTAAGAAGCATCCGTTCCGGCCCGGAAGGCGGCCCAGCAGTCGTTGACGAGTTGAAAGTCCAGCCCTGGAAAGCGGCAGGCCAGCTGCTCCTGCAGTAAGTCAAAATCTGCAGGCAAATCGGCGCCGCTCAGGGCAAAGACAGTGAAGTCAAGTTCATCGCGGGAAAGACCGGCTTGCTGCAGCGCCCCATCAAGGGCCTCCGCCACCGCCTTCATCGCCGCTTTGGCCCCCACGACCTGATAGTTGGAGGGGCCGGCCAGGCCGCAACCCCTGACATTGCCCTCTCCGTCGCCGCAGAGCGCCGCTGTTTTTGTGGCGCCGCCGTCAATGCCGGCATAATACTTGTTTCTTTGCGAACCCAATTCTAGCACCTTCCATCTGCAAATTGTACGGGCGAGGCATGCCTCGCCCGCCCTGCTCCAGGTTGGCTTTGCCGGACATACATCAACCGAATTGCGGCAGGTACGGCGCGCTCTCCTTCAATATCTGATCAAGCAGGGCCCGGGCCCGGTCCGCCCCTCCCACCAGGGGATGATTGAGCAGGGCCAGGTAAGCGGTGCGTTCATCGCCCTTTACCGCCGCCTCGATGGTCAACTGCTCGTAAGCCTTCACCTGCTGAACCAGCCCGCGTACCGCCCCGGGCAAGGGACCGGGAGAAAGCGGTCTGATTTCGCCTTCCTCGATCAGGCAGTTGGTCTCCACCACGGCATGACGGGGCAGATCGGGAATGGCGGAACCGTTTTGCACATTCAAAACCTGCTCTGCAGAATCGCCGCTGCCGAGGGTCCGCATCAGGGAAATGGCCGCCTCGGAATAAAAAGCCCCCCCGCGCAAAGAAAGCTGATCCGGCCTGGCAGTGACAGCGGGATCACGGTAGAGCCGGAAAAGCTCCTTTTCAATATCCATGACCCTGCGTGCACGGTTCTCGCCCTTGCCGGCAGACTCCTTTATTGCGGCATAGGTCTGATCGGGATAATAATAGTACAGAAGGTACGGCGAGGGAAAGGCTCCCAAAGCGCGAAGCAGAGCTCCAAGCTCACCGGGATCTATCGTGGGAAAATCATGGGCCAAAAAGAGGGCCGCCTCCGGCGCGGAAAGAACCCGGTCCATCAAATCTTCGCCGTCAAGAAGAATCCGGGTAATCCAGCCGAGATGATTGAGCCCGGTGAAAGTCAGCTCCAGCCGCCCCGGTTCGGCATCGAGAAAGGCGGACAGTGCTCTCTCCATGGTCAGGGGGATATTGCAAAGACCCACGCTTTTCACGCTGCTCCGCTGCAGCGCTTCCGTGATCATGCCGGAAGGATTGGTGAAGTTGATCAAAAAAGCCCCGGGGCAGAGCTGCTCCATTTCCGCAGCCAGCTGCAGGGCCACCGGAATATGGCGCAGTGCCGCTGCAAAACCGCCGGGCCCCGTGGTCTCCTGCCCCACGATGCCGTAAGGCAATGGAAGCAGCTCATCTTTTAGACGGGCGGCGGCGCCGCCGACGCGGAACTGGCTGATGACAAAGTCAGCGCCGGGCAGCGCGGCGCGGCGCTCCAGGCTCCGGGTCAGTTTGATCTCCTTCTCAAGGCCCGCTTCCCGGATCATGCGGCGGGACAAACCGGCCACGGCTGAAAGCTTCTCCGAGCCCGCCGGGATATCGACCAGGCAAACCTCGGCAACAGGCAGGAGCGCATGATTGCCGAGAATCCCTTCCACCAACTCGGGGGTATAGCTTGACCCCCCGCCGATAACAACAATTTTCAAAAAGTCCATCCCCTCTCCCGCCTGTGCGGTTCTCCAAACCCCGATTACAATTATATCCGGGCCGGCCAGTGATGACAAGAAG
>JAPXLS010000096.1:0-8351 GCA_033809435.1 Bacillota bacterium
CCTCCGAAGGCGGGAAAAACAATTCTGCTCAAGCAAATTGCCAACAGTATCTCTACCAACCATCCCGAGGTCACCCTGATTATCTTGCTTGTTGATGAACGTCCCGAAGAGGTTACCGACATGGAGCGGAGTGTAAAGGCGGATGTGGCCAGCTCAACTTTTGATCAGAAACCGGAGAACCATATCCGTATCTCGGAGCTGGTCCTGGAGCGGGCGCAGCGCCTGGTAGAGCAGGGTCATGATGTGGCTATCCTGCTGGACAGCATTACCCGGCTGGCCCGGGCCTACAACCTGGTTATACCCCCCAGCGGCAGGACCCTTTCCGGCGGCATTGATCCGGCGGCCTTTTACAAGCCCAAACGCTTCTTCGGGGCGGCACGGAACATTGACGGCGGCGGCAGTCTGACCATAATAGCCACCGCCCTGATAGACACCGGCAGCAGGATGGACGATGTCATCTATGAGGAGTTCAAGGGAACGGGCAATATGGAGCTGCACCTGGACCGTAAAATTTCGGAAAGACGAATTTTTCCGGCCATTGATATCTCCCGTTCGGGAACGCGCCGCGAAGAGCTGCTTCTTGACGAGCGCAAGATTGAACTGATGTGGGCGCTGCGGCGGGCGATGGGGAATACCCAAAACATTGAGTTTTTGGAAATGCTTCTTGACAAGCTGAAGCAGACCAGGGACAACGAGGACTTTTTAAGCAGCATGCATTCATTTTAGCCTTTTCACCCTGATGCAGACAGGGGCATTCACCTGGCAGCCGGATCACCTTCATGGCATGAAATGCATAAAATAATTCCTTTGACAGCAAAATATGCTCTAAACCATGCTGTTGAAGGAGGATCAAGCCATGCCAGCTCTTCCGAAAGCGGTAACGGTAATGCTTATTGTCGGGATGGCCTGTTTCTGCTCCTGGGAAAAGGCCCCTGCCATGGAATTTGAAGTCGAAGAAGAAGAAAGCGAATCTGGTGAGGTGCCGATATACTACCGGCAGCTTCAGGACTTTGCGGCGGTAAAAGGCGGGGAAGAGGAGTTACGCAAACCGAAAATCCTTGATTATACTATTGAACCGATGGATTGTCTGTACGCTATCGCAGAGCGGTTTGGGACCGATGTGGATACACTGGTCCGGTTGAATGATATTGCCAATCCCAGCCTGATTTACCCCGGCGACCATCTGGAAATATTGAATGTGATCGGCTGTGTTCACGATGTTGAAGAGGGCGATACCGTAGCGGCTATAGCCGCGGCTTATGGCGTTGATGAGAATGCAATCCGGGAGGCAAATGAGCTGAAAGATCCGCCGGTATTGTCCCGGGGTGAAAGGATTATTGTCCCGGGCGGGGCCGCCTCGCGCAGCTCGCCGCGGGTATCGTTTTGCTGGCCCTTGAAGAGCAGGATCTCTTCCGGCTATGGCTGGCGCGGCGATAAATTTCATTATGGAATTGACATTGCCGCACCCCTTGGAACTGCCTTTTGCGCCGCAGCAGGGGGCCGGGTCACGCATGCCGGTTACAGGGGCAGTTATGGGATCATGATCGAGTTGGATCATGGCGGCGGCTATCTTTCCCGCTATGCGCATGCCTCCAGGTCGATTGTTGCTGTGGGGCAGCGGGTTTTACCGGGCCAGACGATTGGCTATATCGGGATAACAGGCAACACTACCGGGCCGCACCTGCATTTTGAAATTCATGCAGCGGGGGAAAAAGTGAATCCTCTTAAATACCTGCAGCAATAAGCCTTTTCCGGGGTACGGAGTGCAGGGGGCAAATCGCGCAGTACTGGGATTATTGCCGGAGACAGCAAGGGTCCCCCTAACGGTTTTGATGCGGCTCACTGCTCCATTGACGGCTCCGTCTATACCGGCCGGTCCGGGGGGGCATCCTGATTGCCATTACAATATGCGGGAATATCTCGAGGCGGCCGGCCTGAAACCTTTCCGGGTGCTGTGCGTGCGTGTTGCGCAATGAATATAGTTGTGCTAAAATTTATTTCGATAGCGAATCGGGGAGGTTGTTCAGAGATGAAAGATAAAATTCATCCCCCTTATTTCCGCACTGTGGTGACCTGTGCTTGCGGGGAATCCTTTGAAACCGGTTCTACAAAGGAGAACTTGAAGGTGGAGATATGTTCCAAATGCCACCCATTCTTTACCGGCAAGCAGAAATTTGTCGATACAGGCGGCAGGGTGGAGCGGTTTAAACGGAAGTACGGACTGGAGTAAAACCGAAAGGTTCATCTCCCAAAGGACAGGGGAGGGTTAGCACGATGCCAAGGCTGCAATGGGTCGGCGGCCAAGCAGTTATTGAAGGGGTAATGATGCGTTACCGCGACCGCATGGCCATTGCCTGCCGGCGCAGTGACAACGGCATCTCTCTTATTTTGGAGGAAAAGGTTCCCCTGTCCGGGCGCTGTCCTCCTCTGGGCTGGCCCATTTTGAGAGGCATGGTCTCTTTTTTTGAATCGCTCGTTGTGGGTGTGCGCGCTATCAACCTTTCGGCGGCTGAAGCCCTGGAGGGTGAGGGAGAACAGATGCAGGGCTGGCAAACTTTTTTGGTTGTCCTGCTCGGTCTGATGCTGGGTGTGGGATTGTTTTTTATACTGCCTACCTGGCTGGCCGGTTTTCTGCCGGAATACTTGCATCCGGTAATGTTAAATTTGGCAGAAGGGTTGATCCGGCTGGCCATATTCTTGACGTACCTTTACCTGGTAACGCGTTGGGGTGAGATGAAGCGTCTATTTGGCTATCACGGCGCCGAGCACAAGGCCGTCTTTTGTTACGAAGCCGGGGATCCGCTTGAGATCGAGAAGGCGCAGCAGTACAGTACACACCACCCTCGCTGCGGAACCAGTTTTTTACTTATTGTTATGGTGCTGAGCATTCTGCTTTTTTCTTTCTTCGGGTGGGTTTCATTATGGCAGCGGATCACTATCCGCCTGCTGATGCTGCCCCTGGTGGCCGGAATATCCTATGAAGCAATTCGCCTGACAGCGAGCAGCCGCCTGCGACTGCTCCGGCCGATCACCCTGCCCGGTCTATGGCTGCAAAATTTGACTACCAGCGAGCCGGATAACAGCCAGGTTGAAGTGGCTCTCTGCGCTTTGAAAGCGGTGCTGGAGTCTGAGGAGCCCGAGGAAGAAACATTGCGCCATTCAACGTCTGCGGTGATAGACAATGTTTGAAAAGATGGAATTGATTGAAGAGAGATATGGAGAGCTGGAGCGGCTGCTCAGCGATCCGGAGGTGCTGGGCAGGATGGACCTGTGGCAGCAGTATTCCCGGGAGCTGGCCGGACTGGCCCCGGGCGTCGAGCTATACCGCACCTACAGGAAACTAAACAAGGAACTGGCCGACGCCCGTGAGCTTTTGCGGGATGAGCGCGAGGGCGAACTGGCCAATTTCCTGCAAGAAGAGATCGAGATAATAAGCGAGCATCTGGATGGGATTACCGGCAAACTGAAAGAGCAGCTGCTTAAACGGGATCCCCATGATGAGAAAAGTGTATTTCTGGAAATCAGAGCGGGCACAGGCGGTGAAGAGGCCGCCCTGTTTGCCGCTGATCTGCTCAGGATGTACAGCCGCCATGCCGAGCAAAAGGGCTGGAAGGTTGAGCTTATTGATGCTCATGCCACCGATATAGGGGGTTATAAAGAGGTAATTGCCGCTATAGAGGGGCAGGGCGTTTACAGCCGCCTCAAGTACGAGAGCGGTGTCCACAGGGTGCAGCGTATTCCGGCCACTGAATCGAGCGGCCGAATCCATACTTCGGCGGCTACCGTGGCCGTACTTCCCGAGGTTGAAGAGGTGGAGGTGGAGATCAATCCCCAGGAGCTGCGCATCGATACTTTCTGCTCCACGGGGCCGGGCGGCCAGAGTGTGAACACCACCCAGTCCGCCATCCGGGTGACCCATCTGCCCACCGGGCTGGTGGTTACATGTCAGGATGAAAAATCGCAGCTTAAAAACAGGGAAAAGGCTTTGCGGGTTCTGCGCAGCAGGCTGATGGATAAATATATTACCGAGCAGGAGGCCGAACTGGCGGAAGAACGCAGGCTGCAGATCGGCAGCGGTGATCGCAGCGAGCGCATCCGCACCTATAATTTCCCCCAGAACCGCGTAACCGATCACCGCACCGGGCTGACTTTGCACCGGCTGGATCTGGTGCTGGAGGGAGATCTGGATGAAATTATTGATAACTTGGCTGCTTCGGCAAGGGCAAAACAGTTGCAAGATACAGGAGATTGAAAGCGTTGGCCTACAATAAAGACACTATTGAAGAGGCTCTGCAGAAGGCCTCTTCTTGTTTTAGAGCGGCGGGGCTTGAACAGCCGCGCGACGAAGCGGAAATATTGCTGGCTCATTTGCTGGGCTGGGACCGGTTAAGGCTTTTCCTGGAGCGCTCCCATGTTCCGGGGAAAACTCTGCAGGCGGCTTTCGAGGCAGCTGTTGAACGGAGAGCCCGGGGTGAGCCGCTTGCTTACATAACCGGGAACAGGGAGTTTTACGGGCTGCAGTTTGCGGTGGGCCCCGGGGTGCTTATCCCCCGTCCGGAAACAGAGCTGATCGTTGATGCTGTCCTGGAATGGGCCCGTAGCGGGGAAGAAGAACTGTGCGGAATTGATCTGGGCAGCGGCAGCGGCAACCTGGCGGTGACGCTCGCTTACCATATGCCGAAGGCGATTTTCTACGCTGTTGATCTTTCCGCAAAGGCGCTGCAGCTGGCTGCGGCCAATGCAAAGCGGCATGGGGTCAGCGGGCGCATCCACTTTTTCCGGGGCTCTTATTTCGGGGCCCTTGAGGGAATTGAGCCGGCGCCCGGGTTCAACCTTGTGGTGGCAAATCCCCCCTATCTTACCGGGGCGGAGATAGAATCGCTGCCTGCATCCGTGCGGGTTTATGAACCGCGCCTGGCCCTGAACGGCGGTCCCGACGGACTGGCCGCCTACCGCTCCATTATGGAAGCCCTTCCTTCCTATGCCCGCGGACCGGGCCTGGCAGCGCTGGAGATTGACTCCGCCCGGTGCGATGTTATTCTTACGCTTTGCCGGAGATGCGGTATTTTCCATAGGCTGACCCTGCTCCATGATTACCAGGGTCTTCCCCGCATTCTGATGGGGCTATTTTAACTTTTCCCCGGTAGAGGTGGCGGTTAGCCGGCCGTGGATCACTCCTTTAACCGACAGCAGCTGGTTGGCCACCTCCTTGGCCTCTGCAGCCGGTCCCTTGATCAGAAGAACCTCCAGGCAGCGGTCATGCGCCAGGTGAACATGCATTGTCGAAACGATGAGCTCAACGTAACGATGCTGCAACTCCAGCAGAAGATCATTCAAGCCCCGGACATGGTGATCGTAGACCAGGGTGATCGTCCCCGCCACCTCAACATCATCATCGGACCACTCCACCTCGACCAGCTGGTTCCGGATCAGATCCCGAATTGCTTCCGAACGGTTGGCATAACCTTTCAAAGCTATTTCCCGATCAAAGGATTCCAGCAGTTCCCGGTCCATGGAGACTCCAAAGCGGATTAATTTGGCCATTTCCGGCCTCCTTCCTGTTGCTCGCGCAGAGCAGCGCACTCTTTTTCAAGGATTCTACAGCAATTATAACATTTTCTCATCATTAAAAACCTACAGGAATGTCTAAACCATACAGATAATGGCAAGAATAGAGGTGAGGAGGGAAGAGTTGTGCTGCCGAATAAAGTTAAACTCAGCGGGGTAAACACCTTCAAGCTGGCAGTCTTGCCTGCGGAAAGAATGAGAGAGTTATTTTACCGGGTCAAGGAAGGCGATACGGAAGCCAGAGAAACCCTGGTCAGGGGCAATCTGCGCCTGGTTCTCAGCATTCTGCAGCGTTTCAAAAATAGGGGTGAGTCGCTGGATGACCTTTTCCAGGTCGGTTGCATTGGCTTGCTGAAGGCCATTGACAACTTTCAACTGGAACATGGGGTCAACTTCTCGACGTACGCCGTCCCCATGGTGATGGGCGAGATAAAGCGCTATTTGCGCGACAACAACAGCATCCATATCAGCCGTTCCATCAAGAGCCTTTCCCACCGGGTTCTTCAGACCAGGGAGGAGCTGCTGAAGAAAAATCACCGGGAACCCACCGTGAGCGAAATTGCCGAGGTTATGGGGATGAGTGTAGAAGAGGTAATATTTGCTTACAATGCCGCCCTGGAACCGGTCTCGCTGTATGATCCTGTCTTTCGTGACAGTACAGATCCTGTTTACGTGATGGATCTGATCAGCGATCAATCCGACAGCACTGAAAGGTGGCTTGAAAGCATAGCTTTACAGGAGGCCCTGGACAAACTTGAACCCAGGGAGAAGGGGATCATCGAGGCGCGTTTCTTTGAAGGGAAAACCCAGGTCGAAATCGCGAGGCAGGTGGGGATATCCCAGGCCCAGGTCTCGAGAATCGAAAAAGCGGCGCTGGAAATGATCCGGAGCCATTACAAACAGGAGTTTATCTCGGAGGGGCTTTGTAATGAAAAAAAAGAGGAATAATGTTTTTGATGCAGCTGCCATCACGATGATTTTAACTGTTGCCGCACTCCTGTTGGCTTTCTTTCTCTGTTCCGTCCCTGCCCTTGGCAGCGGCTCCGCCTGGCAGGTGCATGGCAATGAACCAGTGGTCCGGCTGCATGTGCGTGCAGCCGGAGACAGCGAGGCGGAGCAGCGTTTTAAGATGGATCTTGTTGCACAGGTGCAGCGGCTTCTGGCGGAGAGGTGCCTGCCCCAAGGGGACCACACTTATGAAGCTTACCTGGATTTTCTTGGCGGTTACCTGTCCGAACTGGAAAGCTCACTCCAGACCTGTGCCGTTGATGCGGGAGCAGAGGCCGACATTTCGGTACACCTCGGCAGCGAATATTTTCCCATAAGGACTTATGGCCGAAGAATTTACCCTGCAGGCGAGTATACAGCATTAACCATAAGCATAGGTGCAGGAGAGGGCGAAAACTGGTGGTGCCTTCTCTTTCCTGCGCTCTGTTTTCCCCCGGCGGGCGTTGATAATTGCACTGCAAATCATGATAAGGAAGAGGTTTCCTTCCGCACTGCAGTGAAGGAGGCCCCCGCGGCAAAGGTCCAGGGCGAAGCGGCAGAGGCTGAAACCGCCGGTGGAGCAGGCCGCTGGCGGGTAAAGATTTGGGATTTGATCAAGGGACCGGGCCAACAAGCAATTGAAAAAGCAGGGCGGATCTTTTATAATTGATCCAGTTCGGATGAATTAGAGATATACTGTTCGCTCTTAGGAGGTTGGAGAGTGGCCTGGCAGGATCAATTGCAAACCGCCTTTACCGCGGTGGGCGGTCTGGGGCTTTTTTTATTCGGTATCCAGTTGATGGCCACGGGAATGCAAAAGGCGGCCGGGGACAGGCTGCGCCGCATTCTCGAAATTCTGACTACCCGCCCCCTTGTGGGGGTTCTCACCGGGCTTTTGATAACCATGCTTATCCAGAGCAGCGGGGCAACAACGGTCATGGTTGTCGGTTTTGCCAATGCCGGCTTGATTACTCTCTCCCAGGCGATTAGCGTGATTATTGGTGCGAATATCGGAACGACTGTAACCGCCCAGATCATCTCTTTCAAGATAGAAGATATCGCCTTTCCCATTATCGGCCTTGGAGCGCTCATTATTTTCTTTAGCAAGCGCAGGCAGTATCGTTACCTGGGTGAAGCCATCCTGGGGATGGGCCTGTTATTTATGGGCATAACTACCATGTCTGCCGGCCTGAGTCCTTTAAAAGATATTTCTGCCTTCAATACTTTTTTGAAACAGTGCAGCGCCCTTCCCCTGCTGGGAGTACTCGGCGGCGCCCTTCTTACAGCAGCTCTTCAGAGCAGCAGCGCCTTTACCGGTGTGCTCATTGCCATGAGCACGAAAGGGATGATCGCCCTGGATCAGGCTGTGCCCCTGATTCTGGGGTCAAATATCGGAACCTGCGTCATCGGCTTTATCGCCAGCGCCGGCACCAATGTGACCGCCCGCCGCACGGCCATGGCCCATTTTTTCTTCAACGTTATCGGAGTGGCGCTCTGTCTCCTGGTCCTGGCTCCCTTTACAAATCTGGTTGCAGCGACAGCCTCCACGGTGACCCGCCAGGTGGCCAATGCACATTCCATCTTCAATGTGCTCAATTCCCTGATCTTTATCCTGATCCTTCCTTATTTCACCAGGTTTATCATCTACCTGGTGCGCGGCGAAGAGGTGAGCATCGAGATCGGTCCCACCTTCATGGACAAGCGGATGCTGCCCACGCCGGCGGCGGCCATCCAGGGGGCCAAAAAGGAGCTTCTGCGCATGGCCATGATTGCCCGGGAGATGATCGGTGAAGCGC
>JAPXLS010000097.1:0-8262 GCA_033809435.1 Bacillota bacterium
TGGACCAGTAAAACAGGGTCCTCTCCGGCATATATTCAGTGGGCAGGATCTGAATTTCAATATTGATCTGTTTGCCCTGCTTTGTCTTGGCCCTTACATCCAGGATGCCTTTTTTGTCTTCTTTGAATTCATGCAATAGCTCAGTGTTGATAATTTCCAGGTCAGCCAGCTCGCAGGGCGGCAGCTTTAGGACGGAACCAAGGAAAGCAGCCAGTATATGTTTGTTCTTTTCATCACCGAAGATCAGTTTGAAGACAAAATCCACCTTCGGGGAATCAGATCATGGCCATCGGTTCTCTGCTCCGTCATCCCATCAACTCCTGACCCTATCCGATTGATCCAATTATATCATGCCGTAGCTTTCGGCTTCAACAGGGATATCGCGCGTCGTTACATGGGCATTTTGGAGAGTCAAGGGGACGGAGGATTTGACTCATAGTTGCGCCCGGTGCCAGGCACCATGTGGGAATATTGGTTGCGCCCGGTGCCTGGCACCTTGTGGGAACCTTCATTCCCCGGCAAGCTGCAGCAGCTTCTCCCAGTTGCGGTCCACCTGCCGCTGCATGGCTCCAACCTGCTCTTCCTCCAGGCCGCGGAAGCGCCGCTGCCGCTGCAGGTATTCGTCGATGGGCTTCTTCTGTGCCGGGCGGTAGGTCAGGTTGAAGTCCTCACCATCCCGCACCTCGTACAGGGGAAAGAAGGAGCTCTCCACGGCCAGGCGCGACAGGTGTACGGTCTCATCGGGTTCGCTGCCCCAGCCCGGCGGGCAGGGGCTGAGCAGGTGAAAGAAGCGAAAGCCCTTCATCTCCCGGGCCGCGGCAAATTTCTTCTCCAGGTCGTCGACGAAGGCCACGGTGGCGGTGGCGGCGTAGGGGATGCCGTGCGCAGCCATGATCCGGATCATGTCCTTCTTCGGCCTCTCCTGGTAAAGGGGATAGGGCGCCGTGGCCGTGCGGGTGCCGTAGGGGGTGGCGGAGCTGGTCTGCCCCCCCGTGTTCATGTAGGCCTCGTTGTCGTAGCAGACAAAGATGAAGTCCTCGTTGCGCTGCGCCGCCCCCGAAAGGGCCTGGAAGCCGATGTCAAAGGTGCCGCCGTCGCCGGAGAGCACGACCACGGTGGTCTCGCTGTCGCCCCTGAGAAGAAGCCCCCTCTTCACGCCGCTGCCCACAGCGCCGGCGCTGGGAAAGGGGCAGTGCAGGATGGGGCACTTCAGGCTCGTCAGGGGCGGCAGCCCGGCAATGATGCTCCAGCAGGAGGCGGTGATGACGAAGGCGGTTTTCTCCCCCAGGGCGCGTGTCAGATAGCGCACCAGCAGGGCCGCCCCGCAGCCGGGGCAGGCCGGATGGCCCGGGTATAGCAGGCCGCCGTTGACGGCCTCTTCGGGTGTAATCATTTCAGATCGACCCCCCACTGTTCCATGATCAGGTTGCCGGCGCCGTCGCGGGCGGGCTCGTTCACCGCCCGGCACAGCGCCTGCGGGCCAAAGTCGATGCCGCCCGCCAGAACCAGGTTCTGCACCGCCGGCCCCGGACCGCTGCCGTAGAGGGCGGCTCTGAGCTCCTGGGCCAGGATCCCGCCGGCGCCGGGAGAGCAGTTCCGGTCGATGACGATGATCCTGCGGGCCTTGCTCTTTTTGAGCAGCCGGCGCAGCTCCTCCGCCGGGAAGGGGCGGAAGGCTTTCAGCCGGATCATCCCCGTTCTGTGCAGTTCGGGCAGGGTGCTCTCCACCGTTTCCGAGATGCTGCCCGCCGCCACCACCACCGTCTCCGCCCCCTCCAGCGCTTTCCCCTGGGCCGGGGCGTAGCTGCGTCCGAAGACGGAGGCGAAGCGCCCGTCGATCTCCTTCATGAGCGCCAGGGCGCGCAGCTGATCGCGGTGGCGCCCGCGCACCAGGCGCGAGACCTCCTCGCCGGGGGTCAGGCCGTGCATATTCGCCGGTTGAAGGGGATCGACCTGGGCCGCGAAGCGTGGCGGCTCGATGAATTCCTTGACCTGCTCCGCTGGGGGCAGATCCACGGCCTCGAAGGTGTGGGAGAGGTAGAATCCATCCATCACGATCATGCAGGGCAGCATGAGGCTTTCGCTCAGGGGATAGGCCTGCAGGATGGTGTCGAAGATCTCCTGGGCGCCGGCGCAGTACAGCTGGATCCAGCCGGTGTCGCGCTGCGAAAGGCTGTCGCCCTGGTCCGGATCCAGGCACCAGGGAGCCCCCAGGGCCCGGTTGACCACGACCATGACCACGGGCAGGCGGGCGCCGGCGATCCAGTGGGTCATCTCGTGCATGAAAGCGAGGCCGTGCGAGGAGGTGGCGGTAAATGTACGCGCCCCCGCCGCGGCGGCGCCGCAGCAGTACGAGAGGGCGGCATATTCCGATTCCACGCTGACAAATTCGCCGCCCAGCTCTCCGCGGGCCCAGAAGGCGGCGATATCCTCCACAATGGCGGTCTGCGGTGTTATGGGATAGGCGGAGACCAGATCCACTCCCGCCCTCTGCACCGCGTGGGCAGCGGCCTGGTTTCCGGTTATCATCTCAACGGGCATCTTCCCGCCCTCCTTCCATGACCAGCACCCTGGCCGGGCATTCCCGGGCGCAGAGGCCGCATCCCTTGCAATAGTCCAGGTTGACATCGTAGCGCTCCTGCCGCCACTGCATGGCCAGGTCCGGGCAGTACAGGGCGCAAAGGCCGCAGGAGCTGCAGGTGCCGCAGCCCAGGCAGCGGCCCGCCTCGGCGGCGGGGTCGGCCAGGCGCCGCGCCAGGTGGGCGTTCGGCGGAGCGGCCAGGTTCAGCTCGGCAAATGTAACCGCCTGCGCTCCATTCAAGGGCTGCATCTCGTCCAGCGGCAGCGGCCCCTTCAGCCGCTCCACCATGGCCGCCGCGGCCAGGCGCCCGGCCCCGATCGCCGCAGGGACGGTGGCGGGCCCGCTGACCAGGTCTCCGCCGGCGAAGAGGGTGAGGTCTTCGGACAGGGGGCCCAGGGGCGCCCAGTGGGGCTGCTGCCCCAGGGCATGGATCAGGGTGCCGCAGGCAAAGCAGCGCTGCGGGCCGGGCAGGATCTTGATCTGTCCTTCCGCCGTCTCCGTCGGCTCGAAAAGCGCCTCTGCCGGGCGCCCCTCCTCGCGATGCAGCGCCTGCGGGGAGAGGTTGAAATGAAGCCGCACCCCCTCCCTCTCCGCCGCCTCCACCTCGTCCGCGGAGGCGGGCATCTCCGCCCGGCTGCGGCGGTAGATGAGGCTGACCCTGGTGATCCCCTCCTGGAGCAGGGCCACCCTGGCGGCGTCGACGGCGGCATTGCCCCCGCCTATGACCAGCACCGGCTCCACCAGGTGCACGGCCTCCCCCAGATTGACGCGGCGCAGAAAGTCGTAGGCGCTGAGCACGCCGGCTCCCCCGGCCCCGGCTATGGTCAGGGGTCTCTCCTTCCGGGCACCGGCGGCCAGGAAGATGAGGTCAAATTCCCGGTTCAGACGGTCCAGGGGCAGTGACGTGCCCACAGCGGCGCCCGTCTCGAAGTGGATGCCCTCTTTTCTCAGGATCTCCAGCTCCCGGGCCAGCAGGGAACGGGGCAGCCGGTATTCGGGGATTCCCAGCGCCAGGAGGCCGCCCAGGACAGGGGCACTCTCGAAAACGGTCACCCCGATGCCGGCGCGGCTCAGGTAGTAGGCGCAGCTCAATCCGGCCGGTCCGGAACCGACTACGGCCACCCGGCTGCGCGTTGCCGGCAGCGCCGCCGGCGGACGGTAGCGGCTCTGCCGCCATTCGCCCACCGCCCTCTCCACCTCGCGGATGGCGATGCTCTCGTCGAGCTCCCCCCGGTTGCAGTCCTCCATGCAGGGGTGGAAGCAGACGGAGCCGGTGATGGCGGGAAAGGGGTTGCTCCGACGCAAGATGCGCCAGGCTTCGTCAAAGCGCTCCCGTTTCACCGCCTCCAGCCAGGCCGGGATTTCACTGTCCAGAGGGCAGGCCAGGCGGCAGGGCGAGGGTCGGTAAAGGCGCCGGGGGGTGAGAAAGCGCCAGTCTCCCGTTTTGGCCGCCGTCCCCGGCGTGGCGCCGCGCGAATAGCTGTACACTGCAGTTTCAGGGGGTCCGGACAACTGCGGTCACCTCCTCCACCTGCCGGTAGCCCTCGGCTGCGGCGGGCAGGTTATCTTCAAGGCGGGCAGCGATTCTCTTCTTTACCGCAGCCTGGACGCTCTCCAGCGAGGCCAGGCCGCTGATGCGGGCCAGTGCCCCCACCATGATGGCGTTGACGGCCGGAAAGCTGCCTATGGTCAGGTGGCGGCTCCAGGCGATGGCGGAAGCGTCCACGCGAAAGAGGCGGTACGATCCGCCGGGGGGAAGGCTGCGCAGGAAAGGGGTCTCGCCGTCTTCGCTTTTCCGGTCGTTGACCAGGAGCGCCCCCCCCTCCTTCAGCCCCGCCGGTATGGCTGTTCCGGTCATGGTGGGATCTATGACCATGACATAATCGGGGCGGTAAACGCGGCAGCGGGGCATGAGCCGCTCCCGGCCCGCCCTGACAAAGGCGGTCACCGGGGCGCCGCGCCGCTCGGCGCCGAAGAGGGAGAAGGCCCGGGCGTAGAGCCCTTCCCTGAAGACGGCCTCGGCGAATACGGAGGCGGCCAGAACAATGCCCTGGCCCCCGCGCCCGTGAAAACGAAATTCAATCATCTCCAGCATATGATCCGCCTCCTTGCAGCTCCCTGCACTTTGCAACAAATTGCCTGCAGTATTTTGCATGATACCCGGTCATTGAGGGCGCCGCTCAGTCTTTTCCACCGCTGCGGATTCTCTCCTCGGCCAGCAGGTTGGCCATCACTTCCGGCGGTTTATTCTCGGCGCGCGAGCGCTCGAATATGAGCTGCAGCCTTTGGTCCAGGCGGGCGATGATGCCCCGGATCTCATCGGGATCGCTCATTCCCTGCCGGCGGCAGTCCACGAAGATGAGCCCGCCGGCGTTGATTACGTAGTCGGGGGCGTAGAGAATGCCGCGCCGGTAGAGCTCGGCGCCGCTCGCATCATCGAGAAGCATGTTGTTGGCCGATCCGGCCACGATGCGGCATTTCAGCCGGGGAATCGTCTCCGGGTTGATTACCGCCCCGGCGGCGCAGGGAGCCAGAATATCGCATTCCTGATCGTAGATCCGGGCCGGTTCCACCGCTGCCGCACCCCACTTCTCAACCGCGGCTCTCACCTTCTCCGAATCAACATCGGTGACGACAAGCCTGGCGCCGTCAGCCGCAAGCCGGCCGCAGAGCGCACCGCCCACGCCGCCCAGCCCCTGCACCGCCACCGTCAGCCCCTCCAGTGCGGGGTTGCCGTAGATCTCGGCGGCGCACCTTTTCAGGCCTTTCCAGATGCCGAAGGCGGTATAGGGGGAGGGATTTCCATCGGAGGATTTGCCGAAAACATGTTCGGTCTCGAGCAGGATCAAGTCAAGATCCTTCTCGTCAATCCCCATATCCACGGAGGTCAGGTAGCGCCCTCCCAGCTCCTTCACGCAGCGCCCGTAGGCCCGCAAGAGACCTTCGCTCTTATCCCGGGCCGGATCACCCATGATGACCGCCTTGCCGCCGCCAAGCTCCAGATGAGCCGCCGCCGCCTTGTAGGTCATGCCGCGGGAGAGCCGCAGCACATCCTCCACCGCGGCCTCCTCGGTGGAATAGTTGAACATGCGCGTCCCGCCCAGCGCCGGGCCCAGGGCGGTGTTGTGAATGGCGATGATCGCCCTGAGCCCGCTGTGCGGATCATGGTAGAAATGCAGCTCCTCGTACCCCAGGGGCAGCATTCTCTCGAAATAGCCGGCCATGCTCTCTCCTCCTTGTCATCCAATATTAATTACTATTCACAATATTGCAATTGCCGTACCAATCCCCCCGGCCGGCAAGCCCCCGAAATGTCATAATCCTCCCCGAACAGCTGTGGTTTGGCCTGACCTGTTTTAATTCCAGGGCTCGCTTCCCTCTGGAATTCAGCGCAGACAGTAACGTTCCAGCTTGTTGTAGAGGGTGCGGATGGATATGCCGAGTCTGCGGGCTGCGGCGGTCTTGTTGCCGCCGCATTCTTCAAGAATCTGCCGGAGCAGCTCCCTTTCCCAGGCCTCCTGCCGCACTTTGAGTGAGGCGCCGCTGTCACCCGCTCCCGGCTGGGCCGGGACGGGCCGCAGCGATTCGGCAAAGGGGATGACCAGATGGCGCTCCGTGATCAGGGCCTCATCGCGGCCCAGATTGATCAGGGCGCGGGCGATGACATTTTGCAGCTCGCGCACATTGCCGGGCCAGTCGTATTCCTGGAGCCTGCGGTAAACATCGGGGGCCGGCTCCACCCCGGTCCGGCCGTACTCATGTCCATAGCGGTGTACAAAGAAGTCGGTGAGCAGGGGAATATCCTCACGCAGTTCGCGCAGGGGGGGAGCGATGATGGGAAAGACATTGAGGCGGTAGTAGAGATCCTCGCGAAAGCGGCCGCTTCTGAGCAGCTCCTCCAGGTCGGCATTGGTGGCGGCGATGATGCGAACATCAATGGCAACGGTGCGGGATTCACCCACCCTGGTGATCTCGCCCTCCTGGAGCACGCGCAGCAGCCGGGCCTGGGCCTCGCGGCTCATGGCCCCGATCTCATCGAGAAAGAGGGTGCCGCCGTTGGCCTCCTCGAAATAGCCGCGCCGCCCCCCCCTTTTGGCCCCGGTAAAGGCGCCGTCCACATAGCCGAAGAGTTCGCTCTCCAGCAGAGTGTCGGTGAGCGAAGCGCAGTTTACGCGGATGAAGGGCCTGGCGGCCCTGTCGCTGTCGTGATGGATGGCATGGGCAAAGAGCTCCTTGCCCGTGCCGCATTCGCCGCGCAGGAGCACGCCGGCGGGGGTGCGGGCGGCCTGCCGGGCCAGCTCCACCGCTTCCAGCAGGCGGGGACTGCGGCCGATGATATCCTCGAAGGTGTAGCGCGATTCCAGGCGGCGCACCAGGCGGCGGGCCCGCTCCAGCTCGTCCATGAGCCGCCGGATTTCGGAGATGTCGTGGATGACCCCCACGCTGCCCTTGAGTTCGCCCTTGATGAAGAGGGGTGCGCAGCTGACCACCACATCGCGGCGCCAGGGCCCCACCTTCAGCCGCACATCCTTGATCGGCTTTCCTGTTTTCAGAACCTGGTAATGTACGCTCTCGCCCTCGGCGATATCAACGGTGGCCGGCCTGTCCAGGACCTGCTCCGCTGTCATCCCGGTGATGCGGGTGTAGGCCCGGTTGATCATCAGACCCATCCCCTTTTCATCGACGATGGAGACGGCATCGGCCAGGGAGTCGATTATGGTCTGCAGCAGCTGCCCCTCTCCGCCGCTCAGAAGGGCGGCGATGCGCTCTGCAGAACCTTCCTCATGCTTCAATGTTTTATCTTTCACGGCGGACCCCCGCCTATATTCTAACACAATGCCGCCGGAAGATTAACACAATTGGCGGGCATGCGGATCCGTTTGAATAATATCTGCACGGCAGGGCACGCCGGAGTCCAAAATCGTTCGGTTCTATTTCGGGAAAGCACCTGCCCCTTTGCAGGAATTAACGGGCAGTTCGCGAACAGTAACGGCACATACATATGTTTTTACAGCGGACGATCTTCAGATGAAGCTGCACATTCCGGAATGAACAGAGAGCAATATAGATGATCGCATCGGGTAGAAATGCCGCAGCGGTTGAGGGCGGCGCATGTTGATTGATTTGGAGGTGAACCATCATCACCGACAGGGATTTGCTGGAACTCATCGCCAGACAGGTGGCCCGGCTGACAAAAGACGTTGACGGGATCAAGGAGACCATGGTCACAAAACAGGAGCTGAAACAGGAACTGGCCGAAATCAGAGGCACCATGGCTACAAAACAGGATCTGGAAGAAGTCAAAAACACAATGGCCACAAAACAGGACCTCGAAGAAGTCAAAAACACAATGGCTACAAAACAGGATCTGGAAGAAGTCAAAAACACAATGGCTACAAAACAGGACCTCGAAGAAGTCAAGTCCGAGATATCCTCGATAAAAGCCACCGTGATCAGAATTGAAAACGAGCACGGCGAAAAGCTCGACGCCCTGCTCAATGGATACAAGCAAAATGCACAAAGACTCGACCGGGTGGAGGCAAAGCTGGCCGAGCACGACGAGATCATTTTGAAGAGACTGCGTTGATACCAAAATTAGTTGCGCCAGGTGCCAGGCACCAAGCGGGACTAAAGTGAGTCAATTCCTCCGTCCCCTTGACTCGAAGAAGTCAAGTCCGAGG
>JAPXLS010000098.1:0-8252 GCA_033809435.1 Bacillota bacterium
GAGTTTTATAACGGCAGCGGAGACATTACCGGTCAAATCCTGAACTACAATTTCAACAGAGTTGCGTTTTATGGTGATGATGAAGGCAAACTATTTCTGGCCAGGGTTTTTCAACCCGATCTATCCGGCGTGGTCGGAGATTATCCTATTATCACAGCCGGCGAGGCGAAAGAGCTTCTCAAAAAGGGGAACTACATCACCACTGTCCCGGAGGCATTGCCCGGGTTGGCATATGCAGCGAAGGTTGAACTGATCTACCGCGCAGGCGGCACGGAACAGTACTTTATGCCCTACTACCGTTTCTATGCGGAGCTGCCCGATATGGAGAGAGAAAACGGTCTAAAGACCTACGGAGCCTATTATGTGCCCGCTGTTAAAGGTGAGTACATCTCCAACATGCCGGTATGGGAGGGCACGTTCAACTAGAGCCAGAAGGGGGGGCAAGGTGATGAGGCTGCGCCATCTTCGTTAGAGCCAGTACCAGGGCCTGTTTGCTGCGCCGGCAGCTGCTGAAAAGCTCCGTGGAGAAATGGCCTTCCCCTGATCCTGGTTAAATATTTGGTGTAGATCTTCTTTGTCTATGATAATCATGTACTGGGCCATCGTCATACTTCCGGTTTAAGTTGTTTGTTCAACTACTTATTACCAGATGGGCGTTGGCCTTTCCCGCTACCACGTACAGCTGCCACCCCAATTTACACCAGTTATACCGGACACTCAAGCGGAAGTCTCTCCAAAAAAGAAATATTGATCGATAAGATTGCTACAGGCAGAATCATTTACTGACTATTTGAAACTGGTGAAATCGTAAAGCTAGGCGAAGGTCTTATTGCTTGTTAAATGCTGATCTAAGCTTGGCCAGGCCTCGGGGCTAAAGGAATAATATAATACGATAAAGACAATATTATGCGTGATATTATACCGATAGTGTGTTATGATAACTCGGGGAGGCGCAGTGGACAGGATGGATTATATCAGTGTAAGAGAGGCGGCGGAACGATGGGGGATCTCGGACCGCCGTGTCCGCAAACTCTGCCAGGAGGGGAAAATTGCGGGCCTTGCCAGACAGGGGCGATCCTATCTGATTCCGGCAGATGTGGTTAAGCCGGTGGATGGACGGACCCTGCGCGGCATCATTATTCCAGAGGAGTACGCCGCCTCTATTTTACGCGTGGATGCCCTTAAAGCTGAATTGAACAGGCGTCGTCCGCTGACCGTGGGTGAACTGAAACGCCTGCAGGAGGCATTCCTTGTTGAATTTACCTATAACTCCAATGCCATTGAGGGCAACACGCTGACCCTTCGAGAAACGGCACTGGTCCTGCAGGGCGTGACCATTGACCAAAAGCCGCTAAAGGATCATCTGGAGGCCGTCGGGCACCGGGACGCATTTTTGTATGTACAGCAGCTTGTCTCGGGGAAAACAGCGCTGTCTGAAAGTGTGATCAAAAAAATTCATTCCCTGGTGCTGATGGACAGGCCGGAGGATAGAGGCATTTACCGCTCCATTCCGGTAAGCATTGCGGGAGCAAACCATGAACCGCCGCAGCCCTATCTTGTGCCCGTTCGGATGGAGCAGATCACCCGTGAGCTGGTCAAAGACAGGAGGCATCCTGTGGTGAAGGCCGCCAGTTTCCATCTGGACTTTGAGATGGTCCATCCCTTCATCGATGGCAACGGGCGCACCGGACGGCTGCTCCTCAACCTGATGCTGATGCAATGCGGCTACCCGCCTGTCAATGTGAAGTTCTCGGACAGAAAGCGGTATTACGACTGTTTTGACAGCTATGGCAAGGACAATGATACAGCGTCAATGGTGCATCTGGTGGTTGATTATTTGGAAGAAAAACTGGAGCAATATTTGAAGCTATTAATGTAGGGTGAGGATGCCATGCTCGTGAGCAGCCATGCTCAGGGGAGGCCCGATAAATAAAGCACCAGAAGCAGCAGTCCGCTGTTTCCGGGGCTTTTTCAGCTTGAAGTGCCTGATAACAGCGTAATAACCGATAGCAGAGTAAGCATGTTCCGGTTTAACGCACGGTTTAACGCACGCGTGCGTTAAACCGTGCGTTGACATGTCCACACCATCATGTGCTTTGTCTGCTCCCCCTTTTGAACCTATGGTAAAATCTGCATAGATGCTCTTCCAGACTACCTGGAACGCTTCCCAAAAATGATCGACGATTATAACTCCGGCAGCATCAATGTGGAGGAGTTCTTCCAGCGGCTGATGGAATTTGCCCGGAGTCTGACAGTTGAAGACCGGCGGGCGGTGGCCGAAGAGTTGACCGAAGAGGAGCTGGCGGTATTCGATCTGCTGACGAAACCGGAAATAGATCTTACCGTAAAAGAACGGGAGCGGGTCAAAAAGACAGCCTGCGAACTGCTGCGGATCCTGAAAGGGGAGAAACTGATCCTGGACTGGCGCAAGCGCCGGCAGGCCCGTGCCGGGGTGCAGGTGACAATTGAGCAGATCCTCGATGAGGGCCTGCCTGATATTTACACCGCCGGGACCTACGAAGCCAAGGTTGCCGCCGTGTATGAACATGTTTACGAAAGCTATTACGGGGATGGGAGCAGTGTCTACACCACGGTGGCCTGACGGGGTTTTCGGCGTCAGGGACCCCCTCCAAACCTGCTGTTTTTACACTTTACCCGGTGGACGAGGTCTCGGTATTTGTACGCAGCCAATCCGCCAGTTCTTTTTCAGTAATGGCGCCGCCGGCCAGCCTGATCATTGTATCAGCTACCTCTGTTTCCGGAGCAGTGATCCTGTTGCCGTTCAGGCCGAGGAATATATACAGGGCCATAAAGGCCACCCTCTTGTTCCCATCAATAAAAACGTGGTTTTTGGCAAAGCCAAAACCGTAGGCGGCGGCCAACTCCGGCAGATCGGCATCCTGTTCATATTTCCACCGGTTAATCGGCCTGGCGAGAACCGCTTCAAGGCGGTTTTCATTCAAAAAACCGAAATGTCCGCCGAACAAGCGGATCAGGTTGGCATGAACAGTTTCCACAAGCTCGCCCGTTAACCACAAAGGTTCTTTCATCAGGGCTACCTGGCCAACTCATCAAGGGCATTTCGATATTCCTTGACTCCCTTTTCGTAAAGAGTCATGGCCCTCTCGAAATCCGGATCGTAGGGGGTAAGCAGGATGCCCCTCCCTGTTTCCAGAACGAAGACCTCATCGCCCTGATTCAACCGGTACAGATCAGCCAAATCCTTGGGGATGGTGGCGCCGATGGAGCCGCCCATTTTTCGCAAGACAATCTTCCTCACCATAGGTTAAACCTCCCCCGCACCATAGTATAACATATAAATGCTACATGTCAATTATTAACTGTTTTTTTGGATATTTGAATCCCCCTGCTCGGGGGTAACCGGCTGCTTGCAGGACTCATAATACCGAAGGTTAAACACCATGGATTGGGGCCATGCCAAGCATTTAAAGAATGTAAAACGAAAAGTGCACAAATAACCCCGAAAGCAGCAGTTCTACCGCTTTCGGGGTTATTTTTTCCTTGAAGCTATTTGAGTTTTGGAAGGATGATCTCTTTTACCTCTTCCAGGTTCTTCGCACCTGCCAGCGAGGGGTAGTCCCAGGTGAAGTAGGTCAGCCCTGCCGCTGTCTCGAGAAAGGCCCAGCGCTCGCCGTCAAGCAGCCCGTATTCAGCCAGGTCGAGCAGGGCGAGCTTCGCGTCATTTTCTTCGTGGATCGATGTTTCATCGTACTTGATGGGCATGAAGATGCCCCTGGTGCCTGCCGTCATCTGTGAGGATATGCCTGTGTCTTCAATCCACAGCCCCTCCACATCTACCGGCCCGGGTAAGAGGATCGTGACTGTTGTTCCCGCTGTCATCTTTCCACGCAGCACTTCCTGCACCTCGATGGAGGCGATGGCGCGGTAGTCCTTGACCCCATTATAGTCGCAGGCAATATTGCGGGCCTCCACAATGGTTCCTTCAAAAGCGGCCACCTCGTAACCCCAGAATGTACCCGCAAAGAGCTCTTCTTCGGTCAGCGCCATCAGGTCGCTTTTTAAAGATACCGGCCGTAGGGGAGCGTTCACATAACTAACTATCACGCCCCTGGACCGCTTGAGGTCAAAGTCCTTTCCACCGCTTGAAAAGAGCGGTATGGCGATGGCCAGGGCCAGCACCAGGCAGCCGGCAACGGGGGCCAGCACTTTCCAGTTAATTTTTTTATTCATCTTCAGTGCTCTCTCCCTTCTGTTTTTTGTAGAGCGATTTTCGTCGAGGATTGCGGCCAGCATCCGCCGGTCGGCGTTGCTGTCCGGTTCGATCTTGCTCCATGCATTTATGATCCGCTCATGTTTCATCGAAATCACCACCTAATTTTTCTCGAAGGGCTTTGCGCGCGCCATGGAGATGGTTGCGGATCGTGGAACCGGGTTTTCCGAGCATCCGGGCAATTTCAGCGCTGTTGTATCCCTCGTAGTAGTACAGGTAGACCGCAGTTTTATATTTTTCGGGAAGCTCCATTACTGCGCTGAGGGTGTCGCTGATCTCGATATTGCCGTTCGTCTGCGGAGCCTCGTAATCTTCCAGGTTCCTGTTTTTGCGCCACCAGTGCCGCAGACTGTTCTTGCATAGGTTCGTTGCCGTTCTGAGGAGCCATGCTTTTTCATGTTCTTCGCTCTCGAATGGCGGCCCCTTCCCGATCAGCCGATAGAATGTTTCCTGAAGGGCGTCTTCCGTATCTGCATGGTTTTTCATGTAGGCAAAACAGACGCGGTACAGGGTTTTTTTATGACGCTCGTAAATTTCTGAAATCTCTTTGTCCGTACGTAACAAAGAGTTCGCCATCGCCTTGCCCTCCCTTCACTACTAATACAATCGCGCAGGCCGTAGTGTCGCTTACAATGTTGCTTCGCCTGCAATATTCGCCATAAGAATATTTGGGCCGGATCACCAGTCCTCCTGATTGTAACACTGCAATTCGATGGAACAACAAAAACCAACATTCGATAAACTTGAAACAACTGATTGCCTATGGGGTACTGGGGATAGGATGATCCGGTTTGGTGCTTGTCAACAGGCAGCAGCAATTCGGTAAAAGCTGAAACGGTGCAGATTGTTATTTAATATGGGTCAAGATCCGAACAATAAAAGATTCAAAACTGTTCATTTCGCTGTAGGCAATTTCATAGACCCGTAGAGCCGAAACCTGCTGGTACCCATGAACCACCCTGTTTCGGAAACCAAACCATGGACGAGTATGTTTCAAAGTTGTCGGAAGACAGAATTTTTTTGGATACCAAATATTGCAATGCATCGCGAGCGTCAACCGGGGCATAACATTAGCCGCTCTATTCCTTAAAAGGATATTCGCTTTCATCCCTTTCCGGGCAGGAATATTCCTCCTGTCTGGCAAATAATAGAATCAAAATGAAGCAGTGAAGTTGGTGAACCGGCGATTTGCCCAGGATCAGCAAGGGCGGAAAATTTGTGTACGGAATATCCCTGATCGGGAAGGGCTTCAGAATCCAGCTCCCGCCCGGGGCGATCAGAGAATACAATGCTGCCATGGAAGGTAAAATATACCTGATCACCGGCAGTAAAACATCAGGCGGTTTCAGTGTGACCCGGAAGGGGTTGCTGCAGCCTTCAAAAATAGGCAGGATATTAACAGAGAGGCCTGCGTTGATGAATTATGAACCTGGAGAGGGAGAATTCATTACGCATAAGGGCCGCAGTTATTGCTGGCTCAATATTTCCCGGGGTGGTGTGATCATCCTGGCTCAAAAAACAGCATCCTTTTTATGCCTTGAGGAAGGAGCGGCGCTTTTATGCATCCGGAGCAGCGATATTGCCTTTACCATGGCTGCCGGAGGGCCGCTGCTGGAGAAGGCTAAAGAATACGGCGGCGTCTTGAAAACATTTTGATGGGCCTGGGGGGGGGTAGATGGCCACAACAGCTGATTTTGTGGATTATGTCTGCGAGCAGGTTGAGGGTGCCGGCGCCCTCCGCTACAAAAAGATGTTCGGTGAATATTTGGTATATATCGATGACAAGCCCATTCTCCTTGTTTGCGACAACACTGTATATGTGAAAATGCTGCCTGTCCTTGATGGCCTGATGGAAAGCGCCGACAGGGGCAGCCCCTATGAGGGCGCAAAAGAGCACTACATCCTGGATATTGAAAACCGGGGCCTGGCGGCGAAAGTCATTGCCGCCCTCCTGCCTGTGGTGAAAGTACCGCAGCCGAGAAAGAAAAGAAGCGGCAAATAGGAGCGGATAACAAATCCTCTGCTTCAGGAGGCGGAGCATGGATATCTTCGAAACATTCAGATCGGCGGCAAACCCTGAAAAGGCAGCCGGGATGAGCGCCTACATGCGCAACCGGTTCCCCTTTCTGGGTATCTCCACACCCGAACGCAGAAAACTATCCCGGGATTTTTTTAGAAGCGTGGGCAGGACAGCTGTCGACTGGGAATTTATTTTTGAATGCTGGCGTCAGCCCGAGCGCGAATTCCAGTATCTGGCCGTTGATTATTTATCCAGAATGAAGGCTCTGCTGACAGCGGCGGATATATCGAAGCTGTGCTGCCTGGCGGTGCAAAAATCATGGTGGGATACCGTTGACGGCCTTGACGTCGTCATCGGGAATATTGCCCTGCGTTGCCCGGAAGTGAAGGAAACCCTTTTGGCATGGAGCATGGACGAAAATATCTGGCTGCGCCGCATTGCCATCGATCATCAGCTGATGTGGAAGGATAGGACCGATACCGACCTGCTGGAGCGGGTTATTGTCAACAATCTGGGCCAAAGTGAATTCTTTATCAACAAAGCCATCGGCTGGAGCCTGCGTCAGTACAGCAAAACGGACCCTGCCTGGGTGCGCAGTTTTATCGAGAGGCACCGGAGCAGGATGGCGCCGCTCAGCATCAGGGAGGCGAGCAAATATATTCAAAGATGATCAATAAACTGCAATCAGCGCAGCGGCGGTCCGGACAAATCTGGGAGGGTCGTTTTCAAAAAGATTGATTAGGGGAGACCGGCAGTGGGGCACCCGGGGTTTTCGTATACTGGACTGATATTCTTACTGATGCTGGTCATACCCAACCTGCTCCGGCTGAGATACCGGCCCGAGGGTTACAGCGCCGGGGGTGAGAGCAGGGTGCTGCTTCTTTTGGAACGTGTCGGGCAAGTCTCTGTTTTTACTACAGCGCTCATTTTTAAAGATTTCGACCTGCGCCCCTGGTCGGCATGGTCGCTGTGGCTTGTGGCCGCAGGGGTTCTTATGCTCATGTACGAGGGATGGTGGATCAGGTATTTTTGGAGCGGGAGGAGGATGGCGGACTTTTACAGCAGTTTTTGCGGTGTGCCCGTGGCCGGTGCCACACTGCCTGTTGCCGCTTTTTTTCTTTTGGCCCTGTACGGGAAGGTGATCTGGCCGGTGATAGCCGTAATTATCCTGGGGATCGGGCATATCGGCATTCACCTGCAGCATCTGAGGGATGTGCGTGCCTAAAAAAATTATGAATGAGGTGGAGTGATACCGGTGTTCAGGGAAATGAGAAGGTGCAAGCAGTTGTTGCCGGCCGATAAAACAGCTGAGGTGATGGCGAGGTGTACCCATGGGGTGCTGGCCTGTCTGGGGGATAACAATTACCCTTATGCCGTTCCGCTCAGCTTTGTTTACCTTGATGGAAAATTATATTTCCATTCGGCAAAGGAGGGGCACAAGATAGATGCAATTACAGGGCACCCTCAGGTTTCATTTTCAGTGGTGGACGAAGACAGGATCATCAGCGAAGAATACACCACCTATTTTCGCAGTGTCATCGCTTTCGGCAAAGCCAGGATTGCCCTGGGCGGGGAACGGCTAAAGGCTTTTCGGGCCCTGGTTGAAAAGTATTGCCGGGATCAACCCGAAAAAGGAAGGGAGGAAGCCATAGCCGGTTGCGCGCGCTCTTCCATCATTGCAGTTGATGTGGAGCATATCACGGGCAAGGAAGCTGTTGAATACATCAAATAGAGCTGTCCGGCTTTCACCCCCGATCCTTCCCGGGCCGCCTTTCTTAACATATAATTAAAAATGTATCAGGCACTGCGGGTGGGGCCCCGGTGGAATAGCGGTCCAGGGGTGGGGTGGCCTGGAGGGCTGCGCTGATATAGCGCAGTCAAATTTGCAGTGCAGGGGAGGCGTGCAGATGGGTGCAAAATTGACGGAGCAGACCATAAAGCTGCTCATGAGCTACCAACAGTTCGAAATAACCGATCATG
>JAPXLS010000099.1:0-8184 GCA_033809435.1 Bacillota bacterium
GGATAATAGTGACCGGTTGCACCGGATGGCAGGGGGTGTTTGGCTTTAACCGCAAACGAGTTCTTGTTGCTCTGAGCGGGGGGGTGGACAGCGCCGTTGCTGCAGCCCTCCTGCTGGAAAAAGGATGTGAAGTTGCCGGAATCACCTTTCAACTGTGGGAGGAAAACGGTGCGGGATCTTCCGGTGCCCCGTACCGTACCCGCCGCGCCCGCGAGGCGGCCGCGGATGCCCGCCGCATTGCCGAAACACTGGGGATCAGCCATACAGTTGTCGATCTGCGACAGCCCTTCGCGGAGGAGATCATCGCCTATTTTGCGGGCGAATACAGCAGTGGCCGCACCCCCAATCCCTGCGTCATCTGCAACCGCAAGATCAAATTCTCGGCGCTGCTGCAAAAGGCACGGGAGCTGGAATATCCCTACACGGCCACCGGACACTATGCCCGCGTGGAATACGGCCGGACGCAGAAGCGCTACCTTCTCAAAAAGGGGCTCGACCCGGACAAGGATCAGTCCTACATGCTCTACAATCTCACGCAGGAGCAGCTATCGCACTCCATATTTCCACTGGGCAAGATGACCAAAAAAGAGGTCCGCACCAGGGCGCGCGCCCTGGGCCTGCCCGCCGCGGACAGGAAGGGGAGCCAGGAGATCTGCTTTATCCCCGGTGACGATTACCGGGCCTTCCTGAGGCGCCGCGGCGTCACCGCCGCTCCCGGCCCCATCGTTGACCGCAGGGGCAGGGTGCTCGGACGTCATGGCGGCATCCCCTTCTACACCGTGGGGCAGCGGCGGGGCCTGGGGCTGACGGCGCCGCGCCCCCTGTACGTGCTGGAGATACGCCCCGCCGACAACAGCATCGTGGTGGGTGAGCGGGAGGAGCTGTTCAGCAGCGGAGCGGAGCTGGCCGGGCTCAACCTCATCGCCCTGGCCGCGCTGGATCGGGAGCTGGAGGTAAGCGTTAAAATTCGCTACCGCGCCCCCGCAGTGCCCGCCCTGCTTGCGCCGCTGCCGCAGGAGCGCAGCGCGAGCCTGCTTTTCAGGGAGCCCCAGGCTGCGGTGGCTCCGGGGCAGGCGGCGGTTTTTTACCGGGATGACCTGGTCATCGGCGGAGGGACGATCACCGCCGCCGTATGATCGGGGCGGAATTGGATATAATACCTGATCATAGAAATTAAATTTGAAGTGGATGTGTCCATGATGCGGTGCCCGCTGTGCCGCTCCGCGGATACCGGTAAGGTAGGCAGCAATCAGTACTACTGCTGGCAGTGCCTGATGGAATTTAAAACAAACCCGCGCGATGCCGCCTGTATGTTTTATGTTGAAGCTGACGGCTCTCTGATCCCGGTCTCCCTGATAGAGGAGCAAAAATAAGCGAGATCAAAAAAACCTCTTCTGCCGGTATTGTTTCAACCCTGCTGCAGAATATATATCAACCAGGGTTGGGGCAATCCATTGAAGGGGTTTTTAACAATCTTAGGAGAGAGCGCCGGTGCAAGACAGAATATCCCGCTTGAAACCCTGGCAGCAGGGGCTGCTCTGCTTCATTCTCGGGTTTCTGATCCTGCTGCCGCTGATCTGGCTGATCAAGGTGCGCCAGGCCCTTGTCTCCGCGCTGGCGCCCTTCCTTGCCGCCCTTATCGTCGCCTACCTGCTGGCGCCCCTGGTCAGCTACATGGAGCGGCGCCGCATCTCCCGCCCCCTGGGCATCACCGTACTCTACCTGCTCTTCGCCATTGTTATTTTTGTTTTCTGCGCCAGGGTGGCGCCGCTTTTTCTGGACGATCTGCAGGAGCTGATCAACCAGCTGCCCTCCTATGCCGCAGAGGCGCAGGAGTTCCTGCACCGCATGGAAGCGGGTTACCGCCGCTTCAGCCTGCCCCCCAATGCGCGTGAGATCGTGGAAAACAACATTGAAGCGCTGGGTGATCTTCTTGCCGCCCGGATGGAGCATCTTTACAACTTTCTCCTGTCTCTTTTCAACAGCGCGATCCTGCTTGTGCTGGTGCCGGTCCTCACCTACTTTTTTTTGCGGGATGAAACCGCCCTGAAAAGAACGCTCCTGTTTTTATTTCCGCCAGGCTACCGCCGCTTTGTTACCGCTGCTGCCGGGGAGATCAACAGCGCCCTGGGCGCCTTCATCCGCGGCAGCCTTCTCGTCAGCTTTGCCGTGGCCCTGCTGATCTATGCCGGCTTTCTCCTGCTGAAGGTGAGGTTTCCCCTGGTCCTGGCCATCATCATCGGCATCACCAACCTCATTCCCATTGTCGGCCCCATTATCGGCGCTGTCCCGGCCGGGATAGTGGCCTTTCTGGACACTCCGCTGCTCTCGCTGAAAGTGATCCTCCTCATCGTGATCATCCAGCAGCTGGAGTGCCAGCTCATCGCGCCGGTGATCATCGGCCGCAGCTCCCACCTGCACCCTTTGGCCATAATCCTGGTCCTGCTGCTGGGCGGGAAGCTCTTCGGCTTTACGGGTCTGCTTCTGGCTGTCCCGGCGGCGCTGACCCTGCGCATTCTGGGCAAACACCTGCTCATCCTCTGGCGCTCCTCCTGATCCCATATATCACGGACGGTTCTGCCGATATACAATGGGCGGACAGGCCTTCCCCGCCGCACCCCCGGAATGCTTCACCGGCGCGCATTGCCGCCCGGCGAGGCATTATCCTCCTTTATTGACATGTCTATTGGCGAAAGATATAATTGCTTTGAACTCACGAGGGGGTTACAAAGAGCATGCAAAGCAGCAAGATCCGCGCCCTGTTTCTAGATTTTTTTACCGGAAAAGGGCACCTGGTGATGCCCAGTTTTTCTTTGATTCCCCAAAATGACCCCTCGCTGCTTCTCATCGGGGCGGGCATGGCCCCGCTGAAACCCTATTTTACCGGTGAGCGAAAGCCGCCGCACACCCGTATCGCCACCTGTCAGAAGTGCGTGCGCACCCCCGATATCGAGCGCGTCGGCTACACCGGTCGCCACGCCACATTTTTTGAAATGCTCGGCAATTTCTCTTTCGGCGATTATTTCAAGGAAGAGGCCATTGAATGGGCCTGGGAACTGGTCCGCGACGTTTACCGCCTTCCTGCCGAGAGACTCTGGGTCAGCATCTACGAGGATGATGATGAATCCTTCAACATATGGCGGGAGCGCATCGGCGTCCCTGCCGGCCGCATTGTCCGTCTGGGCAAGGACGATAACTTCTGGGAAATCGGCACCGGCCCCTGCGGCCCCTGCTCCGAGATCTACTATGATCTGGGCCCGGAACACGGCTGCGGCGGCGAGGACTGCAAACCCGGCTGCGAGTGCGACCGCTACCTGGAGATCTGGAACCTGGTGTTTACCCAGTTCAACCGCGAGCCGGGCGGCGAACTGACCACCCTGAAACAGAAAAATATCGATACCGGCGCCGGACTGGAGCGCCTGGCCACGGCGCTGCAGGGCGTGGGCTCCGTTTACGAGACCGACCTGTTCCGGCCGCTGATCGAACACTTTGCCTCCCTGGCCCGGGCAGCGGAGATGGGGGGCCGCGACAGGATTCCCCTGCGCATAGTTTCCGAGCATGCCCGGGGCATTGCCTTTCTTGCCGCTGACGGCGTGCTCCCCTCCAACGAGGGGCGGGGCTATATCCTGCGCCGTCTCATCCGCCGCGCCGCCCGCCATGGACGCCTTATCGGGCTTTCCGGCACCTTCCTGGCCGGCGCCGTGCCCCTGCTGGCGGAACTGATGGGCGGGGTCTATCCCGAACTGAAAGAGCGCCGCGACTTCATCATGCAGGTTGTCGGGACGGAGGAGAATCGCTTCCAGGAAACCCTGGCCGCGGGCATCGATATCCTGGAAGATTACATTCAGACCCTCCGGCAGAAAGGGCAGAAGCAGCTGCCCGGCGAGCTGGCCTTCAAACTTTATGATACTTACGGTTTTCCCCTTGATCTCACCTCGGAAATACTGAATGAACAGGGCATGACCCTGGATCGCGACACCTTCAGCCGCCGTCTGAGCGAACAGCAGAGGCGGGCCCGGGAGGCGCGGGCCGCCTCCGGTGAGGGCGGGAGGGCCCGTTCCTCATACCCGGCGGCGGAGAACCTGGAGACATTGTTTACGGGCTACGAACATCTGGAGGAAGAAGCCGAGATCAAATTGCTCCTGGTGGATGGGGAGCCCCGGAATACGGCCGGGGAAGGGGACAGCGTGGAGCTCTTTCTTGACCGCACTCCCTTCTATGCCGAGGCGGGCGGACAGGTCGGCGACAGCGGGATCGTCGAAACGGCGCAGGGGCGAGCGGTCATTGCCCGGGCTTTTTTCACCCCCGGCGGACAGATTGTCCACGAGGGGAGAGTGGAAAGCGGGCGCCTTTCCACGGGAGATCCCGTTTCCGCCCGGGTGGAGCACACTCGCCGCCGCGGGGTCTGCCGTAGCCACACCGCCACCCACCTGCTGCACCGGGCCCTGAAAGAGACCCTGGGCGAGCATGTGAACCAGGCCGGCTCCCTGGTCAGCCCGGACCGGCTGCGGTTTGACTTTAACCACTTCAAGGCTCTTTCCCCCGAGGAACAGCGCCGTATTGAAAAAACCGTCAACAGCAGGGTCCTGGAAAACCTGCCGGTAACGGCGGAGAGAATGACCCTGGCCGAGGCGGAGAGCTGCGGGGCGACGGCGCTATTTACCGAGAAGTACGATGCCGGCACTGTCAGGGTCGTCAGCGCGGGCGCTTACAGCAAGGAACTCTGCGGGGGCACCCATGTGCAGGCAACGGGAGAGATCGGTCTTTTCCGGCTCCTCTCGGAAGAGGGGATCGGATCGGGGCTGCGCCGCATCGAGGCGCTCACGGGGATGGAGTCTTACCGCAGCGCCGCCGCCGCAGGCGACCTGCTGGATAGCATTGCTCTTCTTCTGAAGGCTGCTCCCGATCAGCTGCCGCAGAAGACGGAAGAGCTGCTCCAGGCGAACCTCGATCTGGAACGCTCCAACCGGCGGCTAAAAGAGAGACTGCACGGCTACACCATCAAGGAGCTACTTGCGGGAGTGGAAACAGTCGAAGGGGTCAATGTGCTCAGCGCCGCAGTCAAGGCCGGAAGCATGGATGAACTGCGCGCAATGAGCGATCTGCTCAGAGAGAGGCTGCCTTCGCTCGTTGCCGTCCTGGGATCGGTTCACGAGGGAAGGGTTCTGCTCGTGGGGGCGGTTAGCGCTGATCTGGTGAACCGCGGCCTGCAGGCAAACCAGATCATCTCCGCTGCGGCCCGCCGCGTGGGCGGCGGGGGAGGAGGCCGCCCGGAAATGGCCCAGGCCGGCGGAAAGAATCCGGCCGCCCTTCCGGAAGCGCTGCAGCTGGTCAGGGATATGGTGCGCAGCAAGCTGGGGTCGGGCGGCGATAATTAAGCGCCTTCAGCCTTTTGGACAAACATTGGGGGGAAACGGGATGGATAAACAGCAGGATGAGACGGTTTATTTCCAGGTTGATGCCGAGGAAAGTGAAAACAAGGCCCGGAAGATCCTGCTGGATGTTTACGGGGCCTTGAAAGAAAAAGGGTATAATCCTTTAAACCAACTGGTAGGCTATCTCCTGTCAGGCGATCCCGCCTACATTACGAACCATTTGAATGCGCGCAGCCTGATCCGGCAGGCGGAGCGGGATGAACTTCTCGAGGAACTTGTGGCCAGCTATCTGCAGCGCGCCGAAGAAGAGGAAGGGTAAAGAGGGCACCCCTTGCGTATTCTCGGACTGGATCTGGGGCAAAAAAGAATAGGGGTGGCTGTCTCCGATCCCCTGGGCATCACCGCCCAGGGGCTGACGGTCATAAAGTACGAGAAGCAGGCAGCAGCCCTGGAGCGCCTGGCCGCCATCTGCCGGGAATACGATGTGACCAGGATCGTGGCCGGCCTGCCCCTGCACCTCTCCGGCGAGCGGGGGACTGCGGTGAAGGCCGTTGAAGCGCTTGCCGCAGCCGTCGAGAAGCGGACCGGGCTCCCGGTGGAGCTTGTGGATGAACGTCTGACCAGCAAGGCGGCCGAGAGAACCCTTATCGCCGGCAATGTGAGACGGAAGGCCCGCAAAGAGGTCAGGGATATGCTTGCCGCCGTCCTGATCCTGGAATCATATCTCGGCAGTGCCTTGAAACCGAAGGGGCGGAAGCCGGCCGTCAACAAACTTGAAAGGAGCGTGTGTCCGGTGATGGAAGAAAGCAGCGTGGGCAGGGATGACGTGGTCACCCTGACAGACGAAGCGGGCAATGAACATGATTTTGCCGTGATTGATGCATTTATGGTTGATGAAAGACGCTACGCCATATTGCTGCCCGTGTACGGCGAGGCAGAGGAGGAAGAAGATTTTTCCGTTGACTTCGAAGACGACGCCTATATCTTCCGCGTGGAAATGGACGACGAAACAGGCGAAGAGACCCTCTCCGAGGTTGACGACGAGGATGAATGGAAACGCGTTGCCGAGGCCTGGGAAGAGCGGCTCGATGAGCAGGAAGATGATGATGAGGATGAAGAAGAGGACGAGGATTTCTTTTAAACGCTGCTTGTTCCACAACCGGAGAAAAGGGGGGATGCTGCCGTGGCTGCAAAACGGCGAATCCTGATCCCCTGCATTATTGTTCTGGCACTGTTGATTCTGGGCGCGGCTGGCGCCGCCGCCGGCCTGAACCGGATGCTTCGCCCCGTTGATGCCGCTGCCGGCGGAGAGCCCATTCGCGTGGAGATCGAACCGGGAATGGGTGCCAGGCAGATTGCAGAAATTCTTGCTGAAAAGGGAGTAATCCGCAGCGCAGCGTTTTTCCGTCTCTACGCCCGCTATCACCGGCTTGAGCAGAAATTTATGGCCGGCGCCTATGAGATCGATCCCTCCATGGGACTTCCGGAAATCGCCGCCAGGATCGCTTCCGGAGAGGTGGATTTCGAGACGGAATGGTGTACCATTCCCGAAGGCTTCACCGTGAAGCAGATTGCCGGACGGCTTGCCGAGGCCGGTCTTGTGGACGGGGACAGCTTCCTGGATCTGGCGGCAGACCCGCCCCCCGGGCTCCTGGAGCAATTCACCTTTTTGCAGGATTCAGCCTCGAATCCGCAGGTGGAATATGTCCTGGAGGGCTACCTCTTTCCCGATACGTACGAGATCGCCGCGGGCTCTTCCGAGCTGGAGATTATCACGCTCATGCTGAGCCGTTTCGATGTTCTTTTCGATGAAACCTGGCGGCAGCGCTGTGCAGAGCTCGAGATGACCCTGCACGAGATTCTGACCCTGGCCTCCATCATCGAGCGCGAGGCGCGCGTTGATCACGAGCGCCCGACCGTCTCCGGCGTGTTTCACAATCGCCTGGACAGGGACTATCCCCTGGAGTCGTGCGCCACCATTCAATATATCCTGGGGGAGGTCAAGGAGGTTCTATCCATTGCCGACACCAGGACCCCCTCGCCCTACAACACCTACCTGAATCCGGGACTGCCGCCGGGGCCCGTGGGCGCTCCGGGCAGGGTCTCCATCCAGGCGGCGCTCTATCCGGAAGATACCGAATATTTGTACTTTGTGTACAAGGAAGACGGCACCGGTGAACACTATTTCAGCCGGACCAACGCCGAGCATGAACATTACAAAGCGATAGCGGCGGAAAACAGGCGGAAAAGAGAATCCGCAAAATCCTCCTGAAGCTCCGCCCGGCAATCCGGGGTGATAAAAGCCGGCGACATGGCAAAACGTAAATTATGTTCAGAATTCGCATAATAGTGGCAGGACAATTGACAATGTATGTTTAAATACCCAATATGGGTAAAATGGAAGAGTTGCCTCCATCGAGCGCTGAGGGCCCCATAGAGATCTATACCCTGGGGCGTTTTTTGATCGGGAGGTCCGGCAGGCCCCTTCTGGAGGGCTCGTTGCGCGCCGAAAAGGTATGGTCCCTTCTGCAATATTTGATCACTTGCCGCGGCAAGGCGCTCTTTCCCGAGGATATCCTTGACGCATTGTGGCCCGGACACCGCTACAGCGATCCCAACCGGGCGCTGCGGTCCATTGTGTTTCGTCTGCGACGACTTCTTACCGATAGACCGGCTCTTGCCGAACTGGCTGCAAACATTGTTTTTGCCCGCGGATGCTACCGGTGGGTGGAAAACAGCTGCTACCGTCTGGATGCTGATGAATTTGAAAGGATCATCCTTTACGCGGAGGAACTGAAGGATACATACC
>JAPXLS010000100.1:0-8087 GCA_033809435.1 Bacillota bacterium
ACTGGGTGATAACGTGGTGGAGGTTCTGGCCACCAGCGGCAACAACCGCCTCGGGGGCGACGATTTTGACGAGCGGGTCATGAATTATGTGGCCGCCGAATTCAAAAAAGATCAGGGGGTCGACCTGTTGCAGGACCGGATGGCCCTGCAGCGTCTCAAGGAGGCGGCGGAGAAAGCAAAGGTGGAGCTCTCTTCGGTTACCTCCACCGATATCAACCTTCCCTTTATCACGGCGACGCAGGCGGGGCCCAAGCATCTCGAGATGACGCTGACACGGGCCAAGTTCGAGGAGCTTACCGCCGATCTTGTTGAGAAAACCATGGGACCGACGCGCCAGGCGCTTTCCGATGCCGGCCTGGAAGCGAACCAGATCGACGATATCATTCTTGTGGGGGGTTCCACGCGTATACCCGCCGTCCAGGAGGCCATCCGCAAGCTGCTGGGCAAGGAGCCCCACAAGGGCGTCAATCCCGACGAGGTGGTGGCCCTGGGTGCGGCCTATCAGGCGGCGGTGCTCGCAGGTGAAGCCAAGGATATCCTGCTGCTCGATGTGACTCCGCTCTCTCTGGGCATCGAGACGCTGGGCAATGTTTTCACCAGGATTATCGATCGCAACACCACCATTCCGGCAAACAAGAAGCAGGTCTTTTCCACCGCCGCAGACAACCAGACCAGCGTGGAGATCCATGTACTGCAGGGTGAACGATCAAGGTCATTTGACAACAAAACCCTGGGCCGCTTCATGCTGGACGGGATTCCGCCGGCGCCGCGGGGTATGCCGCAGATCGAGGTGAGCTTTGATATAGACGCCAATGGGATTGTCAATGTCTCGGCCAAGGATATGGCCACGGGCAAGGAACAGCATATCACCATCACCTCCTCCGGCGGCCTGGATAAAGATCAGATCGATAAAATGGTTCGCGATGCGGAGTCATATGCCGAGGATGACCGCAAGTGGCAGGAGCTGGCCGAGGCGCGGAACAAGGCCGATGCCCTGGCCTACCAGGCGGAGAAGACTTTAAAAGAACTTGGAGACAAGATCGAGCCTGCCAAAGCCGAAGAGGCGCGCAAGGCCGCGTCGGAGCTGCAGGAGGCGGCCCGCAGCGAGGATCTGGAAAAGATCAATCAGGCCACCGATAAATTGAACGGCTATCTCCACGAACTCTCGGCGAAGCTGTACGAGCAGGCTCGCACGCAGCAGGCCGGGGATGCCGGCGCCGCAGGGGGGCCTGGAACAGCGGATGAAGCGGGGCCGGCAGGGGAGGATGAAAACGTTGTTGATGCCGATTACAATGTTAAAGATGAAGGCGGGGACAGCTAGCTCTCCCTGATTTCCTGTTTTCTTGGGGAGCAGGGTCAGGCCGACCCGTCCCCGTGGGGGCTTCTTCAGCAAGGGGCCCGGGGGATCCGGGAGCGGCGATAACGTGGAAAAAAGGTTGGCGGAGCAGGCAAGGGCTTCCCGTTCAGGGGGATGATGTACCAGATGTCTGGAAATAAAAGGGATTACTATGAAGTCCTCGGTATCGAGCGGACCGCTTCGAACGATGAAATAAAGAAAGCTTACCGCAAACTGGCGCGCAAATATCACCCGGACTTCAACAAGGATGATCCCCTGGCTGAAGAAAAATTCAAGGAGATCAACGAGGCTTACGAGGTTCTCTCCGACCCCCAGAAGAGGGAAGGCTACGATCACTTCGGCCACGAAGCCGGTTTTGGGGCCGGGGCCGGCGGCGGCTTTGGCGGTTTCGGCGGCTTTGAAAGTATATTTGAAGACTTTTTCGGCGGGCTGGGCGGCTTTGGGCGGCGCCGCCCGCCCGGACCGGAGCAGGGGCAGCATCTGCGCTACGATCTCGAGATCACCCTGGAGGATGCCTACAGCGGCGGAGTGAAGGAAATCAAGGTGCCCCGCACGGAGACCTGCCCCGAATGCAAGGGCAGCCGGGCCCGTCCGGGGACCAGGCCCGAGAAATGCCCGGCCTGCGGCGGAACCGGCCAGCAGCAGGTTACCCGCGACACCCTTTTCGGGCGCATGGTCAATGTGCAGACCTGTCTCCACTGTTCCGGGAGGGGCACCGTGGTAAAGGAGCCCTGTCCCGCCTGCCGCGGCCAGGGCAGGGTTGTCCGCGAAAGGATCATAGAGGTGAAGATACCGCCCGGGGTGGCTCATGGAACCCGTTTGCGAATTCAGGGAGGCGGGGAAGCAGGGCTTCGCGGCGGTCCGCCGGGAGACCTTTTTGTTGTTACCGCCATTCGCCGCCACAAGCATTTTCGCCGCGACAATGATGACCTCCTGTACGAGCTTCCCCTGAAGATGACCCTGGCGGCACTGGGCACGGAGGTGGAGGTGCCGACGCTGGATGGAAAGGCCGCCATGAAGGTTCCCGAAGGAACGCAGCCGGGAACCGTTTTTCGGCTCAGGGGGAAGGGGATGCCCCGCCTTTACGGTCTGGGAAAAGGGGATCTGCGGGTGAAGGTAAATGTGGTTGTCCCGAAACGGCTTTCGGCCAGGGAGAAAGAGCTGCTCGCAGAGCTGGCCCAGCTTGACCGGTCCGAAGAAAAGGGCAAGGGATTTATCGGCCGGATGAAGGATGCTTTTGGCGGGGGGCACTAGTTTGGTCAGGGGGCAGGCCGCTGTCTCCGCCGGGGCGGGATCCGGAAAGGGTATGTGGCAGGGCGGCAGCACATCTTCGGGGTGAATCTATGCACTACTTTTTCAAGGAAGGTGCGGCCCTGGCAGCAGGGTTGGTTGTTGAACTGGACAGGGCCGATCTGAACCATGCTTACCGGGTGCTGCGTCTGCGCAAGTACAGCATCGTCGCCCTGGCTGACGGCAGGGGATCGGCCTTCCGGGGAACGGTTGAATCCATCAGCCCGGAAGAAGTTGTTGTCAGGCTGGAGGAACCGCTGCCGCCGGCCGAATCGCCCCGGCAGCTCATTCTGCTGCAGGCCCTGGCCAAGGGAGAGAAAATGGATCTGATCATCCGCCAGGCAGTGGAACTGGGGGTGCGGCGAATAGCTCCGGTTTTTACGGAGCGCAGCATTCCCCGATTTGACAGATCGCGCGAAACAGGGCGGTTGAAACGCTGGCGCAGCCTGGTTCGGGCGGCGGCGGCGCAGTGCCGCAGGGCTCTGATCCCCGAAGTGGATCCCCCCCGGGGTTTTGCCGAAGCCCTGGAGCTGCTGGAAGGACGGACAGCGCTGGTTCCCTGGGAAGGCGAGAAGGGGCAAGGCCTTGCAGAGCTGTTAAGACAGCCTCTCCCCCGGGAAAAGGCTGTTTTCCTTTTTATCGGGCCCGAGGGAGGTTTTAGCGGGGGAGAAATTGCGGCCCTGACCGGCGCCGGCGCTCGCACGCTCCACCTGGGGCCGCGCATCCTGCGCACCGAGACAGCCGCAGCCGCGGTCCTGGGCCTGATCCAGGCCGCCTGGGGCGATCTGGGGGTGGGATCAAGGTGAAGAAGAAAAAGGTTGCTTTTTACACCCTTGGCTGCAAGGTCAATTTCTGCGAAACCGAGGCGCTGCAGACCCTGTTCGAAAAGGCAGGGTACAGCATTACCGATTTTAACAAGGATGCCGATCTTTACGTGATCAATACCTGTGCCGTGACCGGGCAGAGTGATCACAAATCGCGCAAGGCCATCCGCCGCGCCAGGCGTCGCTCCCCGCAGGCCGTCATTGTGGCTACGGGCTGCTATGCCCAGGGTTTTCCGGAAGAAATAGAGGAGATGGAGCAGGCCGACCTGATCATAGGTACGCAGGGCCGCGAGGAGCTGCCCCGGATCGTGGCTTCGCTCGAAGCAGGCGGGGCTCCCTGCGGATTGGTCCGCCCTTACGGCCCCGGGAGCGCCTTTGAAATGCTTCCCACAGCGCGGCGCCGCGGCCGCTCCAGGGGATTTCTGAAAATACAGGAAGGTTGCACCCAGTGCTGCACCTATTGCATCATCCCCACGGTGCGGGGACCGCTGCGCAGCCTCCCCCCCGCAGAGGCGGCTGCACGCGCCCGGGCCATGGTTGAAAGCGGGTACCGGGAGATTGTGTTGACGGGGATCCATCTGGGGCTTTACGGAGCCGATCTGGAGCAGGTAACCCTGGGAGTTCTCCTCGATGAACTGGAGAAGATAGAGGGCCTGCTGCGGATCCGCCTCAGCTCCATCGAACCCTCTGATGTAACCGGGGAGCTGGTGGAGCGGGTGATCACTTCGGAAAAGATATGCCCGCACCTGCATATACCCCTGCAGAGCGGGGATGGGGAGATTCTGAAGCGGATGAACCGTCCCTATACCCCGGAGGAGTATCTTTACCTCGTCAGGTGGCTGCGCGGGCTCAGGGGGGATCTGGCCATCAGTGCCGATATCATGGTCGGCTTTCCCGGGGAGAGCGAGGAGCATCACCGGCGCAGCCTCTCCTTTATCCGGAATATGTTTTTCAGCCGGCTCCATGTTTTTGCCTACTCACCCCGCCCTGGCACGGCGGCGGCGGAGTATCCGGATCAGGTTGATAGTGCGACCAAAGGGCGGCGCAGCCGTGAGATGATCGACCTGGGGCAGAAGATGGCCGCCGCCTTCCGCCGGAAATTTATCGGCACCAGGCAGGAGATCCTCATTGAAAAGATACGCCCCCACAATTACGGGGAGGGCTTTACCCCCCATTACCTGCGCGCCAGGGTGGCGCTTGAAAGCAGAGGCCGCGGCTGGGTGGGGAAGCTGGCGGCTGCAAATATCGAAAAAGAGGATGGACAATTACTTTGCGGGACGCTCCCGCCCCAGACATAAACGGGCGCACGGTGCATAGAAATATGGTAAAAGTCCCTTACGGGAAGGGGAGAACTATCGATGCACCGTTTTCTTGTTATCGAGGCCAAACGCCTGCTGCCCCTCTTGTTTTTACTTGTTCTTCTGATCAGTCTCTCCATCTATGATAATTTTTTCCGCGAATTTCCGGTGGCGGCTCCCGATGAAGACCTGAAGAATACGGTCGCCTTTGTTACTGCAGATCAGGGTGAGCTGGGCGCCCCGGCTTCATTCGAAGTGATCGCCTCCACCGAGGGCTGGGCCGGGCTGCTCCAGGAACGCGCATCCTTGCCTGATTACCCTTTCAACCCCGCGTACGAGTATGCCGTCAGTGCAGTGAACGGCGAGATCAGGAGTGTGCAGGTCTACCCCCAGGAGGACGGCGTGGTGCAGGTGCAGGTGAAGATCGGTGAACGGCCGCACAGCTATCACCTGGTCACACTGGAGCGGGAGAAGGTGGGTGAGCAGACTCACTGGCTGTTCCTGGACGAAAAGGATCGGATCCTGCATGAAATCATGCTGCCCGGTGAGGCGGGCGACCCCGGCGATGCGGTTATGCAGGAGCCGCCGGAGGTTGAACCCCCGGCGGGCGACTAGGGTCAAGCAGGCGGGAAACCTTTTTCGATGAGCGCAGCCAGCTCCGCCAGCGTGCCCCGGTAATCGGAAGCCGGTTCGGCCGGGGTGCGTTCAATGACTCCGCCCTCGACAAGGAAGGTGCCCATGCCCGCCCTTGCTGCGGAGATATCATCAAGGGGGTCATTTCCGGCCATGATACATCTCTCCGGCGGGGTTTCGATCTTGCGGGCAATCTCCAGATAGTATCCAGGACTGGGTTTGCAGTAGTGCATATTCTCAATGGTAGTGATCAGGTCAAAAGGCGCGGCAGGGAGCCCGCCCCAGGAGAGGCGTTCGACAACGGCCGTGCGGGGGAAGACCGGCTGCGTGGCCAGCACCAATTTCAGATTACAGCTGCGTGCCGCCTCCAGCACTTCCCGCGCATGGGGGCGGGGGGCGCCCCAGGGCCGCAGGCCGGGGAAGTCTTTTCTATAGAATTCTTCCGTCAACGGGTCGATATCTGTACGCTTCACTCCAAGGCGGCGGCAGAAATCGGCATAGAAAACAGCCTCGTTGGTCCGGTGGGGTTCCTCATTTACCATGGTGCTTCTTGTAGACTCCAGCAGGTGATGGGCGAATGTATCCGGCGGGAGGCGGTCCGAAAAGTACCCGGCCAGGGCCGTCACGTATGCCGGTACAAAGCGTTCCAGATCAAGATCAAGCAGCGTTCCATCCAGATCTATCAGCAGGGCGTCGTAGCGGCGCAGGGGCGCCCGTCCGGGTATTCTATTCCCCATCGGTTTCATCATCCAGCGCTTTTCCCAGCTCCTGTAGCAGCTCCGAATCCAGGATGTCCCCGGCGGCTTCATTGATGATCCTTTGGATGTCCCCGATGAGCCTGCTGAAACGGAATTCTGCATCTAGGAATCGCTTCACTGTCAGATTGAGATTGAGCACCTCGAAAAGTTTATCCATTTTTTCAAGCTGTTCCGGGGCCACTTCCAGCCCGGACAGCTGCTGCTTTTGCAGCCGGAACTGCTCCTTGCGGAAATCAAGCAGCATTTCACGGGCGCTGCTGTCCTTTGCCAGCAGCTCCTGCGCCTCGCCATATCCTTCGAACTCGGGTGATTCGCGAAGCGTCCTGGCCAGAGTATGAGCGGCATCGTAAGGGTTCATTCCTTTACACCCCTTCCTGTGGTATCCCTTTTCCCATTGTAAACATCTGCTCCGTTGCTGGAGCGCAACACTTTTCCCGTTGGAGCCTGAATTCATTATAGCTTAATCCGCCAAAACTGCGCAAGGCGGCCCGCCGCAAGTTTATTTTTCCTCTAAAAAGGTAAAACAGCGCCCGTATTGAATCTATATATGGACTCCGTTAACGGGCAGTTGACGGGAGGCGGTGGCCCTGGAGCCTGTTTTTGCTTCTCAAGGGGATCGCGCTGTGCTATAATAGCAAGGGATTTTCGTAAAGGTTGTGAAAACAAGGATGGTTGCAGATTGTATATTCTGTCGCATTGTCAGCAAGGAAGCCGAGGCGGAGATCGTCTATGAAGATGAAGAGATTGTCGCCTTCAAGGATCTTTTTCCGGCTGCGCCGGTGCACCTGCTTATTGTCCCGCGCCGGCATATTCCCGCCCTGACCGATCTGGAGGCCGGCGACAGTGTGCTCGCGGGAAGGCTTATTGCCGTGGCCAACGAAATGGCCCGCGCTTTCAACATCGATCAATCGGGCTACCGGATAGTGATCAATTGCGGCAAGGAAGGCGGCCAGCTGGTCCACCATCTGCACCTGCATCTCCTGGGGGGACGAGCGTTATCGAATGCCATCGCTGAGGGGCGGGGTGTGTGAGTATTGGCACCACGGCTTTTTCGGCGACGGTTCGTGCGGAGAGGGGGGATAGCTCATGGCTGAGATCAAAGTTGGAAAGAATGAATCCCTTGACAGAGCCCTTAGAAGGTTTAAAAAGCAATGCGCCCGCACGGGAATCCTTTCGGAAGCACGCCGCAGGGCCCATTATGAAAAACCCAGTGTGCGCCGCAAAAAGAAATCGGAGGCGGCGCGTAAACGGCGTTACCGCTGATTGTCCTGCAGCTTCCGGTGTCATACCCGGCTGCTGCGCCCGATCCCTTTGATGCGGCCCCGCGCTGGGGATGAACTTGAATCACTTGTAGGACCCGGCTGGAACAGCCGGGTCCTCTGGCCAGGAGGGGTGGACCGGTCTTGGAAAATAAGAGAAAGAGCTTTTACCAGGGGTTCTTCCTGGCTGCCGCCCTTCTGTTACTGTTCAGGGGCGCAGCTTTTGCTTTACCGCAGAGCCCGGCGCCAGTTGCGCTCATACCGCTGCAGGGCGTTATCGATGCGGGTATGGAGAACTATATCGATCATGCCCTGGGGGATTCTGAAAAGAAAGGCGCTGCGGCGGTTATTCTGGAGCTGGATACACCGGGGGGCTATCTGGAATCAGCCTGCAATATCGCGAGGCTTCTCGACGATTTTCCCGGGCCGGTTTATGCTTTTGTCCGGCCGCAGGCGCTCTCTGCCGGTGCCTACCTGGCTCTGGCCGCAGACGAGATCTATATGACACCGGGGAGCACGCTGGGGGCGGCTGAACCGCGTTTTTTTGGAGGGGCGGAGGTTGACGAGAAGACCCTTTCCGCCTGGGAGGCCAGGATGCGTACGGCCGCGGAGAGGCGGGGCCGCGATTCCCGGTTGGCTGCGGCCATGGTTCGCAAGGAGATGGCCAT
>JAPXLS010000101.1:0-8063 GCA_033809435.1 Bacillota bacterium
GCACTGTGAACACTGCCCGTTGACGCAGAAGATGCCCTGGGGAGCACCGTCTTTGTGATGCCGGCCAAAGGCGGATATGCCCGCAGCATAGAGTGCCGAGGAGATAACCTCCCCCTCGCGGGCCTTGATCTCCATGTTGTTGAATGTAAAAGTGATTCCCGGCCTCTCCGGAGGGGTCAAAATGGGATGTTCCCGGATCCGTTTTTCCGCCGCAGACGGCAGGGAACCCGGATCCGCTTCCGGCCGAGAGGCGCTGAAGAGCATGGCGCTCGGCTTCGGCCTGGAACGGCGCCAGGCGCCGCGCCTCTGCAGCAGCGCCTGCTGCAGCCACTGCTCCGGAAAAGCATACAGCAGCGGCGTCTCCCCTTCCGGTGCCGGTTCACCCGCCGCCCCGCTGCGCTCCCGCACGCCCGGGCGGAAGGAAAAGGTGCTCTCTTCCGGCGCCCCCTCCACGGCGGCCAGTTCGTTGAGCGTGACCGCCCTTGCTCCGGCGGGGAGGGAGACAGCCGGCAGCGGGGTAAAGGTGAAGATCCGATCAGCTGTTCCCCGCTCCAGTCCTTTCAAAGCTACAAGGCCGCGCGCTTCGATGTGATGTGCCCGGAGCAGCCGCCCCGCCTGGGCCAGGATATCGGGGACCGGCGTCCGCTCCATGGTCAGCGACAGGAGCAGGTGCAGCTCTGGCAGCCGCTCCAGGTAGAGCGCATCCCTGCTCTCCGCCGCGTCGGGAAAGAATCCGGCCAGCGACGGCGGCAGCTCCGGCTCCAGCTCCGGGCGCTCCTTCAACCAGCGCACAATATCCAGCGCCAGTTCCATGCCGCCGCCCGGGCCGGGCCCCCCGGCAAGGCTGTAGAGCGCCTCCGGGGCAGCCGGCGGGGCGGACAGCGCGGAGCTGTAGAGCCGCCAGGCCTCCAGCGCCCCCTCCCGCCCGGGGCGGCTGTTCAACAGGGTCACCCGGTCTCCCTTCAGGCCGCAGAGCTGCAGCAGATCCGCGGCGACGGCGGCCCGCTTTTCGGCAGCCTCGGCGCCCCTGCCATAGGGGCAGCTCAGCCGGTCGCGGCAGAGCAGAATCGCCGAATTTGCCCCGGCGGCGATGCAGTAGAGCAACGCGGAAATATCCACGCTGCCGGCGCAGCTGACGGGGATGATCAGCTCATCCTCTTTCAAGACGGCGGGCAGGGGCGAGCGGGGGCAGAAAAAGGCGACATTTTTACCCCCGAGATCCGATGCAACCAGAGTTTTCATGTAGCCCGGCAGCTCCGCCGTCTCCTTCTGCACAATGGCCCCTGCGGGGCAGGCGCCGGCGCAGATGCCGCAGCCGGCACAGGCATGGGCGGAGATAAAGGAGACAGCGGGACCCTCCCTGCCCGGGACAACGCGGGGCAGGGAAATGGGACAGAGCTCCTCGCAGATGCCGCAGCCCATGCAGAGTTCGGGCTGCACGGAGCAAACCGCTATTTCAAAGCGGCGGCCCCAGATGGTCAGGGACCCCTCCTGCTGTTTCCAGGGGATCGCCTCCGTGGGGCAGACATGGGCGCAGGCCCGGCAGCCGGTGCAATCCGCGGCAATCCCTCCGGGATCGGGGCCAACATATTTTTCCACACCCCGGCCCAGGGTGGAGATGGCGCCGGGGCCGTAATCCTGGCAAACCCGGGTGCAGAGACCGCAGAGGATACAGTTGTCAGCAGGCTCGCCTAGAACAAAAGGTGTTCTGTCCACCCCTTCAAGCGCAGCCATCTCTTTGAGCACTTTCGAGCCCGGTGAGCGGGCCAGGTACAGCTCGAGCAGGCTGCGCCGCAGCTGCAGCACATCGGGAGAGCGGGTGGAGACGATGAGCCCCTCCTCGGCCGGGTAGAGGCAGGAGGCCACAAGTCTCGATTTTCCGTCCCACTCTTTTTTGGTGATCTCCACCATGCAGAGGCGGCAGGCGCCGGCGGGCGCCAGGGAGGGGTGGCTGCACAACTGGGGCACCTGAATGCCCTGCTCATTCAGTATATCCAGCAGCACCCTTCCGCCTCCGGTTTCGATGCGGCGGCCGTCCACTGTAAGCTGCATTGTTCTGTTCATCCCTTCCCTTTCCCTTGCCTGCATGGTCACCCGCTCCTCAGGATATAGAAATTGCATCGTATTTGCACAGCGTCTTGCAGATGCCGCAGCGGCTGCACAGCAACGGATCAATGCGGTGTTTTTCGCCCTTGCCGCCGCTGATGGCCTTTTGCGGACAGGAGGCGGCGCAGAGCCCGCAGCCGGTGCAGAGATCGTTTATTTCAAAGGTGATCAGTTCACGGCAGACGCCGGCGGGACACCTTCTTTCCACAATATGGGCCAGGTACTCATCCTTGAAATGAATCAGGGTGCTGCGCACCGGGTTGGGAGCGGTCTTCCCCAGACCGCAGAGCGAGCCATTTTCCAGCAGAGACAGCAGTCTCTCCATGCGGGTAAGATCCTCCACCTCACCCCGGCCCCGGCAAATTCTTTCCAGTATGCCCTGCAGAGCCTCCAGACCCAGCCTGCAGGCGGCGCACTTGCCGCAGGATTCCCCGGCCAGAAAGGAGGTGAAGTAGCGCGCCACATCTACCATGCAGGTGCCCTCATCCATGACGATCATGCCGCCCGAACCCATCATGGACCCTTCGGCGGCCAGGGTGTCAAAGTCCACGGGCAAATCGAGCTTGCTTGCCGGAAGGCAGCCGCCGGAGGGGCCGCCGGTCTGCACCGCCTTGAATTCCCTGTCGTCGAGAATGCCGCCGCAGAGATCGTAAATGATGGTCCGCAGGGTGGTACCCATGGGCACCTCGACAAGGCCGGTGTTCTTGACCTTGCCCACCACGGCAAAGACCTTGGTCCCCCTGCTGCCGGCGGTGCCGGTGGCGGCAAAGTGCGCCACTCCCCGGCCGATGATGACCGGGACATTGATCAGGGTTTCCACATTGTTGAGCACTGTGGGTTTGTCGTGCAGACCCCTTTCCGCGGAGCGGATATACTTGGGGCGCGGCTCGCCCACCCGGCCCTCTATGGACTGCATCAGAGCCGTGGACTCGCCGCAGACAAAGGCGCCGCTGCCGCGGCTGATGCTGATATCGAAGGTAAAGGGGGCGCCGCAGATATTCCGGCCCAGCAGCCCGGCCCGGCGGGCCTGGTCAATGGCGCACTGCAGGTGCGCCAGCGCGCGGGGGTACTCCTCCCGCACGTAGATATAGCCCTGCGCCGCCCCGATGGCGTAAGCGCAGATGATCATCCCTTCGATGACGGCATGGGGATCGCCCTCCATGATGCTGCGATCCATGAAGGCGCCGGGATCGCCCTCATCGCCGTTGCAGATGACATAGCGGATATCCGAGGGGACAGCAGCGGCAGCGCGCCACTTTTTGCCCGTGGGGAATCCGCCGCCCCCCCTGCCCCGCAGGCCCGACCGTTCGACCTCCCCGATCACCTCGCCGGGCGTCATGGTATGAATGGCCTTGAGCAGCGGCGCATAGCCGCCGCGGGAGATATATTCATTTATATCCAGGGGGTCGATAAAGCCCACATGGGAAAGAACGGTGCGCTGCTGGCCGGCGAAAAAAGGCAGGTCGCCGTATGTGACCGCACCGGCGGCCGTTCCCGGTTCGCGGTGGAGCAGGCGGTCGATGATTTTTTTCTCCAGAACCGTTTCCCGGACGATGGCCGGCGCATCACCGGGCTGAACCCGCGTGTACAGGATGTTTTCCGGGTAGAGGGTCACCAGCGGCCCCTTCTCGCAAAAGCCCTGACAGCCCACCTTTTTCAGATCGATATGCACCGGCAGCTCCACACCTGCAGCGGCCAGTTCCCGCTGCAGCGCCGCCGCCACCGCCAGGCTCCCTCTGGCAATGCAGCCCGTTCCGGCACAGACGAGCAGGTGCGGCTGCCGGAGCGGATATTCCAGGCCAAGGCGCTCCCGGAGCTGCTCGAATTTTTGCAGGGAGTCTATTTTTTCGATGCTTATCTCTCTCGCCGCGGTAATCTCTGCCGCCGCCGGCGCGGGAGCGCGCTCCCCGGCGGCGGAGCATCTCTTTATTTCGCGGCTCAGCCCGGCGGCGGTCAAATTGCCGTGATAGACGCCGTCAATAAGGGCCACGGGGCCCATGGCGCAGGCGCCGACGCAGTGAACCGATTCCAGGGTGAATTCACCGTCCGGCGTGGTACCGCCCGCTTCAATGCCCAGCCGGGCGGAGGCCTGGTTCATCAGCAGCGAGGCGCCCCGAATGTGACAGGCGGTGCCTTCACAGATCTCGATCCTGTGCCTGCCCCGGGGCTGCAGGGAGAAGGATCTGTAGAAGGTGGCTGTCTGGTAGAGCCTCGATTCGGGCAGCCCCAGTTTCTCCGCCGCCAGAGACAGGGCTTCCGGAGGCAGGTACCCGAGGGCCGCATTGATATCCTGGAGGATCATGACCAGGGAGGCGGCGTCGCAATTGTAGCTGTCGATAATGCGGTGCACAAGGTCCGGCAATTTTTCCATCCTGTTTATCCCTCTCTCCCGCCCGCTGCCGGCCCGCTGCCGGGTTTCAGGCTGGATCCCTTATTTTTCCTTCTACCCGCCGGCGATCTGATGGAGAGCCTGCACTTTTGCTCCCCCCGGCACTGGATATTTATCCCAATCCTCTTTCCTCACGGACTCGCCGTTGACGCGAACGATGATCATGGGAAAGGTATAATTCATGATTTCCAGCAGTCTTTTTACCGTCATTCCCTCTTCCCATTCCACCGGGTGGCCGTTTATCTCGACCATGGCTGTCTCTTCCAGCTCAGGACACCTCCACAAGCGCCGTCACTTCGGGCAGGTCCATGCCCAGTTCACGCAGTTTTTCCAGCGTGGGCACGCCGTCGCTGCTCCAGCCCCGGCGCCTGTACACGGCATCCATGAGCTGTTCGTACATTTCCTCCCGGTGCCGGCGCAGCGCCCCTATCTTTTCGTCAATGCTCATCTCCGCCGCCTTCATGCCCAGCTCCCGCAGCTGACCGTCGTACAGCTCCTCCCTGGAGACGTACTCTTCCGCTGTGACCGGGCCCAGGGAGCGGTAGGGCACGGCGTCGTGCTCGCGCCGGCCAAAGCCCATGCGCAGGTTGAACAGGCGCTGAAAATTGTAGACCCGCTCCGACTGGCGGATCAGCTCATGCTTGTCGATGTTTTTACCGGTAACGCCGTTGTAGATATCCACATAGTTCTGCACGTGGGCCGGCACCTTGGCCGGCTCCTCCGTCTGCCGGTTGTCCTCGGGCTCGATGTCGTTCCAGGGCAGCTTGCAGAGCCCCTGCAGGCCGAACCAGGTCCTGAACATGGGAAAGTAATGCAGCGCCTCCGCCTTGTCCTCGAAGGTGGGCAGCTGCCTGTTGACCATATCCATGAAGATGAGCCAGGCCTCGTCATGCTGCGGCCCCTTGCTGGCCAGGCCGAAACCGCCCTGCTGGGCCAGGGATTCCTTGCACACGTACTGGGCATATTCCAGCCCCTTGGCCTCCATGCCGATATCCTGAAGGAAAGCATAGTCGGCGCCGTACTTTTCGCTGAAAAGCCGCTTCATGCGGCGCACGCCCTGACCGGCGACGGCCCCGAAACCGCTGCCACGGCCCATCCGGTGCAAAAGCTCCAGGGCCGCCTCCTTGTTGCCAAAGGTGAGCTCCAGCCCGCCGGTGGCGCGGCTGTCGATGATGCCCCGCTCGTAGCATTCCATGGCAAAGGCCATGATCGTGCCGGTGGAGATGGTGTCCAATCCATAGGTGTCGCAGTAAAAATTGGCTTCAATGATATAGTCGGGGTCAAAGATGCCGCAATTGGCCCCCAGGCCGGCGGCATTCTCGTACTCGGGCCCGTCCACCGTTACACTTTCCCCTTTGAAAGGACCTGTCTTCAGGATAAAGCCGTCCACCGCCTTGCAGCAGGACATGGAGCAGCCGAACCAGCAGGCGTCGGGAACATTCTGGGTGAAGCGGCTGCGGAAGACTTCGGTGGAGATCTTCTCGCCCTCGGCATGGGAGCCGTACTGGAAATTGTGCACCGGCAAAAGGTCGTAGTCATTCATCGCCGTAAGCAAGCTGGCGGTGCCCACCTGACGCATGCGGTTCTGGGAGTCGTCCAGCTCGCGAATCTCCCGGCGGATTCTTTTTCCGGCCTCCACGATTTTGCGGAAATCGGCGGGGCTGTTCTCCTTCCCCGTCAACCCCGGGTAGCGCACCACCAGAGCCAGCAGCTTTTTGTCCCTGAACACGGTGCCGGTACCGCCCCGGCCGGCCTGCTTCATCCGCACCACCTTCCGCCCGGGATCGTAGAAGGAAAAATTGAGAATGCCCACACGGGTATTGACGGCGCCGCTGCCCGTGGTCACCACGGAGACATTTTTTTTGTCCTCTTCCGAAAGGGCGTAGACTCCGGTGAGCGTTTCGCTGATCACATGGGCGGCGCCGCTGTCCAGATCGATCTCTTCGATGGTCACCCGGCCGGCATCGCCGTCTATGTAGACGACGACATCGCGATCCGCCTTGCCCTGGAGTTCCAGGGCATCCCAGCCCGAGAATTTCAGGTACGGCCCGAAATAGCCCCCTACATTGCTGTCCATGACGGAACCGGTCAGGGGCGACAGGGTTACCACCAGCGATTTGCCGGCCCCGGGATACTGGGTAATGCCCCCCACCGGCCCCGGCGAGATGATGATCTCATTCTCGGGATCGCTCCATTTTGTCCCGGGTCCGACAGCCTGCCACAGGTACCACAGGCCAAAGCCCTTGCCGCCTGTAAACAGCTCTTTCATCTGCTCAGTTACTTTTTTCTCATCTATTATGCCGGTGGATAGATCGATATGGAGGCTTTTTCCGGTGTAGCCCCTCTCGGCGGCGGCGGGTTCATAGCTGTACTCCGACAATACTTGTCGAGATGCTCTCGCTCGATCAACTGCGCCGGTCATTTTTACTCTCCTCCTCTGTTTTGCCTTGTTTCTCCGGTGGAACGGGTGAAAACTGCGCCCTGGCCGGGCGGGTGAAAAATGTTAATTTACAGGATGTCAGATATTCGACATCCTGGCGGGACCTTTTTTCTGCAGCGCATGCCGGGGCTGCAGCAATAGATTTTCAGCAAAGGGTCGTGCAGCGCACGCATCCGTTCACTTGCACAGGGCAAGTCCACTCTGGAAAACTTGGGCATCCCCCTTCGTACGGTTTCTGAATAAATCCCTCCGCTGCGTGACTGCCTATCGGGCCGTCACCGCTCTCTAGATATAACGCAATATTCATGCCATCACGCAAACCGCTGCAAACAGGGATCGCCAGGTACAAAGCAGGGACGGAACGTCTGATTCTAGACATCTCGCGTCAGATTTTCGGCGCTTTTGCAGAAAAAGGATCGGCATTTCGGGACTGATACGATGATGCGGTGATTACAGGTCCGCGAGGAAGCTCAACCATTGATCCCCAGTTTCTTCATCCGGTAATAAAGGGTGCTGCGGGGTATGCCCAGGGCGTCTGCGGCGCGGGCCTTGTTGCCCCGACAGGCGCCCAAAGCCTGCTGAATCAGCTCCCGCTCCAGGCCGCCGACAAGATGGATCAGGCTGCCCTCCTCTCCCTCCCGGGCGGCGGGGTGCGGGGAGCGGCCCTGCTCCGGAGGCAGCGTCTTCAGATCGAGGAGATGGCCTTCTGTCAGCACCACCATGCGCTCCACCACATTGCGCAGCTCGCGGACATTGCCGGGCCAGTGGTAGCGCAAAAAGGCGGTCATCACATCAGGGGCAATGTCGGAGACCCTTTTGCCGTAGCGCCGTGAAAATTCGCCCAGGAAAAGATAGGCCAGTTCGGGTATATCATTTTTCCGCTCCCGCAAGGGCGGTATGTGCAGCGAAACAACATTGAGACGATAATAGAGATCGCGGCGGAATTTATTCTGCTGCACCATCTGCTCCAGATCCTGGTTGGTGGCAGTGATCACCCGCATATCCACCTTGCGGTGGCGGTTCCCCCCAACCGGGAAATAGGCCTTCTCCTGCAGCACCCGCAGCAGCTTCACCTGCAGGTCGGGATGCAGCTCCGAGATCTCATCCAGGAAAAAGGTGCCCCCGTGA
>JAPXLS010000102.1:0-8041 GCA_033809435.1 Bacillota bacterium
GACTCATTTACATCAGTTTGCGTTTGGCTGCAGTGATGATCTCCACCCGGAAGCCCTTGAGGCTTTTGCGCACCGTGGCCCTCATGAAGCCGAAGAAGAAGGCCGCCCAGACAATGGCGGTTATGGTGGTGCCTGTTGCTATGCGCCAGAAAGGAACCCAGAAGAGGGGCCGGGTAGAGAGATAGATAAGGTACAGCGGCAGCTCCGGAAAACTCCAGCTGAAGGTCAGAGCAGGCAATTTCTGCAGCAGGCCCGTCAGCTCCGCCGGGGCGAAGACGATGAGCAGGCCGGCGGACATGAGCAGGATGAGGATCAGGTTGAAAAGGAACATCAACCATGTCGCGCCGGGGCTGATCCTCTGCCGGGGGTTGTCCGGATGGTAGCGGCAGTTGTTGATGGAGAAGAACAGCCCCATGGCGCCGGCGGCAAATGTGAGCAGGAAAGCGCCTGCAGCCATGAGCAGCGCCATCGTTGCGGAGAGCCCTGTTGCCAGCGCCGTCCCCAGAAGCATGAACTCCATCAGGATCAGGGTGGGCAGGGCCGCCGCAAGCAGTTTGCCCCAGACCACCGGCCAGCCGGCCAGGGGCACGCTGTTCAGGATCCACTCCGATTCTCCCTCCCTGCCGAAGGATTGTGCGGCCATGTTTCCGCTGAACATGATCGTGTAGATAACCAGGATGGTCACCAGTGAAGAGCGCGTTGAAGCCCCGGGCAGGAAAGTGCTCTGGCCGATAAAGAAGGCCAGGATGATCAGGGGGATCAGGTAGCCGAACCATTCACGCACATCCCGTTTGAGATAAAGCAGGTCTTTTTTGGCCACGGCCCACATTCCCCGCCGGGAGGAGCCTCCTGCCGCTTCCTCCGGGGCCGCGGCCAGGGCGGCGGGATTCCATCCTTCCCCGGCTCCGCCCTTTCGGCTCCGCCTTTTTTTCACGCGGCCGCCTTCATCCCGGCTCAGCGAGATCCAGCCGCGGCGGAAACCCCGTTCCACCAGCAGGAAGGCTGCAGCCAGAATGAGGGCACCCAGCACCGGCAGGAGCAGGCTCCAGCCCAGCGCGCTCCACTGGTTGCCGGCGGCGCTGCCGGCCAGGGCCCGGGAGGCCCATCCCCAGGGAAAGTAGTCCATCACCCGCAGCAGCTCCTGCTGCCTGCCCAGCCAGCCGGCCAGATCAAGCTGTTCGCTGCCCTGGATCACCAGGTTGGGAATCTGGAAGAATAGCGCGATGAGCAGACCGCCGATGCCGCCCAGCAGCCCCACCGCCTCGCGGCTGCGATGGGGCGGGACTATCCGCATCACCAGCAGGTTCAAAAGCTCCGCTATGGCTATGCCGGCAGCCCAGAGACCGAGGGCCGCAAGCACCGCCCAGAGATAGAAGAGCGCTCCGGCGCCGAAAAGCAGGCCGAAGAAGAGCGACGGCAGGAATATAAAGATGAGCACGGTGACGAAGCCGCCGCCGGCAACAACGAGGGATTTTACCGCAAAGACAGCCCTGGTGGAGACGGGCGCCATGAAGAGAAGCTCCAGGTCTTCGGACATGTACAGGGTGGCGAAGGCCGTGGTGATCCCAAAAAAGATGAGCCCGCTGAAACCTGCCAGAAAAATAAGAGAAAGAAAACCGCGGGCGATTTCGGGCGACAGTTCATCCAGGGCGCCGTACGAGAGCCGGGCCAGCAGGACCAGGATGGACAGCAGGCCCAGAGAGCCGGCAGCCGCCCCGATGAGCGACCAGCGGGGCCAGTGGCGGATCTTGTTCCACGTTACCCGCAGCTGGGCGGCCAGCAGCAATCTGAAATCCTGGCCGAAGGAGCGGGCCGGAGGCGGCTCAACAAGCGGGGCGGGCAGATCGATTCTCAATGGTTTTCCGCCTCCCCCAGGCTCCGGATCAGCTCGGCGTCCTCCGCACCGCCGGTAAGCTCAAGAAAGATATCCTCCAAACTTTCATCTGCATGCCCCGTCAGCTGCCGCAGCTCTTCCGGGCTGCCCTGGGCAATGAGGCGGCCCTCCTGGAGGATGCCCACCCGGTGGCACATCCGCTCGGCTATCTCCAGTATATGGGTAGAGACGAAGACGGCCGCCCCCTGGCGGGCCAGCTCCTGCAGCACATTTTTAAGCAGGCGGGCGCTGCGGGGGTCCAGCCCCACGGTGGGTTCATCCATGAGCAGCACCCTGGGGCGGTGGATCAGGGCCGCTGCCAGCACCACTTTCTGGCGCATGCCGTGGGAATAGCCCTCCAGCAGTTCATCGGCCCGTCCGGCCAGTTCGAACAGGGCCAGAAGCCGTGCGGCCTGCTCCCGGGCATGATCGGGCGGCATGCGGTACAGGTCCGCCATGAGCGCCAGAAATTCACGGGCTGTCAGCTTACCGTATATCTTGGGCTGATCGGGCACATAGGCAATGAGCGCTTTGGCCCTGGCCGGTTCCCTGACGATATCGTGGCCGCAGATAAAAGCCTCGCCCGATGTGGGTTCCAGCAGCCCTGTAAGCATTCTGATGGTGGTGGTCTTGCCGGAACCGTTGGGGCCGAGAAAGCCGTAGATCTCGCCGGCGCTCACCTCGAGATCGATATGATCTACCGCCGTGATGGAGCCGAACTGGCGGGTCAGTTCGGCTGTTTTTATCAGAACCTGTTTCACCTGGAAAACATCCCCTTTCCGTGCATGGCTGTCAAACAATCCTCTTGTATTTCGACATGGAGGTGACCATTCCTCCTCGTAAGTATACTGCCCTGATTGCGGGCCGGCCTGTGCATGGACCTGCCGCTGCCGCCCTTCTTCCGCCGGAGTGCCCGGCCCCGAAGGCGGCGGCCTGTCATTTTCGCCTTCTACGCATTGTTATTTTCGTCTTTATTTGCTATACTTATCTGGGATTTGAATATTATTTGGGGGTGGCGCCTTGCGGGCCGCCGGTCTTACAAACACCGGTAGGGAGCGTTCGCGGAATGAGGACAGCTACCTGGTGAAAATAAGCGATGACTTCTCTGTTCTGGCCGTGGCCGACGGCATGGGCGGTCATGTGGCCGGAGATGTGGCCAGCGCCCTGGCCATAGGTGTCTTTGACAGCTATTGGGACGAGGTCTACCCGAATAGTCCTCCTGCGGCCGATCGCTTTGCCGAAGTAATCGAAAATTTAATCATCAAGGCCAATGGTATGATTCTGGAGGAAGCGGCCCGTGATGCCGGCAAGGAGGGGATGGGCACCACCCTGACAGCCGGTCTGCTGTGCGGCCGCAGGCTGGTCATCGGCCATATCGGTGACAGCCGGGCCTACATGCTCTCCAATGAAGCTCTGACCCTGCTGACAGAAGATCACTCTCTCATTGAACAGCTGATCCAGGCCGGGCGGTTGAGCCCGGAGGAGGCCGAGGACCATCCAAAGCGGCATATCCTGGTCCGGGCCCTGGGTACATCTCCGGAGGTCAAGGTTGACCTCATCGATGTGGAGCTTGAAGAGGGCGCCGCGCTTCTTTTTTGCAGCGACGGGCTTACCTCCATGGTGCGGGATGAAGAGATCCTCAGGACGGCCTTGAAACATACAGATCCCCTGCGGACGGCGCAGGCCCTGATCCGGCTGGCCAACAGGCGGGGCGGCTGCGATAATATAACAGTTATTTATGTTACAGATATCGGAAGGCGGGCGGATTGATGATCGGGAAAAGCCTGGCGGGCCGCTACGAGTTGATTGAAAAAATCGGCGAGGGGGGGATGGCCTACGTTTACCGGGGCTGGGACAGTCTCCTGCGCCGGACAGTGGCGGTCAAGGTGCTCAAGGAACAAATGACCGGCGATGGAGCCTTTGTACAGCGTTTCCGCCGCGAGGCACAGGCGGCGGCGGGCCTATCCCACCCCAATATAGTGAGCATATACGATGTGGGTGAGGAGGACAACACCCACTATTTTGTCATGGAATATCTCCACGGTAAAACCCTGAAAGAGTACATCCGCGAAAAGGGCCCCCTTCCGGCTGCCGAGGCGGTAGCCATTGCTTCCAGAATTGCCGAAGCGCTGACCCAGGCCCATGCCGCCGGCGTGATCCACCGTGACATCAAGCCGCAGAACATCATATTTTCCCAGAACGGCCAGATCAAGGTGGCGGATTTCGGGATTGCCATAGCCGCTGACGGGACCACCCTCACCTGCAGCGACAAGATCATCGGTTCGGTTCACTACTTTTCACCGGAGCAGGCCCGGGGCAGCCTGGCCGAGAAACGCTCCGATCTCTATTCCCTGGGCGTGATCCTGTACGAGATGATTACCGGACAGGTCCCCTTCAACGGGGAGAGCCCTGTTTCCGTAGCGATGAAACATGTCCAGGAGAAGGTGCTTCCGCCGTCACAGGTGGCCGCCGGCATTCCCGAACCGCTGGAGCGGATTGTCCTGAAGGCCATGGAGAAGGATCCGGCGCGCCGCTATCCCGGCGCCCGGGAGTTCCTTGATGATCTGCTCTACTTTCAGGAGGAGGGCAAATCCAACGCAGCCCCGGACTCCCCATCCGATGACGGCGACGAGGACACAAAAGTGATCAAGCTGCCGCGGGCGCCAAAAAAGGCCAAAGGCGCCGAGAACATAAAAAAGAACCTGCCGCTCATTCTCATTATTCTTTTCCTCTCCGCGGCGCTCATTGCAGGCGTGATCATCTTCGCCCGCGGATTTCTCTTTGTTCCCGAAGTGAAGGTGCCCGAGGTGAGAAACTTAAGCTACGAGGATGCCGTCGCCATTTTAAAGGAACACGGACTGAAACCCGATCCGGAAACGCAATTTGTCCACGACGACATTATCCCCGAGGGCTACGTGGTCAAGACAGTGCCCTTCCAGGGACGGACCGTTCGCAAAAAGCGTCCGGTGCAGCTTTTTATCAGCAAGGGGCCGGAGAGCATCCTTGCCCCCGACCTCTACCTCAATACGGAGGAGGAGGCCCGGATCATTCTGTCCGGTCTCAATCTGAAGATAAACTGCGTCAGAGAATATAATGATGAAATTCCCGAAGGAAAGATATTCAAGCAGGTGCCCCGCGCCGGTTTTTCGCTGTCCCGGGAGGAAGAGGTCGTGATCTATGTCAGCCTCGGGGGCCAGCCTTTCAAGCTGGGTTCGCTTCTGGGACTGACCCGGGATCAGGCTGTCGAGTACCTGGAGCAGGAAGGTTTGAAACCGCGCTTGCGGTACGAGCCCGCCGATGCGCCTGCGGGGACCGTTGTGGAGCAGCTGCCCGGGCCGGGCAGCTCCGTGCAGCATGGGCAATCCATCGATCTGGTCATCAGCAGCGGGCCTGCAGAGCAGTCCCTGGAGACAGCAGTCGAGGATGACGGCGGCGGTGAAGAATAAGCGGCAAGGAGGCCTGTTTTTCTGGAGGGAACGGTGATCAGGATTGCGGGCGGTTACTTTTCCGTCCGCGATGCAGAGGGGCACATGTACCTGTGCCGGGCCCGCGGCAGGTTGAAGCAGGGGCCTGTTGATATTCTTGTCGGCGACAGGGTTGTTTTCCGACAGGCGGGAGAAACAGGGGAAGTGAAGCGGACGGGTGCCGGGAGGGCGGGCTCATGGATCATTGAAAAGTTGCTCCCCCGCCGGACCGCGCTGGTGCGCCCTCCGGTGGCCAACATCGACCATCTGGTCCTGGTGATGGCGCTGCGGGATCCCGAGCCCGATTGGCAGCTGGCCGGCCGGATTCTTGTTTTGGCCGAGCTGGAAAATTTGAAGGTGCTCTGCTGCTTGAACAAAACTGACCTGGCAACGGCAGGGGAGCTGGAGTCTTTTTCCCGTCTGCTCGAGCCTTTCCCCTATGACCTGATCTGGAGCAGCGCAAAGACGGGCGACGGCATCGCGCAGCTTGGCGAGCGGCTGCAGGGCAAATCAACGGTTTTTGCCGGACCTTCGGGAGCCGGCAAGTCTTCACTGCTCAATGCGGTCCAACCCCGTTTCTCCTTGAAGACGGGGATGGTCAGCGGCAAGATCGGGCGCGGGCGCCACACCACCCGCCATGCCGAATTGCTGCCGCTGGGCGCCGGTGGCTTTGTCGTTGACACCCCCGGCTTTACCAGGGTTTCCCTGCGCGGCCTGGCTCCGGAACGCCTCGGCGATCTATTTCCCGAATTCGCCGCTTTTGCGGGGGGCTGTTCTTTTCGTGATTGCAGCCATACTCATGAGCCCGGTTGCGCCGTCCGCAATGCGCTGTCAGCGGGAGCGATAAATTCCCTGCGCTACGAACAGTACCGGTTGTTCCTGCAGGAGCTGACCGGCAAGGAGAGATAAGCAAAATGGCGGTAAAAATAGCTCCGTCCTTGCTGGCCGCCGATTTTGGCCGGCTGCGTGAAGAGGTGCATCGGATCAAAAGCGCCGGCGCAGACTGGATTCATTTCGACATTATGGACGGGGCCTTTGTCCCGGCTATCACCATGGGTCCCCTGGTTCTGGAGGCGCTGCGCCCCCATACGGACTTGATCTTCGACGCCCACCTCATGGTCGAGAATCCCGAAGCCCACCTGGAGGCCTTTGCCCGTGCCGGCGCCGATATGATCACCGTTCATGCCGAGGCCACGGCGCACCTGGACCGTGTTCTGCGCCGGATCAAGGGACGGGGGCTCAGGGCGGGCGCCGCCCTGAACCCGGCCACGCCGCCCCGGCTTCTGGATTATGTCTGGCCGCTGCTTGATCTGGTTCTGGTGATGAGCGTCAATCCCGGCGCGGGAGGTCAGTCTTTCATCCCGGCGGTGTTGCCCAAGATCGAAGTGATTGCCGGGCGCATCCGCGAGAGCGGCAGGGCGGTGGAGCTTTCCGTGGACGGCGGGATCAACGAGAGTACCGCGCCGCAGGCAGCCGCCGCCGGAGCAACGGTGCTGGTGGCGGGATCGGCGCTGTTCAAAGCGCCCGGCGGCATGGAGCTGATCCAGGCTTTCAAGTCCATGGATTCTCCGCGGTACCCGGTTTAAAGGATTGGCCGGTTGTGCTATAATCGAATAGAGAAGACCGTTTTCTTCGGGGTCCGGTGAGGCGGAAGCGATTCCGCCAATTCCGAACCGGCGGTAATGCCTCTCATGGTTAGCCCGCGAGCCCTCAAGGCCGACCCGGTGTGATTCCGGGGCCGACAGTAAAGTCTGGAAGGGAGAAGGAACGGCGTCAGGTCGGATCTTTATCCCTGAACAGGCCCTGATAAGTTTTGGACAGGGTTTTTCTTTGTTTAATACAGAGTTATACGAGGTGAGAGCTTTTGGATGTTGACGAGCGTTTCATGTGGGCCGCCCTGGATCTGGCCCGCCGGGGCAGGGGCTCAACGAGCCCCAACCCCATGGTGGGCGCGGTAGTTGTGCGGGACGGAAAGATTGTGGGAACCGGTTACCACCAGGCCGCGGGTGCGGCGCATGCCGAGGTGAAGGCCCTGCGCAAGGCCGGCGAGGATGCCCGCGGCGCAGTGCTCTATGTTAACCTGGAGCCCTGCGCCCACCAGGGGCGGACGCCGCCCTGCGTCGATGCCATCATTCGCGCAGGGATCAACAAGGTGGTGGCGGCCATGGAGGATCCCAATCCCCTGGTAGCCGGCAGCGGTTTTCAGAAGCTCGAGCAGGCGGGGATCAAGGTGAAGCGCGGCGTCCTTCAGGATAAGGCGCTCCGCCTGAACGAGGTATATGTCAAATTCATTACCACGGGCCGCCCCTTTGTCATCGTCAAGACTGCCGTTACCGCCGATGGCAAGACAGCCACCCGCACCGGTCATTCCCGCTGGATCAGCGGGGAGAAGGCCCGGGCTTTTGTCCATCGCCTGCGGCACAACAGCGATGCCATCGCCGTGGGCATAGAGACGGTGCTGCGCGATGATCCCCGGCTCACTGCACGGCTGGAAGGGGGCGGCGGCAGGGACCCGCTGCGCGTCATCGTGGACAGCCGGGCCCGGCTGCCCCTGGATGCCCATGTGATCGGATCCGCTTCGCGCGCCTCTGTCCTGCTGGCCACCACCGCTGCTGCACCTCCGGACAAAGTGCGCCTGCTGCAAGAAAAAGGGGTGGAGGTGCTGCCCCTTCCGGAGCGGGAAGGGCGGGTGGATCTGGCTGCG
>JAPXLS010000103.1:0-8019 GCA_033809435.1 Bacillota bacterium
GAGAAAGCCCTCCTGCCTTCATGGAGCCCGCTTCCGGCCCTGGAGTAGAGCCTAAAACCCATCTTCTCGTAAAAGGGCAGGGCGCTTCTATTCAGCGAAGTCGTGCCCAGATGCACGCCCGGTACAGCGCGTTCCTGGAGATAACCAAAGTAGCGGTTCATCAGCGCCGCCCCCGCCCCCCGGCGCCGGTAGCCTGCTTCCATGTTTATGTGCAGGTGGGCCGGATAAAGTGCGAGCGGGGGACGGGCCCCGGCCCGGGACAGCCCCGAAAGCAGGTTCCGGATATAGCGGCCGGTTTTCTTTCCCAACCGGTAGCCTTCCGAAAGCGCCTTTAAAAGAAGGGCGGGAACTATTCTTGCGGCAAGGAAGCGGCGATAGCGGCGGGTGTCCAGGCACCCGCAAAGGTAGCCCACCGTCCTGCCGCCGGCCCGGGCCACAAAGGTGGATTGCGGCTCGAAATCGGTGTAGTACAGGGTAAATATATCCGCGAACAGCTCGGGGTCATCGAAATAGGGCCTGATATCGAGGCCGGCGTAGCCCGTGTCGCAGCAGATGCTCCTGATCGCCGCCCTGTCCCGCGGCTCCATATTGGTGATCGTTATCTCTTCCATGGCGGAGTTGTTCGTTCCTTTCAGCTTGATTATACCATTGACAGCATCAAATATCAGGGGCAGAATGGTATACATGGAGAAGGCAAGCAGGATCAGGGCGCCCGTGCTGGTGGTTGTTGTGCTGCTTTTTCTAACCTCATGCAGCAGCCCTGTTGAAGTTTCGTTCAGCGCCGAATACGGCAATTCCGCGGTAACCCTTGCCGCAAATGCACCCATAGAGGAAGAGATGCTGGCGGGGTTGATCACCCTTGATCCGGCTGTTCCCGTGACGGTAAGAGGGGATGGAGAGTTCTTCACAGTTACGCCCCGGGAGCCCTGGCCCTGGGATACCTTTTTCACCCTCACCGTTCAGCCCTTCACCGTGGCGGGCGCCGTGCACAACAGCCCATTCGTGTTTACCTTTCAGACTCCGCCTCCGCCCGGCTTCGAGCTGGCGGCGGTGGGCGACGTCATGCTCGATTACCTTACCTCCGAAAGGCTGCGGGACTACGATCCCGCCTATCCCTTTGCCGCCATTGCGCCTACCCTGAAAGAGGGCGATCTGGTCTTTGCCAATCTGGAATGCCCCATATCGAACCGGGGTGCGCCGGTGCAGAAAACATACACCTTTCGCGCTCCTATCCCGGCCGCTGATGCGCTGGTTCATGGGGGGATAAATGTAGTTTCGCTGGCCAACAACCATATCCTCGATTACGGGGCGCCTGCCCTGGAGGATACTCTTGCGCTCCTGGAAGTGCGTGACATTGCCTATGCCGGAGCCGGTCGGGAGGAGGGGCTTGCCCGAAAAGGAGCCGCCTTCGAGAAGGGGGGGGTAAAAATAGCGGTACTGGCCTATTCCGCTGTCTTCAATTACGGCTATCCGGCCTGGCGGGCGGGGCCGGAGAAGGCGGGGGCACTCTTCTACCATGAGCGGGAGCAGTTCATGGAGGATATGAAGGAGGCGCGCCGCAGCGCCGATGTGCTCATCGTATCGCTGCATTTTGGCGAGGAGTACACCCACCGGGTCAGCGCTGAGCAGCGGGAGATGGGCCGCCTGGCCATCGACAGCGGTGCGGATCTGGTGCTGGGGCATCACAGCCATACGCCCCAGGGGGTGGAGATCTACCGGGGCCGGCCCATCGTCTACAGCCTGGGCAATTTTCTCTTTTACCCCTTTGACAAAAGCATGTGCAATGAAAGCTACATTCTTCGGGCTCACATCGGCAAAAAGGGCGTTGAGCATATGCGCCTGCTGCCCGTACTTCTTGGTGACAGCCGGCCCCGCCCGGCATCGGGCGAAGAGGGGCGCCGCTTGCGCACCCTGCTTACCGGACTGCTGGATGAGCTGGGGACGGCCTGGGAAGTGGAGGGTGATGCCATCATTATTTCACTGTCCCCCTGATCGGACGGCGGGGGCCAGCCGCGGGGACGGAGGCTTTGGCCGGTGCGCGTGGTATTGGCGCACCCTTTGGAAATGAACGGGGCGTGAAATCAACCTGTCGGTCAATCTCACAGAATACTGCTCGAGGAGGATAAAAATATGGCTGCATCGCGATCAAAACTGTGCCTGTTGTTGGCGGCTGTTCTTTTGTTTATGGGGGGGTGCACCGGGATCAAGGATGCTCATACCGGTGACGCCGGAGTGATGGAAGATGCGGAGGAGCAGGACAGTGCAATAGAAGAGCTGGAGTATAAAAACTATCTTCTGGAGTGCCAGGCGGAAAACTACCGGCGCTATTTCGACGCCCTTATCGCATCGGCGGACCGGGAGGAATACCTGAGGCTTTCCAGGAACCTTTACCTGTACAGGCTTTCGGTGGAAGGCAAAGAGTTTGCAGACAGCGGAGAGATGGTGGTGGAGGACACCGATTTTGCCATATTGCTGACCCAGGAATTCCTGGATATTGATGGTTTGCCGGAGGATATGTCCATCCTGGGCCATCTGACCAACCAGGAAGGGGAGTACAACAGTCACCTGCAGATTGATTCGCCTGTTCCTTACACCGTGCAACCGGGCAGCGGGACCATGGTGTCAGGGTACAGCTACTGCTTTGAGCATGTCCCGGCAGGAACGGTGATCAGCCTGATCCTGACCCCGGAGCTCTGTGAAAGACTGGGTCTGCAAACCCGGATGCTTCAGATCACCGTTGCAGAGGGGGCGCGTACCGCCGGGGACCAGGACAGGGGATCAGGAGCGGGGAGGTAGCGCCAATCAATGCCCCTGTACGCAGGCGGCCGCTTCGGGGGGGCTAGTGCCGGGATCCTTTCATCAGCTCTTTAAGGCTTGTTTCGGCCACAAGATCTTCAATGTCCTCCCTGGCCCGGGCTACTATGGAGCGCGCTTTCTCGATCAGCTCCGCCCCCTCAAGAGCCGTCCTGGTGAAGATTGTTTTGATCTTCTGTCCGTAGGAAGGCATGAGCAGCCCCAGAAGCACGACGGTGCCCACTCCGTACAGAATTCCTCTGCCCTGCTCCTCGGCCAGATCCCAGATCCATCCGTTGCTGCGGTCCCTTTCATAGAAAACTGTTTCGGGCTCGTCCGGCAGCCTTCCCTCCATATTCCCGCTAAAATATTCTTCGGCGCCGCCGGGAGCCTCCCTCATCTTTATCACCCTGCCGATCTCTTCTGCCAGCTTCCTTCTCGAAACTGCCTCTCTTTCCAACCGGCCGCTTCCGGGTGCGGGGCAATAGCCTTGCTGCGCCCGGAGTTCATCCATGATCTCCCTTTTAACCTCTTCCTTGATTATCTGGGCCAGGGCGGCCCTGCCGCCTGTCGCCTGCCTGCTATAGTACAAAGCATCCACTCCCTTGACAAAGCCAATTTAGGGATCATCTCCGGTCAGGCGGATCCCTTATCTAATAATCTGCCTCACCCCGAAAATTATTCATCCGGATAGCGGGCCGGCAGGCCCGGATCGGGGATAAATGCCCTGAAGATTATCATAATAAGTGGTGAGACCATCAAAAAGGAGGACTTTCCCGATGAACAACCAGCCTGACAGGCGGGCCCTTGCTGAAAGCATCAAAAAAGAGGTGCTCATGGATTTGAACCGCTCCCAGGGGCGGTACCGGGAACAGCATCTGATCGACAGTATAAAAAGGGAAGTGCTCATGGAGCTGGACCGGAATCATACCGGGATGCCGGCCTACCCGGACCGGGCCTTCATCGAAGCTGTCAAGGAAGAGGTGCTGTCCGGCATCCGGGAGGAGACACATGCGGGGTCGCCGGTTTATGGAGGTTCCGGTTACCCGGACAGAGAGGCCATCGAGAGTATCAAGAGGGAAGTAATAGATCAAATAAAATTTGAACAGGAGCATCGCGGGGTACAGTACTCCCCGGCCCAGGGAAAAGCGCCGGAGTTGGATTAGGCCGGGACCGGCGTCAGCGCATGCAGCCGGAACATCGCCGGGGAAAGACAACAAACTGTAAACGACGAACTCTTAAAGGAGGAATCCCATTTGTACCCAAGCCGTGAAGCCATAACCCGGGATGTGAAAAGGGAGGTTATGGCCGAATTGCAGCAAGGACACCGCGCCGGTATTTCACCATCAGAGTCAGGTTTTGCTGCGGAGCAAACCTACCAGGCAGTAAAGGACAGCGTGAAAAATGAGGTTCTGGCGGAGATCCAGATGCAGCAGCTGGACAGAATGGGGCTCGGGCGTACATTGTCGGATCAGAATATCCAGCAGATGATCAATGCGCGCTACCGGGCTGTTGATGACATGAGGGCGGATATTAAAAAGGAGCTGCTGGCCCTGCAGGAGATGGAAGCGCAAAGGAGCAAGGACCCCCAGGTCAGGCAGATAGCCGATGTCCTGCTGGAGGAGGCCCGCAGGCAGGGGATCCCCCGGGAACAGCTGGCCCGCACCCTGGATCGGAGGAACGGAACAGGCAGCGGGGCGATGGCCCGTCTTTCAGACATGCTAAACAAGGGACAGCGCAAGGGTTTTCTGGGCGGCATGGGGCTGATGCTCCTCTGTCATCTGCTCATGCCCTCCGCCCGGGGCAAGGTGCATTCCGTGGCGGTGCGTTCCATGGAGGAGGGCATGGCCATGATGGATCGGGCCAGAACATTTGTCAGCAGCCGGTACCGGCAGCCCCCTTCCCCGGATGCCGCCGGTGATCAGCCCCCCCCGGCCGATATGGGCCCGCCGCCGGGAGACAATGTCCAGTAAAGGATCAGGGCTTGCAGGAGGGGCGGCCGCCAGAGCCGCCCCTTTTGGGCTGCCCCGCATGAGCATGAAACTGCGTTCCACCGCAAAAAGACGATGCTTGACCGCTTCCGGTCAAACATTAACCCCGCCCCTGTTTTCCGTTGGTAAAAGCTTCAGTCCGAAAAACCGGTTAAAAAAACGCCGCTCCGAAATAATAGAAAAGTAACTGCTTAACCCCTGGAGGTAAAGTATGAGCATTCCGCTGGACGACGCTTGCAGGCATAAAGCAAACTTTCATCTCATACCGGGACGGCTTAGAATGGGCATACCTCCCCTGCTGAACAACCAGGCGCTGGCCGGCCTGATGGCCCACCGCCTGGCTGAATTCCCCGGCGTGAGGCTAAGCTATGCAAACCCCCTCACCGGGCAGGTCCTGATCAATTTTGATCCTTTCGAGACAGATCTAAAACTTTTACTGTTATGGCTCTCCCGCGTTTGCGATGATGCAGGGGATGCTGATGACATCGCCTCTTCACCCGGGAAAAGGACCGTTGGATCGGCCCTGAAAGTGCTGCAGCCGGAAGAGAGGCCGCCCCTTTCCGGCCCGGAGCCCTGGCATGCAATGGAAGGTTCCAGGGCCCTCGAGATTCTCGAAAGTTCAAGAGAAAGCGGTTTGCCCGGTCACAGGGTGCGGGAGCGCCTGAGGCTTTTCGGCCCCAACGAACTGAGCGAGGAGAGGGGGCCTTCCTTCTGGCAAACAGCGCTCAAGTCCCTGGATGCATTCATGACAAAGATGCTCCTTGTTGCCGGCGGTGTCTCCCTGCTGGCGGGAGAAGCGGCGGATGCAGCCGTCATTGCAGCCATCGTCGTGATCCAGGCCCTGGTGGAGGCGGCCCAGAGCTGCCGGGCGGAAAAATCCCTGGAAAGCCTGAAAAAACTGACCGCCCCTCTGGCCACCGTGTTGAGGGAGGGAAAGGTTGCCAGGATTCCCAGCAAGGAGCTGGTGCCCGGGGATATTCTCCACCTGAACGCCGGAGATACGATACCCGCCGACGCATTGATTGTAGAAGAATCAAACCTGACCACGAATGAGGCCTGTCTGACGGGCGAATCCATCCCCGTGGTAAAGGAGAACCGGCGGGGAGGCGGTGTCGGGCTCCCCATCGCCGATCAGACCAATATGCTGTTCTCGGGAACCAGCGTTACCGGGGGCCGGGCCGAGGCACTGGTGGTCGGTACAGGGATGCAAACGGAAATGGGCAGGATTGCCCGGCTCCTGAGTGATGTCCGGCGCAAGAAAACAAAACTCCAGAAACAGCTGGATCATTTGGGCGGCACGATTACCCGTCTGGTGGCCCTGTCGGTGGGAGCGGTTGCCGTGATCTACCTGCTCCGGGGCCGCTCTGTCTGGGAGGTTCTGCGCACCGGTATAAGCCTTGCTGTCGGCGCCGTTCCCGAAGGTTTGCCTGCCGTGCTGACAGTAGCCCTCTCCACGGGGGTGCAGAGAATGGCCAGACGAAATGCCCTGGTGCGGGACATGTCCGCAGTGGAAACCCTGGGCTCCATTACCACGATCTGTACAGATAAAACGGGTACCCTGACCAAAAATGAGATGACGGTGAAGGAGATCTTCATCGACGGCGCCTGTTACCGGGTTGCCGGCGAGGGATACGCGCCGCAGGGGGAGATATACCGCCCGGAAGAAGGCGAGGGCGCCGGCGGCGCTTCCATGTTGGCGGAAACCCTGAAGGCGGCGGCCCTGTGCAACAACGCTGAACTGAGAGCCGATCCCGGCGGTACATGGACTGTACTGGGTGATCCCACGGAAGGCGCCCTTCTTGCAGCTGCGGCAAAGGCGGGTATATGGTGGCAGGATCTCAAAGAGGAGCACTGCCGCCACCGGGAGGTTGCCTTCGATGCGAAACGGCGCCTGATGACGGTGGTGTGCCGGGAAGGGGATGGGGAGCACGGCGTCTACGTCAAGGGCGCCCCCGATGCGGTGCTGGATTGCTGCCCCCGCATGATCGGGGACCCGGAACCCCGGATCCTGGACTCCAAAAGGCGCCGGGAGATCCTGGCGGCCGGTGATGCCATGGCCCGCAAGGCCCTGCGCGTCCTGGCTGTGGCCCGCAAAAAAATACCCTCCGGTCTCGATCCGGGGGAGGTGGAGCTGGAGTCGGATCTTCTCTTCTGCGGCCTTGTCGGGATGGCAGATTATCCCCGGGAAGGGGTTAAAGAGGCCGTCCAGAAATGCCATGCCGCCGGCGTCAGGGTGATCATGATCACCGGGGACCACCAGAGAACAGCGGAGGCCATTGCCGCCGGGCTGGGCATCCTGGGGCGGGGCAAGGGTATTACCGGTACAGAGCTTGACCGGATAGCGGACAGTGAATTTGCAGAACAGGCGAGGGAAATAACGGTCTACTCCCGAACCACACCGGATCAAAAGCTGCGTATAGTCCGCACCCTGAAAAAGCTCGGTCACATCGTGGCCATGACCGGTGACGGGGTCAATGACGCCCCCGCCATCAAGGAAGCCGATATTGGAATCGCCATGGGTGTAACCGGGACGGATGTGACCAGGGAGGTGGCCGGCATCACTCTGAGCGACGATAATTTTGTGACCATAGTGGAGGGCATCGAAGAGGGAAGGACCGTGAGCGTAAACCTGTCGAAATCCGTTCGCTACATTCTATCGGGCAGCATCAGCCAGGTCTTAACCGTATTTGTTTCGGCCGCGCTGGGGCTGCCCGCACCGATGTTGCCGGCCCAGATCCTCTGGGTAAACCTGGTTACCGAGAGCCTTCCCGCCATCTCGCTCACGGCCGATCCGCCGGAAGAGAGCTGCATGAGCCGCCCACCCCTTGACCCCGAAAAGGGATTCTTGCCGGACCGGGGGAGCGCGATCTTCAGGAAAGGCGTACTCTTCGGTCTGGCCTCCTTTGCCCTCTATGCAGCGGGCCTGACCTGGGGCGGATGGACCCTGGCCAAAGCGCGGACCATGGCTTTCTCGCAGGTGGTGATCAACAGAGTGTTCAACCTCATCAGTGAGCGGAAGGCAAAAATCGCCGGTCTTTCGGGTTTCGGAAGCAACCGGCTTATCGTGCCGGCAGCCTCACTGTCCGCGGCCATGCTGGCGGTGACAATTTACCTTCCCTTCATGAGGCCCCTGTTCTCCACGGTGCCCATCGGTCCAAAAGACTGGGCCCTTCTTGCGGCCAATGCCCTTGCCGCGAATAGAATTGATCAATTTCTAAATTACGGTGATAATCTG